>NZ_JWJD01000009.1 GCF_000820505.1 Geoalkalibacter ferrihydriticus DSM 17813 | reverse complement strand
GTAAGGGTAAGGGTAAGGGTAAGGGTAAGGGTAAGGGTAAGGGTAAGGGTAAGGGTAAGGAGTGGAATCAGAAGCCCATGGTCCAGAATCAGGTCGGCATCCAGTGCATATGCTCAACAAAGGTCACACAGGGCGTGGCGTCTGGAACCGATGGTTCCGTTGGCGTGAGACGGCTAGATCAGAGCGTCACCTATAACAAAGGACCAAGGACAAAGAACAAAGAACAAAAAAAAACCCGCTTGCGCGGGTTTTTTTCAAGGCACATGCCCGGCGAAAAAGTTCTCGTGGGCGGCTGTTTCGGAAAAGGCTTGGGTGAAGGTGATGCCGGCGGGTTTCATGATGAAGATGGCCATGATGCCGACCACCAGGAGAGCCGCCGTCCAATTGAGCAGATTGGTCATGAAGGGCCAGTCCGTCTCTTCTCGCTCTGCTTTCTCCGGTTTTGTCTGAGCCCGATCCTCTTCGTGATCCTTGCTCTTGATGCGGACGGCTTTGCGCATCACATGGCCCGACATCAGAAAAATCGCCGCTGAAATGAGAAACTGAGGCATGACCTCAATGGAGAGCTTTCCCGAGGCAAGCATAACCCCATAAAAGGCGACGGAGCAAAGCCCGAGCAACGTCATGTGTTGACTGAGTTTGGCGTTCATGGAGAATCTCCTTGCCCTGTCCCTTCATTTCGCCGACTGACTTGCGTCGACGGCATGAAAGAAGGGGATCCTGGGGCAGATATTGCTAAAAACATGTTTTAACAATATCTGTCGCCTGCCTGATTGTCAACTAAAGAAGGACGGCAAACGCAGGCCGCAATTGTCTTCCGGCGCATACTCAAGAGCTACGAATATGGTTGGAACAAGCCTGATTTCTGATGTCTCTATGCGGCCAGGTAACTGTTCAGCAGGCACCCTGCGGCACTGTCGGGCGTCGCGGCTGAAGAGTTAAGCAGCCAGAGAGCCCCTGCGCGTGAAGCGCAGCGTCTGCAAGGACAGCCCTTTGTAGGTGGCCAGCAAACCGGTGCCGACCCCAATCAGGCAAGCCGCTTGGCGCAGGGCGAAAGGTTCCCACACCAGCGCTGCGGCAACGAAGGCCAGCAGCAGAGCCAACGCACCAAAAAGCAGTCCGGTGAATTTCTGCACCTGTCCAGCACCGTGGGCCAATATGCCGATGAACAGGCTCCACATGATGAGGTAGGGGACGCTGGCAAAGGTCTCGAAAGGTTGCCCGATTCCTGCACCGGGCAGAACCAGGATCGGCAGCAACGAAAGCCAGAACAGCCCGCAGGAAACGAACGCCGCGGCGCCGAAGGCGTTGCCGTGACGCCATTCGTGGACGCCCGTAACCGCCTGACTCAGGCCGCCGTAAACGAAGCCCACGGCGACCAGCGCCGGATGAGCGATCAGGCCGGCTTGATAGAGGCCCAACAGTAGGGAGCACAGACCCAGGGTGAGAAACCCCGAAGGGCTGTGGGTCTGGCACAGAGCTTGATCTTTGGTCGAAACAGGGGTCGGCTGCGATTTCATGTCAGAGCCTCCTGGAAAGAACTTGATGGGTGTACGCCGGTGCGGAGCTGAGCGTCCCTCAACGCATGACCCTGCACCGGCGTACCGAGAGAGGAAACAACGCTCAGTGTTAAACAAAGCAAAACGTATACCATACAGAAACATATTATTGGTATTCGGGTAAGTAGTTGTAATGACAGTGTCTCTTGGGTTTTCGAGAAAATAAGGCGTTTACTGTGCCTGAGCTGTTTTGCAGAAGCGCAAAATCGGGTAGGATATTTTTCGCAGGATTGCGAGTCTGAGTATCGCGAAAACTTGCCCAGACAGGCCGCCGAACACTTAAGAGGATCATGACCCTACTTGATCAGAACATCGATTTGAAACGCTTTCCCACAACCCCCGGGGTCTACCTGATGTTTGGTGACCAGGATGTGATTCTCTACGTGGGCAAAGCCAAAAATCTTCGTGCCCGTTTGCGCAGCTATTTTTCCGCAGCCGGTGATGGGCGCGGCCAGATCCCTTTTCTCATGAATAAGGTCCGCCGCATTGAAACCATTGTCACCGACACGGAAAAAGAGGCACTGATTCTTGAAAACACCCTGATCAAGAAACATCGTCCGCGCTACAACATCAACCTGCGCGACGACAAAACCTATCTGTCGCTCCGCCTGGACCTGCGTGAGGAGTTTCCTTTACTGCAGACGGTGCGTAAGGTTCGTCGGGACGGCGCGCTCTATTTCGGACCCTATGCCTCGGGCTCGGCGGTGCGTGAAACCCTCAAGGAAATCTATCGCATCTTTCCTTTGCGCCATTATCCTGTGGAGACCTGCCGTCGCCGCGGGCGGCCTTGCTTGTTTTACCAGATTGGACAATGCAGCGCGCCCTGTCATGGACGCATCAGCCGCGAGGATTACCGGCAATTGGTGCAGGGGGTGATTGCTCTGCTCGCAGGGCGCGAAACCGAAGTGGTTGGGGTGCTGCGCGAACGCATGGCAACCGCGGCCAACGAGTTGCGTTATGAAGAGGCGGCGCGTCTGCGCGATCAGATCCGCGCCATTGAAGCCACTGTCGAGCGGCAGAAGGTTGTAGGTGAGGGCGGCGGGGATCAGGACGTCATTGGTTTGCATCGCGAAGGCGGGGAAATCGAAATCGCTTTGCTGTTTATCCGCGAGGGCAAACTGATCGGTCGGCGCAGCTATCTCCAGCCCTGGTGTCTGGAGGATGATGAGCTTCTGTCCTCATTTCTGCGCGAATACTATGCCCGTGACGTGGTCATTCCCGGACAGGTCCTGGTGCCTTTGGCTTTGAGCGATGCTGCGACCTTGGAAGAATGGCTCAGCGAGCGGCGCGGTCGAAAGGTGCAGATTATCACTCCGCAGCGCGGCGACAAGCTGCACCTGGTGGACCTGGCCGCGCGCAATGCCGCCGAGTCTTTCCGTGAGCGAGGCTCGCGCCGCACGGCACGGCGCGAGGTATTGGCCGACATTCAGGAGCGCCTGCATTTGCAGCGTTTGCCGCAACGTATGGAGTGTTTCGATATTTCCAACGTGCAGGGCAGTCACAGCGTGGGCAGCATGGCGGTGCTCATGGAGGGAGAGCCGGCTCCCGCGGCTTATCGGCGCTTTCGGATTCGCACGGTTGAAGGAGCCGACGACTACGCCTCGCTGCGCGAGGTGCTGCTGCGTCGGCTGCGGCGTGGCTTGGAGGAGGACGAACTGCCTGACTTTATTCTCATCGATGGTGGTCGGGGGCAACTCGGGGTATTGACGGCGGTTCTTGAAGAGTTGGGATTGGAAGGACGCATCGACGCAGCCGGCATTGCCAAGAGCCGGGTGGTGGCCAACATGCAGGGAAAGATGGTGGAACGCAGCGAAGAGCGGCTGTTTGTGCCCGGGCGAAAAAATCCGGTGTTGCTGCGTGGCGGATCACCGACGCTGTTTCTGCTGGAGCGACTGCGTGACGAGGCGCATCGCTTCGCCATCGGCTATCACCGCAAGTTGCGCAGTCGTGCCACTATCCGCTCGGCGCTGGAAAATGTTCCGGGCATTGGCCCTGAGCGGCGCAAAGCCCTGCTCAGTCATTTCGGCAGCGTGCGTAAGTTGCGGCAGGCCGGTTTGGAGGACATCGCGGCCATGCCCGGCCTGCCGCGCTCCGTGGCGGAAGACTTGTATCAGTACCTGAAGGACAGTGACGGAGACTGAAAACACC
Organism: Geoalkalibacter ferrihydriticus DSM 17813; assembly: GCF_000820505.1. Lineage (NCBI taxonomy): Bacteria > Pseudomonadati > Thermodesulfobacteriota > Desulfuromonadia > Desulfuromonadales > Geoalkalibacteraceae > Geoalkalibacter > Geoalkalibacter ferrihydriticus. Next base: position 96,271 of record NZ_JWJD01000009.1, on the reverse strand, counting down.
AAAGGCTCCCCATGGAAAAAGGGAGCCTTTGGTGTTTTTCTATGGCTTGCAGGGGGTTGCCGTTAAGCCGTTGCGAATTTTATTCAACAACCACTTGAGCGTCCTGCACGATCACTTCATAAACCTGGCCATGGGCAATCTCCTGGTTGGTTTGCAGGATGCCGCTTACCAGAATCGTGTCGCCGACCTGAGCCGTGGAGTTGGTGGTCACGGTGATGTCGCCTTTGCCCTGATTATCCGTGCCGTCCTGCAGGTGAATCCAGTTTTTTCCCATGATCTGCGGGCTGAAGCGAACCACTTTGCCGCGTACCTGAATTTCCTGTCCGGCCAAAGCGTCCTTCTGAGCGTAGATCTGGCCGACGGTTTGACCGCCATCCACGGGGACGAGGTCTGCAAAGTCGATTTCCACAGGCTGGGCGCCGCCCATTTCCGGGTGGCCGCCCGGCATTCCCATGCCGTTCATGCCGTTCATGCCGGGCATTCCAGGCATGCTCGGCATGCCGCCCATTGGCCCGGGTGTGACGCTTTCCCCACCGACGAGGATGGCGGGGACGAACAAAATCATGTCAAAGGTGCGGTTGAGGCTGTTGGCGTGAAAGTTGTGCATTTCCTGGCCGGGCGCCAAAGCGACGGTCTCGCCGACTTTGACCTCGGTTTGGGGACCAGCGGCCCATACCTTGGATTTGCCGGTGTCGACATGGACGTAGGTGTATCCCGCGCTGTCCATGGTTTCCAGCACGGTGCCGTTGATGTCTTTCACGGCGGTGGGGTGACCGGCGGGCATGCTTGCGGCAGGCATGCCCTGAGGGGCGGTGGCCGGCTTCGGCGCCTCGTCTTTGCAGGCGGTCAACAGGGAAGCGGCGATGGCGCCGGCAAGCATCAGAATCAGAAACTTTTTCACGGGTCTTTCCTCCAAAAATGTCCAGAAATTTCGTCTTTGCGGATGGTCCCGCAACCGAAGCTTGATATTAGCACAAGGCGCTTTTTGAACTCAAGACCTTCGAGGTCAGATTTTCTCTAGGGTCGATCATTTTCTTAACGGCAGGCCGTTGCCCATTTTCATCAAAGTGAAGGGGCGGTCTGCGGATTCAATCCAGCCGGATGTGATCGCCAGGCTCTTTGAGGTCTTTGATTTCGGGGTAGATCTCTTCAAGGTCCGTGAGTATTTTTTCGGTGTTCTTGATGGTGGCCCTGATCTCATTGTCCCATGCCAGAGTCACCTGATGGCCGCAATGGGTGCAGGTGTCCGTGGCTTTTTCGCCTGCGGGGATAACGCGATAGAGAGTATAATAATCGCAAGCTGAACATTTCTGCCGATGCAGCAGGGGTTTGGTTTCGCGTTTGATGATCATGGTTGGAATCACCTTCCAGGTCGATTTTTACGAGGTTCCTGATGATTGATGCCGTACGTTTGCTGGAGACATATTATGCGCCGGAATCGTCTGCTTATTCCATTCTTCTCGGCCACAGTCGGGCGGTGGCCGCAATGGCAGTGCGTATTGCCCGCCGATTGGGAAGCGAAGTCGATGCCGTTTTTGTCGAAGAGGCGGCGCTGCTGCACGACATCGGGATTTGCGCAACCCATGCCCCGCAAATCGGTTGCCGGGGCACTCTGCCCTATATCTGTCATGGCCTTGAGGGGCGCAAGCTGCTTGAAAAAGAAGGTCTGCCTTGCCATGCCCTGGTCTGCGAGCGGCATATCGGCGTGGGCCTGAGTGCCGCAGAGATCCGCGACCAGGGCCTGCCTCTGCCTGTGCGCGACATGCTGCCGTTGTCTCTTGAAGAGCAGATCATAACCTATGCCGACCTGTTTTTCAGCAAAAACCCTCGTCAAGTGCCCGGCGTCAAAACAGTGGAGCAGGTCCGCAAAGCCCTGCTGCGCCATGGCCCGGACAAGGTTGCGATCTTCGATGGTTGGCACACACGTTTCGGCGGCTAAGCACCTTCAGGGTTGGCACTCTGGAGCTTTAACCTGCGTGGCATACCACTGGGCCTTCATTTTGCGGTAGCGGTGGTTGAGCAGCAGGATTGCCAGGACCACGAAAACGATGCCGCCGATGACCAGCCAGGGATTGTCGCGATCAAGGTAGCGGTTGATCAGCGAGGCGCCGAAATACATCAGCGAGCAGCCCAGGGCGCTGCCGGTGACGACACCGAAAAAGGTGCCCAGGCGCGACATGCCCAGCAGTCGACCGAAAATCGAGCCGCCGACGCTGCCGGTGGCGGCCAGGGGAAAAACGCAGAAGGTCACGATACCGGCGAAGGTGGCGCGTTTCATCCAGGGATGGGACTGCAGGATGAATTTTCCGTCATCCATGAGAATGCGTAGCTTGGTGCCGAGATAGGGCAGGCGAAACAGAAAGCCGATGTGAAACGCCAGCAGGCAGGCGACCATGGAGTCCATGTAGAAAACCAGCAGCGCCAGTTCGCCCGAGGTGAAAAAGCGCGTCGCTTCCTCCATGCCTCCGGCACTGCCACCCAAAATGACGAAGCGGCCGAAGAAAAAAAACACCGCCATGGCCGCGAGCAGCAGGGCCTGTACATAATTCCAGCCATGGATGAAGTAGAGGGTGACCAGCAGGCCGGCTGACAGGACGAAAGGGCCCACCAGGGTTAGAAACCACAGAAAGGTCAATTGCGGCTGCCGCTGGTCGTCGAACTCGGGATAAGACTCTTCGTTTTCGTGAGAGGGTTGTTTGGATTTGTTTTCAGACAAGGGTACTTCTCCTCGTGTCGCGAATTTCTTTTGTTTTTCGCTGTGCTTAAATCTTGTGCCGATCCGGTTTTTTCCTGAACTTTACCTCAAGCCGATTTGCGGATTCAAGCGAGATCGGATTTCGCGGTTTGATCCTCTTCTTGATCTTGTTTAAGGGATCGACTAATTTGCTCAGGCCAAACGATTGCATTTGGACAGGAGCTACCCATGGACTCAAACCCAACCCCTGATTTCGATACGCGACAAAAGCCCGATTGGTCGCCTTTCGACGCGCCCGCGCTGGTGGGCAAGTCCCTGCGTTTCGTCAGCGGCGATCCGCATGGCAAGCGCTTTCGCCTGCGCTATTTTCGCGACGGCAAGAATGACCTGGTGGCCCTGGCCTGGTTCGGCGAAGAGACCGAAGGGCCACCTGGCCATGCCCACGGCGGCAGCATGGCGGCCGTCCTCGACGAGGTGCTGGGCCTGGCGGCCTGGGCGGCCGGGCACCCCATCGTGGTAGGCAACCTCAATATTCACTTTCGCAAGCTGTTGCCGCTGGAAGTGGTGACGCAGGTCGAAACGGAGATCGTCTCGGTCAAGGGGCGCAAAGTCCTGGTGCGCGGTCGCTTGACCGATGGTCATGATGGCCTCTACGCCGAAGCTGATTGTCTGTGTATCCGGATTCTCTGATTTTTCCGAAAATATTAACGGTGCGATATTAGCAGACCTTGACAAAGTAGCCTTTTTGCCGCACATATAAGGGCGTACAAATCCTTTAATCCTCCAATTCCAAAAAAGGGTGTTCTCTTTTATGAATGCCATTCGCACTTCTGTGGTCAGACAAAAATGGAAAAAAAGGCTGCGCTTGATTCGTTGGGGGCTGGTGCCCTTGTTTCTGGCCCTCGCAGTCCTTGTCCTGCGCACTGAAGGGCCGCCGGATCTGGAGTTTCATGCCCCTGCTTCCGCCCAATTGAGTCAAACAGCCAAAGCCTATGAACTCTACGACCTGGCAGAGGATATCCCAATTGAGGTTCTTCAGGAGCCTCCTGCTCCGGAAGAACCCGACAATATCCTCACCTACGCCATCGCCCAGGGTGACACCCTGAGTTCCATCTTCGATCGTTTCGATCTCGGTCAGCAGACCATGTACCAGGTGCTTTCGGCCGACGAGTCGTTGCTGGCCCTGGATATCCTGCGCCCCGGCAACCTTCTGAGTTTTTACCTGGATGAAGAGTCGCGCAGCCTCCAAGAGATGGAGTTGTTCATCCATCCCGGCAATCGGGTTGTTTACCGGCGCGCCGACAACGGCAATTTCGAGTATGAAGAGATTGTCATTCCCGGAGACTGGGAACAGCAGGTGCTGGCGGGAGAGATCAACGGCAGTTTTTATCTATCGGCACGCAACGCCGGGCTGAGCGAACGCGAAACGGCCATTGTGACCGATCTGTTCAAAGATCAGTTGAATTTCGCCCGGGAGATTCGTGCCGGCGACCGCTTTCAGATTGTACGTAGTCGGCAGTGGGTGGAGGGCGATCTCACCGGGCAGAGCCGTATTGAAGGCGTACGTATTCTGCGGCGCAACCGCTTGCACTCGGCCTTTTTGTTTGAAGACGGCAACTACTACGACCACAAGGGCGAGAGCCTGGCGCGCGCCTTTCGGCGTCATCCCATGAACGGCAACTACCGGGTCAGTTCCTCTTTCAACCCGGCCCGCCGCCATCCCGTCACCGGTCGCGTGGCACCCCACAACGGGGTTGATTTTGCCATGCCCATCGGCACCCCGGTCCTCAGCACCGGCGATGGAGTGGTGACGCGCGTCAAGAACCACCCCTTCGCGGGAAAATATGTCGAGATTCAGCACGGCGGCAACTACGTGACGCGCTATCTGCACCTGGACCGCATTCTGGTGCGGCGCGGCCAGAGCGTGGCGCGCGGCGAGCGCATCGCTCTGTCCGGCAACACCGGACGCTCCACCGGTCCCCATCTGCATTTCGAATTGCACGTCAAAGGCCGCCCCGTCGATCCGATGCGTGCCAACATCCCCATGGCGGCCTCCGTGCCCCAGAGCAAGCGCGGCCAGTTCGATCAGCGGGTGGCCGCACTGGTCAAGGTCATGGAGCAACCCGAGCAGCATATCGCCTTGCGCCCCGAGGCCGCAGGCGGCGAAAGTGGGGCGGAGCTTTAAACCTTCAATTGTGTCCGACTCGGCTCAGTCCTGCGCCACTGCGCAGACGCTGGGCAGAACCCCCCTGCGCAGCGCCTCCTCATAGACGTGTTCGGCGAAGCCTGTGCCGGCTTCAGCGTAGAAATTGAAGGCCGCGTGTACCCCTTTGTCGCGCAACTCTGCGATCTGGTCGTCATACATGGCGATGGCTGAAATGTTGCCGGTGAAGCCGGCCTTGTGCAACTGGTCGATGGCCGAGAGATTGGCGCGATGCTTGGGCATGGCCAGCATCACCAGTTCCAGTTTCCCGAATCCCCCTCTGTTCTTCACCAAATCCCAAAAATCCGGGTCCGTGGCATCGCCGAGGATGACATTGCGTCCGCGATTGCAATGCTCTTCAGCAACAACTTCGTTGATATCGACACCGATAACCGAGGCTCCGCAGCGCTCAACCATGAACTCGTAGGCGCCCAAACCGATGCGTCCCATGCCGAAAATCACGATATTGGCGGGCCAGGGTTCGATGAGGTCGTCGGGATGGCGGTCGCCGATTTCAAAACGCAGCAACGGCTGCTGGTATCGCTGATAAATGCGATTGCCCAGGCTGTTGAGAGGCGCGGCCAGCAAGAAGGTCAAGGAGAGGGCGATGGCGATGACGGTGAGCCACTCTGGCCCGATCCAGCCGTTGGCGACCCCCACCGCACCCACGATCAAGCCGAATTCGCTGTAGTTGGCCAAACTGAAAGAGGCCAGCAGCGAGGTGCGCGCACGCAATTTAAAACGACACAGCAGCAGAAAAAACAAAGCCACCTTTAAGGGAACCAGCAGGGTGAGCAGCAAGGCGATGCCCAAGGTTTCCCAGGTGGGCATGCCGGCCAGGCCGATGCTGAGAAAAAATCCCACCAGAAACACTTCCTTGAAGCCGAGCAGACTTTTGGCGAGTTCCTTGGCCTTGGGGTGGTTCGCAACCAGCATGCCGATGATGAGGGCACCGAGATCGGCCTTCATCGCGACGGCTTCAAAGCTCGCCGCGCCGACCACCAGGGCTAGGAAAAATCCGAAAAGGATGGTCAGTTCGCCGTGATCGCAGCGGTCCATGATGCGGTAGATGTAGGGTCGCGCAAGAAACAAACCGATTAAAACGGCCAGCGCCCAAGGCGATGGGAACTTCCCGGTGGACGCCGTCAGAAACACCACCGCAAGCACGTCCTGCATGATGAGAATGCCGATGGCGGCGCTGCCGTGCTTGGAGGACATTTCGCCCTTTTCCTCCAGCACCTTGACGGCGAAGACGGTGCTGGAAAAGCTCAGGGCGAAGCCCACCAGCAGAATCGCCGCGAGATCCAGGTCGGTAAAGAGACGCAGGCCGACATGGGTCAGCCCCCAGAAGGTCAGGCTCATGAAGCCGACGGTGATCAACATGTGCAGGCTGGTGCCTGCCCAAATCTCAGGCTTGAACAGGCTCTGAACCTTGAGTTTGAGCCCGATGGTGAACAGCAGCAGGATGACGCCGAGATCGGCGGCCGTTTGCAGGGTTGCGCCGCCCTCGATTCCCATGGCATTGAGGACGAAGCCTGCCACAAGAAAGCCGACCAGAGGCGGGAGCCCGACTTGGCGGACCAGAAAGCCACAGAGGAATGCAACGGTCAACCAGAGAGGATCCATGGAAATTTGTTTCCTTTTTTTTCAGCAGGTTTCAGCAGGCAATGAAATTTTTAGAGTCACGCTTAATGGATTCAGCTTGTTTTTTCGAAACTTGGGAAACGCAGGGGGGATTTTGCCCTGATTCAGCCTCGGTGGCAAGCCGCTTTTCTTCTGTTTTAGGGAAATTTCAATCGTTGCACAAAGCCTCAATCACGCTTGTCAGGCCCTGGGTTACTTGCGCCAGGGCGGGATAATCGACCTTGTCGGGCGTATCGCTCGGGCTGTGATAGTGGGGATAGCGAAACAGGGCCGTGTCGGTGACCATGATCGCCGGGTAGCCGGCGCGCCAGAAGGCCCAGTGATCAGACCAGTCGACGCCGATCAGCCAGCCGGGAGCGACCAGGCCCTCGGCGGGAAAGGTCTCGGCGCCACGAAATGCTTCCAGCGCCTGGTTGAGCAGAGCGCGTGAGCCGAGGTTGCCGACGAAGGCCAGGAAATTGCCGCGCGTGGGATAGAAAAAACGCAGAGGTGGGAAGGGGAAGCGCTGACTGCTTTCTTCATCGCTGTAGTAGCCGATGGTTTCCAGGCTGACCATGGCCGTGATCTGTTCACCCTTTTCGCGGACTGCCTCGGCGTAGACGCGGCTACCCATTTTTTCGGTCTTGAAGAAAGGCGGTTCTTCGTTGACGAAGGCAGCCAGGCGCAGAGTGCGGGACTGCGGCCGGTCGCAAAACAGACGCGCCATTTCCAGCAAGGCGGCAACGCCGCTGGCGTTGTCGTTGGCCCCGGGCGAGCCGCGCACCGAATCGTAGTGGGCGCCGATGACGACAATCTCATCGGGCTGGTCGCGGCCTTTGATTTCTGCGATGATGTTGCGCACCTGCTTGCCGTGGACCTCGTAGGTCTGGGCGGCCGGAGTGCAGCCTGCCGCAGCGAGTTGATTTTCAATATAGGCCGCCGCAGCTTCCAGGTCGGCGAATCGCCACAGGTTGCGCTCGCCGATGGTGCCGCCCAGGTGTTCGACATGGGCGTGCAGGCGTTGTCTCATTTCAGCGTTCTCGGGCAACGAAATCTCCTCCCGCGCGGCGGCTTTCTCGGGCTTTTCACCGGATTGGGCAAATCCCGAAGCGCCAAACCCCAGGGTGATGAGTATCAACAAGCCGGTCAGGCGCAAAGTTAATGTTGTTTTTTCGGCGATCATGCGTTCATTGTAACCGATGGGAATGGCGTCGGCCACGCCCCTTGTCTGGCTTTCTGTTCCAGAGTTCCAGGACGGGGTGCGGGAGGCAAACCTCATTTTCCCCAGGAGAGTTTTATGGAATCGATTGACTTGACGACACCCGCGCTGCTGTTCCCAGCGATTTCTCTGTTGCTGTTGGCCTACACCAACCGCTTTCTGGTGCTGGCTCAACTGATTCGACAATTGCATGAGCGGCGGCGGAGTGACGTGCAGGATGTGACCGCTCGGCAGATTGCCAATCTGCGCAAGCGCATCGGCTTGATCAAGGCCATGCAGGCCTATGGTGTGACCAGCTTTATCCTTTGCGCCCTATCCATGTTCTTTATCTTTACGAATCAGGGGCGTATTGCGGAAATTTCTTTTGGTTTGAGCCTTTTCGTGCTGGTTTTGTCCCTGGGTTACTCCCTTTATGAGATCGCCATAAGCACCGATGCCATTAAAATTGAATTGGAGGACCTGGAGAAAAAACAGAAGGACTTGTAACGATTAGGGCGACAATAGCCAATTGTGCCGCAGTCTGCGGTGCATGCTGAAGCAGTGACAGCAACGATTAAGGGCCGGACGCGGCATAAAGACAAACGGAGCCTTCCCTGATGGCGGGATGCTCCGTTTGTCTTCGAGCTATGATTTGGAGCCCCTGGTTTACAAAGGGCGTGGGTTGCACAGATTCTCGTCCAGGTGTGTGCGCGCCCCACAGTTGGCGCAGACATAGCGCGGGTCTTCAAAGAGCTTTTCGATTTCGGGATTCCGCTCTTTGTAGGTCAACTGGCAGGCGTGCAGAGCGCAATGCTCTTCGGGGTTGATGCAATCTTTGTCAGCCATGAAGATTTCTCCTTTTTATGAAGTCGCCCGGCTAGCGGATGTGACAGGCGTTGCAGGCGGTTGGTCCCGCGCCCTGATCCCGGTGGCATCCGATACACAGTTCGTGGGCGCTGGCCTGATCAAGGGTGATGGTCATTTGCGCCGGCATTTCTGTGTGGCACAAGTTACATGCCAGGGCTTCGGCATGCATTTTATGGTCGAAGGTCACGTTGCCGTTACGCGCCTCATAAATGACCACGGCGGGTCCGGCGGCGGTGGTTGCTTTATCAACGACCTCGGAGCCCTTCTCCACCGCTTTCTCTGCCATTTCCTCGGTCTTCTCTACCGCCGCGGCGCCGGTTTCCTTGGCTTTCTCGTAAGTATCCGCGGTAGTTTCCTTGACTTTATCGTAAGTCTCTGCGCTGGATTCCTTGACCTGTTCATAGCCCTCCCTGGATTTTTCAGCGACAACCTCAGCCTCCTCGGCAGCTTTTTCCTGAGCACTTTCCGTTGTCTCGACCACCTCATCTCTGGCTTGTTCAATCCGAGTTTGCTCCCGCTCCGGCTCCGGGGCTGCTTCGTGCTTTTCTTCCCCCTTGCAGGCGCCAAGCAGTGCAAGCAGTGCCACCGCGACGGTCAGTTTCATGAATTTGCTGTGCATATCGTTCCTCCCCGATGAAAGTTTGCCGCCGTTCTTTGGTCGCGGCGATAGTTAAGGATCATATTTTACCAGAGATTTGTCCGACTGCCACGCAACTGCCGTTGGCGCTGCTTAGTTGAAGGCCGATCTCAGCAAGGAGATTCCCACATAGACAAAAATCGGCCCGCAGGTCAGGGAGAGCAACGCGAAAGTGCTGGATATCGCCATTTTTTTGCGCGCGATGCCGATAATCGCCGCGGCCAGCGCAGCCGCGCCGATGAGAATCAGGTTGATGCCCATGATCAGGCTGAAAAAATGATAGGTTCCTTCATTCATTGAGTTTCTCCATAAACGGGAATAGACTTCGAGTCGATCCAGAATTGTGTTGCGTTCATGCGCGCGGCTGGTAAAGTTCTGGTCATATTCGTGACCATAAAATTTTTGTAACCGTTCAGCCTGCACCGCTTCTGGGTAACGGCAAATTTTTAAACCTTTGGATGTGTTTCGATATGCCTGAAAATTTCTGGTTTGCCTTCAGTTTGACCCTGCTTGCCGGTCTGTCCACGGGCATCGGCAGCACCATCGCCTTTTTTTCCCGTCACACCAATACCCGTTTTTTGTCCATCGCTCTGGGCTTTTCCGCCGGGGTCATGGTGTATATCTCTCTCGCCGAAATTCTGGTGGGTGCCCAGGACGGTCTGGCCGCCGAGCTGGGTGCGCGGCCCGGCGCCTGGGCGGCCGCGGCGGCCTTTTTTGTCGGCATCCTGATCATCGCCATCATCGACCGCCTGGTTCCCGAGCGGGAGAATCCCCACGAAATTCACCTGGTGGAGGAAGCTCTCCAGCGACCCAACGATCCGCGCCTGATGCGCATGGGGGTCATGGCGGCGCTGGCCATCGGCATCCATAACTTTCCCGAGGGGCTGGCCACTTTTTTCGTCGCCCTGCACGAGCCGAGCCTGGGTATTCCCATCGCCGTGGCCATCGCCCTGCACAATATTCCCGAGGGCATCGCCGTTTCCATACCGATTTATTATGCCACAGGCAGCCGCCGCAAGGCTTTTCTCTATTCGTTCCTGTCGGGACTGGCCGAGCCCATCGGCGCCCTCGTCGGATTTTTTCTGCTGATGCCTTTTTATTCCGAGACACTGACGATGTTGCTGCTGGCCGGGGTGGCGGGGATCATGGTCTTTATTTCCCTCGACGAACTGCTGCCGGCAGCGCGTGAGTACGGCGAGCACCATCTCTCCATCTATGGCCTGGTGGCCGGCATGCTGGTGATGGCGGTCAGTCTGATTCTGTTGATCTGAAAGGCGCCAGTTGCGGGCGGGCATGGCACAAAGAAAGGGCGATCCATGGCGGACATCAGCGCATCACTGCAAAAATTGGAAGCCGCCGCGCGTGCCGCGGCACAGCACAGTTATTCGCCCTATAGCTCTTTTCCTGTCGGGGCGGCGGTCCTGACTGAAGATGGCAAGATCTTTTCCGGCTGTAATGTTGAAAACGCCTCCTTCGGCCTGACTCTGTGCGCGGAGCGCGTTGCCCTTTTCAGCGCGGTGGCGGCGGGCTTGCGACACTTCAAGATATTGCTGCTCTATACGCCGACGCCAAGGCCCTGTCTACCCTGCGGCGCTTGTCGTCAGGTATTGCGGGAGTTCGTTCAGGATGTCCGGGTGATCTGTCTTTGTGACGGACCGGAGCGGCTAGACTTGACCCTCGATATTCTCCTGCCGCATGCTTTCGAGCCCTCGGCGCTTCATCTTCGGGAGCAGACACCATGAGTGACGGGTCCAGCAAATACCACATCGGCTTCGGACTTTCCGATCTCGGCCCGCAGCCACCGACCCTGGCTCTGCTGTGCGGCGATCCGGAGCGTGCCTACCGCATCGCCACGGCGGCACCGGAGATCGTTCTGGAGAAAAAACTCTCCGCCCGACGTGGCTTGTCAAGTTATCTCCTCGTCTTGCCTGACGGCCGCCGCATCCTTTCGGCAACCAGCGGCATGGGGGCACCCTCGCTGTCCATCGTCGTCAATGAGCTCTTTGCCGTGGGCATCCGGGAAATCATCCGGGTGGGCACTTGCGGTTCCCTGCAGGACGACGTCAAGGTCGGCAGCGTGGTCATTTCGCGCGCCGCTCTCTGTCGCCAGGGGGCCGCCGACGACATCGCTCCACCGGAATACCCGGCCGCCGCCGATCCTTTTCTCACTCTGCGACTGGTCGAGGCCGCGCGTGAACTCGACATTCCCTGGCATCTCGGCGTAACCGCCTCGGTGGACACCTTCTACGAGGGGCAGGAGCGCACTCTTTCGTCAAGCAATCCCCATCTGCTGCGCCACCTACGCGGTATCAACGAGGAGTATCGTCGCCTCGGCATTCTCAACTATGAGATGGAGGCCGGAACCCTGTTCAAGATGGCCGGGGTGTATGGATTCGCTGCGGCCTGTGTCTGCGCCGTTCTGGCGAATCGTGCCGCGGGCGAAGAGGTGGCCCTCGACCTCAAGGCGCAGGCCGAAGCCGATGCCATCCGCCTGGCATTGCGCGCCGCAGGCTTGCCTGCGGCGTATCTGGTAGACCAAAAATGAGAGAGAAATCGTCGACCACACTGGAATTGTTGATTTTTGCTGGTAAACATTAGGAGACAGCAGGCTGGTTCAGCCGCAGCCGGACGATCCGGCCGCACCGCCGGCGTTTCCCCTGAAGCGCAATGGCGGGTTGACGGGGGCTCAGGGGAAAAGTGCGATCAGCACGGATGGGGAGGAGGATGCTATGCCACAGGAATACAAGATGAAGGACGCCCTGAAAATGGCGATTTTTGCCAAAAAGAACCTCATGGATTTTTACCGGCAGGCGGCAGCCGTGACGGAAAACGAAAACGGCAAAAAAGTTTTGACGCGTCTCGCCGACGAGGTGCAGGAGAACGCCCAAAAATTTTACAGCCATTACAAATGGGACGATCTCGACAGCTTTGAGAGCCTGATGGCAGCTCCGCCCAAGTCGGATTCGGTCATGCTCATGGAGTTGAAAAAAGCCCTCGACAAAAATGTGCACGAACGCAAGGCCCGTGAATTGGCGCTCAGGGAGCAGGAAGACATGGAGAAGACGTTCCTGCTGGCTGCATCGCACATCGTCGATCCGCAAGTGCGGGCCGTTTTCACTGAGGTCGCTCGCGATGCCCGCAATCATTTTGAGGTCATCGAATCGGAATACGCGCGCACCATGGCCATGGTGCATGAAACCGATATTGATACCTACGTGCGCGAATAGCCTCAGTCTTTGCACGGCCTCTTCAATTGCCTGCGCCTTTTACAAGGGTGCAGGTTTTTTTTTGAGTCACGCGGCTCGCGCCTCTTTGAGGCTTGCAGAGGGTGTTCAAACCGGACTAAAATCCGCCCTTATTTCAGACGAGGAATTGAACCGCCATGAACCAGCCAATGATTCTGATTACCATGACCGGAGCCGATCGGCCCGGCATTATTGCCGCTATGACCGGACAGATCGCCGCGGCCGGCGCGCGCATTCGCGACATCGAGCAGACCGTGACTCACACGCTGCTCTCCCTGTCGGTGGTCATCGATTTTCCGCCCGGTGACAGCAACCAGAAGCCGCTCATCAAGGACTTGCTGTTTCTCGCCAAGGAATGGGGGCTGGATCTCGATTTCCAGGTGCTTGACGAACAGGATTATCGACGGCGCACGGGGCGCAATTCCTATGTGGTCACTATCCTGGGCGGCGAGGTCAATGCTCTGGCCCTGGCGGGGATTTCGGCTCTTCTGGCCGCCGATCAGGTGAACATCGAGCGCATCTCAAAGCTGACTCAAGGCCAACTGCGTTGCGTCGAGCTGCTCATCAATGTTCCCCTGGGTTTGGATGTCAAGGGGCTGAGCCGCAAGTTGCTGTCTGCAGGAGCCGAACTTGGTGTTGATATCGCGGTGCAGAAAGAAAGTCTCAACCGCCGCGCCAAGCGCCTGGTGGTCATGGATATGGATTCTACACTGATCCAGATCGAAGTGATCGACGAGCTGGCGCGCCTGGCCGGCGTCGGCGCGCAGGTTGCGGAAATCACTCACCGGGCAATGAACGGCGAACTCGACTTCCAGAGCGCATTGCGCGAGCGCGTCGCGCTGCTTGTGGGCCTGCCGGCCACCGCCCTGGAAGAGGTGTATCGCACAATCCCCTTTACTCCCGGGGCCAAAACCCTGGTGCGGATTCTCAAGCGCCTGGGTTTTCGTACCGCGGTCATTTCCGGCGGCTTTACTTTTTTCACCGATCGGCTGAAAGAGGAACTCGGCCTTGATTATGCCTTTGCCAACGGGCTGGAGATTGCCGACGGCAAGGTCAGCGGGCGGATCACCGGGGCGGTGGTGGATGGTGCGCGCAAGGCGCAGCTGCTGGAAGAAATCGCCCGGCGCGAGGGCATCGCCCTGGATCAGACCATCGCCATCGGCGACGGAGCCAACGACCTGCCCATGCTCGGCCGCGCCGGGTTGGGCATCGCGTTCAACGCCAAGGCGCGGGTGCGTGAAGAAGCCGACACCCACATCAATCAGCAAAGTCTCGATTCCATCCTCTACCTGCTTGGCCTCTCCGAGTGGGAGATGGCCGAGCTCGACGCATGAAACTGCCAAGACCGCTGCTTGAGGGGGTACTGGTGCGCCGTTATCAGCGCTTTCTTGCCGACGTGCGCCTGTCCGACGGCAGCCTGGTTACCGCTCACACCCCCAACACCGGGAGCATGAAACAGTGCGCGGTGCCCGGCCACCGCGTGCTTCTCTCACGCAGCGACAATCCCGTGCGCAAACTCGCTTATACGCTGGAACTCATCGAGGTCGGCGGCTATTGGGTGGATACCCACACCCAGCGCAGCAATCGGGTGGTGGAAGAGGCGCTCAAAAGCGGTGTTATTGCCGAGTTGCAGGGTTTCGAGGTGCGGCGCGAAGTGCGCTTCGGCGCCAGCCGCATGGATTTTCTGCTGGAAAATGAGAGCGAGAAGGTTCTGCTCGAAGTCAAAAACGTTACCCTTTGCTGTCGGCCTGGGGTGGCCTGTTTCCCTGATGCCGTGACCCTGCGCGGGCAAAGGCATCTGCAGGAATTGCACACCTCTCTGGAACAAGGCTACCGGGCCGTGATCTTTTTTCTGGTGCAGCGTGGTGAAGCCACGGCCTTTACCCCAGCCGATGAAATTGACCCCGTCTACGGTCGTCTGTTGCGCGAGGTGTGTGCTGCGGGCGTCGAGGCGCTCGCCTATCGCACGCAGGTGACGACCTGCGACAATCGCATTGGGGGGAAGCTGCCTGTGGTGCTTTGAGAGGGGGCCGCTGCGCATAAAAAAAGCCCGGGCACTTGGCCCCGGCCTTTTTTATGCGGTTTCGGGATTTTGTCCTATCTATTTCTTCGCCTTCTTCTTCACCTCAAATCCAACCAGCGCCTCGGGGGTGATGACGCGGAAGGTGAAGGATTCGGTCATGAAGAGGTGAATCTCTTCAGCCGTGTGGTGGTGGTAGCCGATGGCGAAATCCTGGCCGAGAGTCAGCTCGAAATCGCCGCCGCGCGCCGCTGCCAGCAGCACGCCCTGCACCGCGTTGGAATAAATGACGGCGCCGCCGAGCTGTTTTTCCAGCAGGCTGCGCAGGGTGCCGCCGGGGGTACTGCGGGCGAGAAACTTCCAAACCTCCGGGTTGACCACCAGATCGGCGGGGCCTTCGACGCCTTCGCGCAGCAGGCGCGCCTGTCCTTCGGAAATCGCGTCGACCAGCGCATCCATGTCCAGTTCCAGGGGCACCTGCGGGGCTTGTACCTCGCTGTGCAGACCCTTGATGCAGGCCTCATCAAAGCCCTTGAACACCGCTTCTTCTTCAAACGCGGCGATTGTGCGCGCGGCCTTCACCAGGGCGTCAAGCTGGATATCTTTCGCGCCGCGCTCGATATTGTCGAGTTCCCACTGCTTGAGCACAAAGCTCACCCGCGCCTCCACCAGGGGCAACACCTGGTGTACGCCGAAACGGACCCCCTCGGCTTTTTGTCCAGACGGCACGGTCAGTCGTCCGAGGTTGACGCAGGGATGATCGATGCCGTGGGGGCCGTCGACATCGACGAATTTGCGTGCCGAGAGATTGGCGGCCAAGGCTTCGCGCGCCATGGTATCGATTTCCGCCCAAGCTTTGGGGGTGATGGGGGCCAGTTCACGTCTGAGCAGATCCATGTTGTCAAGCTCCTTTATCCGATTGTTTTATAACTGTTCAGCAGGTACCGCAGGGTGCGGCGGCATCGCGTGCGGCAAAAACTCGCCTGCGGATCAAACATTTGCCGCAGCACTCAACCGCCGCACCCTGCGGCACTGGCGGACGTTGCAACTGAGTGGAAGCATTATCTTTTGAGGCTGCCGATATTTAGACCGATGGCCGTTGCCGAACCGGTAGGCGCTTTTCCCGCAACAGCCTGGGGCTCGTCGGTTGCGCCGCCGAGAAATTCCTCTTCGACTTCCGCGGCTCCTTGCTGGTAAAAAATCTCTTCCTCAGGGTCGAGCTCTTTGAGCAGGCGCAGAAACTCCCCGGCGTGAACCCGCTCCTCGTTGGCGATGTCTACCAGCACCTGTTGCGCCAGGGTGTTGTCTGTCGATTCGGCCAATTGCATGTAAAGCTGAATTGCCTCGTATTCTGCCGCCACCATGAAGCGGATGGCGCGCACCAGTTCTGCGTGGGTGACCATGCGGTCGTTTTTCAAGCCACTGAAAGGATGACCAAAATCCGGCATTGTTACGTCCTCCTGAAATAGAATGCGGTCCGTTGGGCTATGTATGGCTTTGCCGCGTTTTCGCAGCCGGCTCACCGCATAAAATGTGCCTTATTTTTTCCGCTTGTCAAATCCACCATGCCGCTGGCACCTCGGCACGGGGCTGTTATACTCAGAAAATGTTTGCGGCGTGCCGCCATGAACCGGGCGGCACGCTAATCGATCTTTAAGCGTATCGGAAGGAGAACGGCATGGGTAACGAAGGCAAAAAGTTCAAGTGCGAAATCTGTGGCAACGTTGTGCAATTGCTGGTCGACGGTGGCGGTGAGCTGGTCTGCTGTGGGGAGCCGATGGAGGAGATGGCCGAATAGCTCAGGATAAAACCCCTATGCTGAAAATGTCTGCTCGCCCCGACCGCGCCGTCGGCCTGATCACCGAATATAACCCATTCCATAACGGCCATCTGCACCATTTGCAGGAAAGCCGCCGGGTGTCGGGTGCCGAAGTGGCCGTGGCGGTGATGAGTGGACATTTTCTGCAGCGGGGCGAACCGGCTCTGGTCGACAAGTGGGTGCGCACCGAAATGGCGTTGCGCGCCGGCGTCGATGTCGTGGTGGAGCTGCCTTTCCCCTGGGCGTGCAGCAGTGCCCCCGATTTTGCGCAGGGTGCGGTACGGGCCCTTGACGCCCTGGGGCGGGTGGATTGTCTGTGCTTTGGCAGCGAAACAGGCAATTTGGACGCCCTGCAAGCCTGCGCCGATCTGCTCTGTGAGCATGAACAGATGGTGGGGGCGGCCACGGAAAAACTGTTGCGCAGCGGGGTCAGTTATCCTGAGGCGCGGGGCCGGTTGCTTGCGGCTGAGTCCGGACTTCAGTTGAGTGCCGCGGCTCTGGCCCAGCCCAACAATATTCTCGGCATTGAATATCTGCGGGCTTTGCGTTTGCAGCAAAGCACCCTGAAGCCTTTTACCGTGCAGCGTATTGGTGCCGGATTTCACGAGGTTGACGTGGCTGAGGGGGAAATCGCCAGCGCCACAGGGATTCGTCGTGGTCTGGCTGAGGGTCGCGAAATTGCTTCTTATCTGCCCCAGCCCGCCTCAGGCCCGCTGTTTGAGGCTCTGGCTCTGGGGCGAGGCGTCGACGCCGAGCATCACACGCGCTTGCTGCTGGGGCGGATTTTTCATGGTGCCGCAGCTTTGCGTCAGGTTTTTCTGGTCGCCGATGGCATTGAAAGCCGTCTGCTGAGCGCCGCCGACAAGGCCGCTGACTATGAGGATCTGGTCTCGACGGTCAAGGCGCGTCAATTCACTCGAACCCGTATTCAGCGCATGCTCGCTTACATTCTCAACGACGTTCACGCCGAACAGGTGCGGACCTTGATGCCGGCCGGTCCCCGTTATCTGCATCTGTTGGGCGCAAGCGAACGGGGACGTGTGTTTCTTGGGGCCTGCCGCCGGCATCTAAAGCTGCCCCTGGTCAGCAATTTTTCGCGTATCTACGCCATCCTCAAACGTCACTATGGAGAAAATAGCGAAAATTACCGCCTTGCCTTGATTCAGCTTGATCTGGAACTGCGCACGACCCGGACTTTCACGTTGCTCATGCATCGTTGGAACGGTGGCAACCGAAATCGCGATTTTTTCGAGACCCTCAAAAGCCCATAGGGCGTGAATTACCCAGAGCCCGGAGTGGGGTCCGCGAGGTGCTTGCGAAAAGATGACTGGTGCGGTAGTATATTCATAAGCGAGAAAACCGCTTACTCACGACTCGCTCTTTCGCGCGCCGGATATCCCTCCTGGCCGGCGCGCTTTTTTTTGTCCGTTGTCCTATGCCGGCGGCGATCCGTATATTCCACTGAATTTTTGGCCTCTGCAAATCCACGGGGGCGAAGCGCGTTTTTCCTACAGTCCGTTTTGCATCTGCGGGCTGATGATAACGTCGATCCGGCGGTTGATGGCGCGCCCCTCCGCAGTGGTATTGAGGGCCAGGGGACGCCGTGAACCGTAGCCGACCGCCAGAACCTTTTCGGATGCCAGGGCATCGTTGGCGACAAAGAACTGGCGCACCGCCTCGGCACGCTGTTGCGACAGTCGGGCATTGATCTCATCTGATCCGGTGCTGTCGGTATGTCCTTCAATGGTCACCGCAGGCTCGCCGAAGCGCTGAATGGCTCGCCGCACCTTGCCGAGCAGGGGATAATTGGCGGGCTCAATAATGGCTTGGCCCACCGGAAAATCAATGCTGCGCAGGCGCAGCACGATATGGTTGCCCTGTTTGTAAACCTCGGCTTCCTCGCTGGTGAAGGAGGCTTGCACCTCTTGGAAAACCTGCTGCAAGCGCCTTTCTCTCTCAAGCTTTTCCTTGGCTGCTCGTTGTTCCCAAATATAGAGTTCCTTGGCCGCCTGCTCTTCCCGGGTCTGGTCTTCAAGGGAAACGATCTGGCGGCGCGCTGCCTCGATCTGGAAGCGCTGGGCCTCCTGACCCTTCTGCAGGCTTTCGATGCCCGCAACCAGTGCCTTGGACTGCTCGGGGAAGGGCAGGTCGCGCCAGTCTTCATCGCTGAGTTGCCGGGCGGGCAGGCGCAGCAATGCCTCGATCCATAATACGACCTGCTCGGAGGGCATTTCACGAACGCTGCGGCTGTGTTGGGTGATATGCAGCAGGCGGCGTGCTTCGAAGCCGGCCCGAGCCGCTTTTTCACCAATCTGTTGCGCCTCGTAGCGGTTGTCGCTGATGTAGGTTTCCGCCTCGCTGAGTGCCTGTTCGGCACGGGCCAGGCTTTCCGGGGCGACGTTGGCCGCACGTAGTGCCTGCGCTTCTTGGATCAGTTCGCGCGCGTCACTCAGGGCGTTATGCTTGATGGCGCGCAATTCCAGGGCGAGAAATTCTTCGGTTGCCGCACGGCTGCGCTTCAGGGCCCAATCAATACGCTCGTTCTCTACGGCGCGGTTGAGTTGAATGAGCCGTGTTTCCGCCCCCAGGTAGTCCTCGCCAAAATTGACCGCTCCGACTTGCAGAGCGAGCTTGCGTGCTTCCAGGGGCGCGGCGAGAATGGATTGCACCACCTTGGCCCGTTCTTGCGCCCGTTCGAGGTGGGCGCGTCCGAGAGCGACCCGTTGCAGGATTTCAGCGACTCCGGTGCCTTGCTCCAGACCTCGGCGGGCATCGTTCAGCGCCGCCCCGGCAGCGGCAAAGGAATCCGGCGCCAGGATGTGAATTTCCTTGAGGCGCGCGGTGACCAGGTCGGCGTCGAGCAACTCGATCTGCTCGCTGGGGTTTTTGCTCAGCGGGATCGGCTCGATCCGCGGCGGTGCCTTTCCGCAGCCCGCAAGCACAAGCAGGCAGAAAAAGGTCACCAAAAGGAAATACCGAAGGGAATTATAGCTCATGGATACACTCATACCTTGTCTAAGTGGAAATGTTTGTCGGGAATTGCAAGTGCCCGAAGGTTGGACAATACTTTATGTCAGGCGGCAATGGGTGTCAATCGGCGTCGTGGCGGCGATCCCCGCTTATGACCTTGGCTCTTTAGCGCGATCTATGATAGATTTGTAACCGTGTGCGGGTAAAATTACTTTGAGTGAAACTATTTTGTCCGTGGATTTGGAGGAGAGTCAACAGTGGGGAGAAAGTCAACAGGGGAGCAGACCGGCGTTGCTTCCCAGGTCCGTGCCAAGGCGACGCAGCCGCCTCTGTTCAAGGTTCTGATGCACAACGACGACTACACCACCATGGAGTTTGTGGTCACCATGCTGGAGACGGTTTTTCGCAAATCGCCGGCCGAGGCTAATCGCATCATGCTCAACATTCATTATCGCGGCGTCGGACTCTGTGGCTACTATCCCTTCGATATCGCCGAAACCAAGGTGAACAAGGTGCATGCCCAGGCCCGGGAAGCAGGACATCCGCTCAGATGCAGTCTGGAAGAAAGCTGAGCGTCAACGCAAAATATAGGTGCAGGCATGTTTAATCAGGATGTACAAATCGCTTTCAGTCTGGCGGTGCGCGAAGCGCAGCGCCGTCATCACGAATATCTGACCACCGAGCACATCCTTTTCGCGATTCTGTTCGAAGAAGAAGGCCAGAGGATGATTCACGCCTGCGGCGGCGACGTGGCCGAGCTCAAAAACATGCTCGAGGATTTTTTTGCCCATCAACTCGAGACCCTGCCCAGCGAGGAGGATTTCATTCCTGAGCAGACCATCGGCCTGCAGCGGTTGCTGCAGCGCACCGTGGTGCACATGCACTCTTCAGGGAAGAAAGAGATCGGTCTGGGCGATGTGCTCGCCGCGATTCTCGAGGAGAAGAATTCTCATGCCGCTGCTTACCTTGAAGCCCAGGGCGTGTCGCGCCTCGATCTACTCAATTTTGTCTCGCACGGCGTGGCCAAATATCCCGAACCGGAAAAGAGCCCGCCGCCGACTCGCGAAGAGTCCCCGGCCAAGGCCGCGCCTAATCGTGATCCCCTGAGCGCCTTTACCGTCGATCTGGTCGAACGGGCTCGCCAGGGCAAGATCGACCCCCTCATCGGTCGGGCTCTGGAATTGGAGCGCACCATTCAGGTGTTATGCCGACGGCGCAAGAACAACCCCATCTACGTCGGTGATTCAGGGGTCGGCAAAACGGCCATCGCCGAAGGTCTGGCGCGGCGCATCTTCGAAGATTCGGTGCCGGAGATGCTTAAAGAATTCAAGATTTACGCCTTGGATATGGGGTCCCTGCTGGCGGGAACCAAGTTCCGCGGTGATTTTGAGGAGCGGCTCAAGGCGGTGATCAACGCCCTGGCCAAGGTGCCCAAGGCGGCCCTGTTCATCGACGAGATTCATACCATCGTCGGCGCCGGCGCGACCAGCGGCAGCTCCATGGATGCGTCCAACATCCTCAAGCCGGTGTTGGCTTCGGGCGACCTGCGCTGCATCGGCTCGACCACTTTTGAGGAATACAAGAATCTGTTCGATAAGGACCGCGCGCTCTCGCGGCGCTTTCAGAAGATCGATATTCTTGAGCCTTCGGTGGACGAAACCATCGAGATTATTCAGGGGCTTAAACGCTATTACGAAGACTACCACGGCGTGACTTACACGGATGAGGCTGTTGAGGCAGCGGCGCGATTGGCGGCCAAGCACATCAACTATCGTCACCTGCCCGACAAAGCCATCGATGTTATCGACGAGGTGGGCGCGGCGCTCAAGCTGCAACCTCAGCTCAAGCAGACCGTGACGGTCGCCGAGGTCGAGGCGACGGTGGCCAAGATTGCGCGCATTCCCGCGCGCAATGTATCAACTTCCGACCGACGGCGGCTCAAAACTCTGGAGCGCGATCTCAAGCGGGTGGTTTTCGGGCAGGACGATGCCATTGATACTCTGAGTCGGGCCATCCGCCGTGCCCGGGCCGGTCTCGGTCATCCGGAAAAGCCCGTCGGTTCCTTTCTCTTCACCGGGCCTACCGGAGTGGGCAAGACTGAGGTCGCCAAGCAGTTGGCGGCGCAGCTCGGCGTTGAATTTCTGCGCTTCGACATGAGCGAGTACATGGAGAAGCATTCGGTGTCGCGCCTGATCGGTGCACCGCCCGGCTACGTTGGGTTTGATCAGGGCGGGCTGTTGACTGATGCCGTGGTGAAAAACCCCTACGCGGTGCTGCTCCTCGATGAGATCGAGAAGGCGCATCCGGATTTGTTCAATATCCTGTTGCAGGTCATGGATCACGGCAGTCTCACCGATAACAACGGCAAAAAGGCCGATTTTCGCAATGTGGCGCTGATCATGACCAGCAACGTCGGCGCCCGCGAGATGAGCGCCAACCCCATCGGCTTTGGCGAGCGCGCCATGGGCGCTCCGCGCCAGGCGGTGGAGAAACATTTTTCGCCGGAATTCCGCAATCGCCTCGACGCGGTCATTTCCTTTCACAGCCTGGATCTGCCGATCATCGAAAAGGTGGTGGACAAGTTTGTCGGCGAGTTGCAGGATCGCCTCAAGGAACGCAATGTGAGGTTGACTCTGTCGCCCAAGGCGCGTACCCATCTGGCGCGTCGCGGCTATGATCCGGTGTTCGGCGCGCGACCCTTGGGACGCCTGATTCAGGCCGAGATCAGCGATATTATCGCCGATGAAATTCTTTTCGGCCGCCTGAGCAAGGGCGGACGGTTGAGCGTTGGTCTTAAAAACGAGCGGCTGACTTTCAGCTATTCCTGAGCCTGTAATAAACCCCGGCGCCGGAGCAAGGTTTGCCTTGCTCCGGCGTCCTGCCTTTCGTGACCAACGCCTGTGCCTGTTTATCAGCTTATCGCCGATCCGGTTTTTCCACCTGTCGAACTCGCCGAAGAGGGCGGCCTCCTGGCCGTTGGCGGCGATCTGAATCCGCAGCGGTTGTTGCTGGCGTATTCCATGGGGATTTTTCCCTGGTTCAACGAAGGCGACCCGATCTTGTGGTGGTCACCCGATCCGCGTTTTATTCTCGAACTGAACGAACTGCGCATTTCGCGCAGCCTGGCTAAAATCCTGCGCCGCAAACTGTTCACCGTCACTTTTGACCAGGCTTTTGAGCAGGTCATCGACGCTTGCGCAGGGGTGCGCGCCCAAGCCGAAGGCACCTGGATCACCCCGGAGATGAAAGCGAGCTACCTGCGGCTGCATGAGATGGGCCATGCCCACTCGGCCGAGATCTGGCGAGACGGGGATTTGGTCGGCGGTCTTTACGGAGTCTGCCTGGGGCGTTGTTTCTTCGGCGAGTCCATGTTCCACCGCGTAACCGACGCTTCCAAGGTCGCCTTGGTGGCCCTGGTCGAACGTCTCAAGGCCAGGGATTTCGAGCTGCTCGACTGCCAGATGGCCAGTGCCCACCTGAGTTCCCTGGGGGCGCGGGCCATCCCCCGCAATGCGTTTCTTCAGCGCCTGCGCCGCGGCGGAGTCATGCCCTCAGCGCATCCCCAGACGGGGGATTTTTCCTGAGCCTCTTGTTGTTTTCCAGTAACTATTCAGCAGCAACGTCCAAAACAGGACCGCAGGGTGCGGCGGTTGAGTGCTGCGGCAAATGTTTGAGCCGCAGGTGAGTTTTTGCCGCACGCGATGCCGCCGCACCCTGCGGNACCGCAGGGTGCGGCGGTTGAGTGCTGCGGCAAATGTTTGAGCCGCAGGTGAGTTTTTGCCGCACGCGATGCCGCCGCACCCTGCGGTGCATGCTGAACAGTTACGTTTTCCTGTCGTTATTCATTCGGTTCATCTTCCCGATCCAACCCCAGAACTTCTTGCATTTCCTGATTGCGCCGCGGCCAGTCGTCGGCCAGACGTTCTTCGAGAAAGTCCGCCAAAAGGCTGTCGAAGAGCTGCAGGCCTTCGGCAAGTACGTGCATGCGCTCATAAAAAATCGCTTCGCGCTCGCTCTGCTCATCGGTGATGTCGTCTTTTTCAAGTTTGACGCTCGGCGCCTTGAAGGAGCGGAACAGAAACTGCTCACCTTTGAGGGTGGTTTTCCAGGCGTCTTCTCCTTTTTCCATGAAAATAGTGGCTTCAGCGATCTCCTTGCCGGTTTCCAGCGCAATGCGGGGTTCGCGATAGTGGTCCTGGGGGCCGGCGACCGCGACCCGTTGGGGACCGGCGGCCAGCAGCAGTCGATTGTCAAGAAAAGCGATGAAATTTTCCTTCTGGGCTGCCGGTCCGTCGCGGCGCACCTGGAAGTTGCTGCGGCCGCTGACTGTACGGGCCAGCAGCCAGCGCAGAAAATCAGCCCCGAGCCAGGTGTTTTCCTGAATCTGCTCAAGGACAGCATCCGTGGTCGCTTTGTTTTCCTTGTCCAGGACGGGTCGCAGTGCCTCGGGAATAACCTCGCGAGCGCGGGCGACAGGATGCAGGGCCACAAGCCGAAGCCCATCGAAGGTCTGACGGAAATGTCCCTCGAAAATTTCAGCGATTTTCCCATTGGTGCCGGTGAAGGTCAGAATCCCTCGTTCGATATCCCAGACGGCATCGTAAAGACTCGGGGTCGGCAGGGTACGTGCGAGAAGCGCGCCCTTGACATTCTCTCGCAATTCTTCGCGCTTGTCTTTGGGAGCTCGTTGCAAGCCGGGGTGGGCGGCGAGAAACTCTTCTTCGGCCCGCTCAAGGTGCTGGCGCAGAACCGCGGCGGGAACCCGACGCTGGTCGCGGCGCAGAGAGAAGCTAAGGTACGGCGGGCGGAAAAAGTCACGGTTCTCGGAAAAATCCACCCGCTGCGGGTCATCGAGGCTCGCCCATCCCGAGGAGCTCTCCTCGCTGCTGTTGTCAATGGCGACAAAGGCGTTTTTCGCCAGCAGCGGCGCGGCCCACTCGGCGGGCTCGCCGGGAGGAAGCTCTCCCACAACCTGGTACTGCAGGAAACTGACGGTATTTGAAAGGATGCCCATAGTAATAAAACCTCCGGTAAAAAAATTGGGGAATAAGGGGATACCGCGTTGGGCCGGCAAAGGCAAGGCCTGTTTGCGCTACGCAGGGATTCTCACGCCAAGCCGGCGGCTTGCTGAGTCGCCCAGGCGAGAACGGCGTAGCGACCGAGCTTGCCCAGGCCGACCAGGATAAAGAAACCGATGAGAGGAAAACGCAAAATCCCGGCCACCAGACACAGCGGATCGCCGATTATCGGCAGCCAGGAAAACAACAAGGCCAGGCCGCCATAGCGGCGCATCAGCGCCTGCGCGCGGCTCAAGCGAAGGTTCTGGCGCAGGGGGGGCGGGCGGCCCCGCCACCAGCGCTCCCCCCCCCAGCCGATGACATAATTGGTCGCCCCGCCGAGGGTATTGCCGAGAGTCGCCACCAGCACCGTCACGACGATGGGGTGCCCTTGCAGCAAGAGCACCACCAGCAGCCATTCCGAACCCAGGGGCAGCAGGGTGGCGGCGAGAAAGGCGGTGAGAAACAGGGCGATGAGCGCATGTTCCGAGGCCAGAGCGGCAAGCAGGGTTTCCATGGGAATGGGTGTCGTTAGCGGCTGTCAGAAGGTGGTTTGCGTCGATGGGCGCCCATTGCGCACCCGCTGGTTGTGGTCTCTGAGCTCAAGCACCAACTGTTCGAGTTCGGATTCGGACAATAGGCCCTTTTCCACGAAGTACTGCCCGAGACGCGGATGTTTGCTGCGCTGATAAAAAAGCAGTGTGCGCACCTGAAAGGGCGTCAGCAAGCCCAGCTCAACCGCTTTTTCGCCAAAGCGGCGGGCGCTGGCGCGGTGGTTGAGAACCGTGCGGACAGCCGTCTCGTTGAGCCAGCCCCAACGGCGTGCGGTTTCACCGATGGCGGGACGCTGGCGGCGCTGCCAGACCAGAGCTTCGATCAGAGAGCGGTAGGGGATGAATCCGCGCGCGTAAAGAAAGAGGCCTATCTGATAGTGCCGCGAGAGCAACGGCGCCGTTGCTTCGGAAGATGCTCGGCGATATTTTTCGGAGGGCCGCGGCGCGGCTGCCGCGCCGTGCATGGGTGGCCGTGGTTGCCACTGGCCGCGGTCACGGGTGCTGAGAAAGCCGTTGATTAGATCGTAGGCGTGGGTTACAGCCTGAAATTGCTCGGATTGTCGCTGCTGGACCTGGGGCTCGCCGGGAAAGCGGTCGGGATGAGTTTCCTTGGCGCGCTTGCGGAAGGCGGCCTTGGCCCCGTCGTGTTGCAGATAGAGCAGGAAACGACGATCCAACCAGACATCGGCTCCGAAGAGGGTGCGACACGCCTTGAGGATTTCAGTTTCTTGGATGGCGGTACTCAATCCGAATCTCCCCGGCATGGAATAGCAGCTGAATCTGTGGACCGGATGAGAATCTGTTATACACCAGAGGCGGACAAAGGACAAGCGGCGCAACCGACAAGAACCGGTCGAATTCAGGAATCATCCGGTTCGTTTGCCGCTTGCTCTTGGCGGTGCCGGGTCTGGGCGACAAAATCGAAGATTCTTTTCTGATCGGCCTTGCTGATGTGGGTAAATTGCATGCCCAGGGTGTTCCAGCCGGGCTTTTCGGCAGGCCGTGCCCAGGCAATCTCGGCCAAGGCGCATACCGGTGGGGTGTCGGGGGTGAGTTCCAGCAGCAGCATGCAGAGTTCGGGAGGCTCGATCTGCTCCGGGCAGTCAAAACGAATTCCGCCGCCGCTCAGATTGGCGGGGCGGTAGGTGAAGTTCTGGCGCCGCTCAGCAGCGCAGGACTGTTGCAGCAAGGCGACATTTTTTCGCCACTTGTCGAGCATGGAGCGCAGGTTTCCGCGCCCACGCGCATAACGCAGGCCCACGGAGACCTCGATGCGGGGCTGGGTGCGGCGCTGAAAAGCCTCCAGGGGGGTCGAGCAGCTCACCTGAATGAGACTCTTGTCGCGCAGCCCGGCGATGCGGCCGCGAGCCCGAACCCCGAGGCCGAAGGACTGGGAAACGAGATCGAGGACCATATCCCTTTGAAAAGGATATTCTTCGCCGGCGTGTGTCTGGTAAGGGAGCGACAATTCCAGACCCTCGCCGCCGCAATTGACGACATGGGCCGTGAGTGATTCGAGCTGATCCGGCGAGGCCGCGCCTGTTTGCGGATAGATCTGGACCTTCTGTCCCGGTTTGAAATATTTGCTGAGCAACGATGGTCCTCCTTGCGGGGTGTTCGGCCGGAGCGGAATTGATCAACCAGGGCAAATTATGTTCCAGGATCAGGTACTGAGGGAAAAAATATCCGGATGTCCAAGCCCTGGGCGCGCATTGCGCCGCGAGGAAGCCCGGACAACAGAGAAGCCCCGAGGCCGCCGTCAGGTCGCGGCCGCTGTGCCGCGTTTTGTCAGCGACATCGCGACCTCACATGGCATGACAGGCTGCGCAATTATCTGCGACATCGAAGGCGCCGGCGCCGTCATGACAGGCACCGCAGGAAAGCCCCTGCTCCATTTGCGCCATGCTGACGGTCGGGTTGCCACTGCCGGCGCGGAACAGCTCGGGATGGCAGTCGGTGCAGCCGAACATCGACAAGTGGGATTGGTGGCTGAACAGCACATCCCCGATATCGGGCACCGAGTAGTTGACCTCGCGGGTGGGGTGGCAGCGGTAGCAGTTACGCGTGGCGCTGAAAGCCTGGCGCCCATTGTGGCAGGCCCCGCAACTTAGGCCCGCGGCCATGTCTTCCATGGTGACGCGGGGGTTTTCAGAGCTGCGGATATGAAAGAGACTGTTGTGGCACTGCTTGCAATTGGTTCCCAGCTTTTCCAGGTGGCGGTAGTGGCTGAACTGGACCGGGCCGGTGGCATCCACCTCAATGGTGGCGATATCGACGATGCGCCCGGCCTCGACAAATAGGGGGAACCCCAGAAGCACCAGCAGGGCGAAGTAAAAGTATTTCATGAAATCTCCAAAAATAAGACTTCGCCAATTTTATCAGAAATTTCTGGTTTTTGCCAGGGAAGAGTTTGACTCAGGCAGATTGTTCCAAGGCCAGGCGTCCACTGAGATCGTCGATGAATTGTCGGGCGACTCGTCCTGAGCGGGCGCCGCGCAACAGGGCCCATTGCAGAGCTTCGCGCTCAAGGTCCGCAGGGGAAATGTCAAGTTGGCGGCGCGCGGCCAGATGGCTGACGATGTCCAGGTAGAGCGCCTGGTTGATGGGATAAAAGCCCAGGGTAATGCCGAAGCGATCCGATAGGGAGAGTTTTTCCGAAACGGCTTCTTCGGGGTGGATTTCGGCCTCCGCGTCGCGCTCCGCAAAACGCTCCGGCATCAGGTGCCGACGGTTGGCCGTGGCATAGATCAGGACATTGGGCGGCGGGGCCTCGATGCCGCCCTGGAGCAGCGCCTTGAGTTCGCGAAAGCCGGTTTCCGATTCGTCGAAAGACAGCTCGTCGCAGAATAAAATGAAGCGAAACGGCTGGCTGCGCAGGGCGCGGGTGATGATCGGCAGGTGGTAGAGGTCGTCCTTGTGCAGTTCGACGAGGCGCAGGCCCTGTTCGGCAAACTCGCGCAGCAGGCTCTTGACCGCCGAGGATTTGCCCGTACCCCGCTCACCCCACAACAAGACATTGTTGGCCGGAAAGCCGGCGACGAACTGGCGGGTATTCTGCCGCAGGCGCAGCAGAATATCATCGATGCCGAGCAGCTCTGCGCTGTCGGGAATGTCGGGATAGGCCACGGCTTCGAGCAGGCCTTCATGGGTCCAGCGAAAGGCGACGTGGTCGCGGAACATCTGGGGATCCACATCCACCTCGTCGGCCAGTTTGCGGCTGAGAAACTCGTCGGAGAGATCCAGCAGACGCTCGATTTTTTCGGCCAGGTAGGCCCAGTCAATATTCACCGGGGGGTAATTCATCATGGGGTAAGGCTCCTTGGTTTGGGAATCCCTGCAATTTACAGCATTGTGTGACCTGTGGTAAAGTCTGCGCCTTCGTTTCGGCGCTGGTGTCGGAGAGTCTTGCGAGGTGTGTGTGGCGCAACCCCTGTTTGATCTTTTTGCGGTGACGGCCCCGGGCTGCGAAACGAGCTGTGTGGCTGAACTCGACGCCCTGGGCCTGCCGGCCGTGGCGGAGCACGGCGGAGTCGCCTTTCGCGGCGAATTGGCCGACATCTACCGCGCCAATCTCTGGTTGCGCAGCGCGAGTCGCATTCTGGTGCGTTTTGCCGAAATCCGCGCCTGCAGCTTCCCCGAGTTGTTCCAGAAATCCGTGCGGCTGCCCTGGGGGCGTTTTCTTCGGTCACAGACGCCCCTGGAGATCCGCGCGGTGTGCCGCCGCTCACGATTGATGCATACCGGCCGCATCGCCGAAACCTTGACGGCCGCCATCAGCCGGGCGCTCGGGGGTAACCGGGAGCCAGCGGGCGCGCAAGGGCCTGCGCAACGGGTGCTGGTGCGTTTCGAGGATGATCGCGCCCTGATTTCCATCGACAGTTCCGGTGAATTGCTGCACCGGCGCGGCTATCGACTGGAGCAAGGGGCGGCGCCCCTGCGCGAAACTCTGGCCGCCGCCCTGCTGGGTGAGGTCGGCTGGCAGCCCCACCTGCCGCTCTGGGATCCGATGTGCGGTTCGGGCACCCTGTTGATTGAAGCGGCTCACCTGGCCTGCCGGCGCGCTCCAGGCTTGCAGCGCACCTTTGCCTTCGAGCACTGGCCGCGCTTTCGCGCGGGACGCTGGCAGGTGCTGCGGCAACAGGCGATGGCTGCCATGACCCATCCTTCTGCCTTGCTCCTGCACGGCAGCGAACTTGATCCGGACTTGCTCGCCGTTGCCGGACGTAACGCCGAGCGGGCAGGTGTGGCGGAGTATCTCGCTTTGCGCGCGGGAGATTTTCGCCACCTGTCGGTGCCGACCGGCCCCGGCATCCTGTTGTGTAACCCTCCTTATGGCCAACGGATCGGTGAGAGCCACAACCTTGCTGCGTTTTTTGCCGAGTTCGGCCGCTTTTTGCGCACCCGCGCGGTTGGCTGGCGGGGCGGCTTTCTGCTTCCCGATTCTGGTTTGGCGCGCGCCACGGGGCTGAATTTGCGCGCCGGGCCGGTTTTTGCCCACGGGGGGTTGTCGGTTCCT
This sequence comes from Geoalkalibacter ferrihydriticus DSM 17813, assembly GCF_000820505.1. Lineage (NCBI taxonomy): Bacteria > Pseudomonadati > Thermodesulfobacteriota > Desulfuromonadia > Desulfuromonadales > Geoalkalibacteraceae > Geoalkalibacter > Geoalkalibacter ferrihydriticus. The sequence continues at coordinate 66,867 of NZ_JWJD01000009.1, read as the reverse complement.
CTCTATCTTTTTTCTATATCTTGACTTTTCTCCGGAAAATTCCGTTGCAATCCTCCGATGTCCCCGTTATACTGACGCCCTATTTCTGCCGAAAAAATTGGCAGAAGTTGAAAAACGCAGGGAAAGCGAGGTGATTCGGTGGAAATCACGGTTATCGACAACAATGTCGATAAGGCGATCAAAGTGCTCAAGCGCAAGTTGCAGCAGGAGGGCCTGTTTCGGGAAATGAAGCAGCGCAAGTTCTACGAGAAGCCCAGCGTCAAGCGCAAGCGCAAGGAAAAGGAAGCCCAGCGTCGATTGCGCAAGAAACTGCGCATGGTGCGGCGTTCCGACTGATCTCGCTTTTTATCGGATTGAATCAAACCAAAAAAGGCTGTCCCCCAGGGGGCAGCCTTTTTTGGTTTGATTCCGGGAGGCGGTAAAGCCGCCGTTCAGAAGCGATTGTTTGATCGCCTCCCGGGGCCCTGTTTAATGCGGATAGATGGGAAAATCCAGTCCGGCCAGCTTCTCCGCCATGCGCACCACCTGACAGCTGTAGCCGAATTCATTGTCATACCAGACGTAGAGAACGCAGCGTTTGCCGTTGACGATGGTGGCCAGAGAGTCGACGATGCCCGCGAAAGGCGAGCCGACGAAGTCGCTGGATACGACCTCCGGCGAGTTGGTGTAGTCGATCTGGTTCTGCAGGGGCGAATCGAGAGAGGTGTCGCGCAGGTAGAGGTTAAGCTCCTCAACGCTGGTTTCCTGCTCCAGTTCAAGATTAAGGATCGCCAGGGAGACGTTGGGCGTCGGCACACGAATCGCATTGCCGGTGAGCTTTCCGGCCAGTTCAGGCACGGCTTTGGCCACAGCCTTGGCTGCGCCGGTTTCCGTAATGACCATGTTGAGGGGTGCGCTGCGGCCGCGACGATTGCCGGCGTGGTAGTTGTCGATAAGGTTCTGGTCGTTGGTGTAGCTGTGGCAGGTTTCCACATGCCCCTGAGTGATGCCGAAACGGTCGTTGACCGCCTTGAGCACCGGCACGATGGCGTTGGTGGTGCAACTGGCGGCGGTGAAAATCCGCTCGTCGGCGGTGATCAACTCGTTGTTGACGCCGAACACCACGTTAGGCAGATCGCCCTTGCCCGGAGCCGTCAAAATCACCTTGGCGACGCCCTTGGACTTGAGATGGCGCGAAAGCCCTTCGCGGTCGCGCCACTTGCCGGTGTTGTCGATGAGCAGAGCGTCCTTGATGCCATACTGGATGTAGTCGATATCCTCCGGGCTGTCGGCATAGATCAGCCGAATCAGGTTGCCGTTGGCGATAATGGCGTTTTCTTCCTCGTCCACCATGATGGTGCCGTGAAAATGCCCATGCACCGAATCACGGCGCAACAGGCTGGCGCGCTTGATCAGATCGTCAGGCCCGCCTTTGCGCACCACTGCCGCGCGCAGGCGCAGCTTGTCGCCGCCCCCGGTTTTGTCGATGAGAATGCGCGCCAGCAGCCGGCCGATGCGGCCGAAGCCGTACAGCACCACGTCCTGGGGTTCACTGAGGACGGACGCCTTACCGGTGTTGATCCCACCTAGTTCCTGGCGCACGAACTGCTCCACCGAGATGTCCATGCCCTGAGACAGATAGCGCACAGTGAGCTTGCCCAAATCGACACGCGCCGAAGCCAACTCCAGCTTGGTCATGGCCTCAAGCACCGGATAGGTCTCGCGCACCGAGAGCTCGTTTTCGAGAATCTGGCGGGCGAAGCGGTGCGCCTTGAGAATGTCGATGGCCGTGCCGCGCGTGATGGAGCGCCCGTACACGCTGATCACCACCCCGTGGTCGCGATAGAGAGCGCCGATCAACGGCAGCATGCGCTCGGCCAGGGCCTCGCGCTCCTTGTAGTCTTTAAAATACGCCTCGCTTTTGGAAATGCTCATGATTGCGCCTGTGCTCCTTCAGGAAAAAATCGTTCGCCCGGCGGCTAAACGTTCCGCATGGTAAATGATGAGCGAAGATTTTTCAACCTCCCATGCGGCGAAATTTAACGCTCCGACAAGGACTTCGCCGCCCGTTCGGTGATTTGCCCTTGCCCGTCGTGGCACTTTGCGCTAATGTCGCCTGTATTGGATGCAATCTTTTGCTGTGCAGTGCGGAACCAAGAGGGCAGGCATGATCAACGAAGTCATGGCCGAAGAATAAATCACAAAAGCCGCCGCGGACGGGAACGTCCGTGGGCGGCTTTTGTTGTTTTCGCGCAAATGTTTCAACGATCCAGCGGGCTGATGGCTCCCAAGGTGTTTTTTTCCGCGACGTGGGTGTAAATCATCGTCGTGCGCAAATCGGCATGCCCGAGCAGATCTTGAATCGTGCGAATATCGGTGCCACCCTCAAGCAGGTGGGTGGCAAAGGAATGACGCAGGGTGTGAATGGTAGCCGGCTTGGCGATCGCCGCGGAGCGAATTGCATCGCGAAAAGCCCGCTGCAAAAGACTGGGATGCTGGTGATGGCGGCGAATGATCCCGCTGCGCGGGTCTGTTGAAACGCCGCGTGCCGGAAAAACCCAGAACCATCCCCACTCCTTGCCGGCATTGACGTATTTTCGTTCCAGAGCTTTGGGAAGAAAAACGCCATTCATGTCCTGATTACGGTCATTGTCGAACAGGGTGCGCACCTCGAGCAAATGAGCCGCCAGGTCATCACGAAGACGGGCCGGAAAAACCGTGCGGCGATCCTTGTCGCCCTTGCCCGAACGCACAATGACCAAGCCTCTTTCCATGTCGAGATCCTTGACCCTGAGATTGAGGCATTCGTTCAGTCGCAGACCGCAGCCGTAGGTCAGCATGGCCATCAGCAGTGGCGTTCCGTCCATGGCCGCAAAGACCTGCTGAATCTCTTTGGAAGACAGTACAACTGGCAGGCGCCGCCGCTTTGGTGCCCGAACCGCGTCGATTGTTTCGTCGGTATCGATGTCGAGCACATTCCGAAAGAGAAAGAGAATCGCATTTAATGCCTGATTCTGGGTCGAGGCCGAAACCTCGCGCTCCACGGCCAGGTAAGACAAAAAACGCCGCATGTCGTCAAAGCAAATCCCCTGGGGTGACTTGGCCCCCAGGAAACGCTGGAATTGGCGAATCCAGGCGAGGTAGGATTTCTCGGTATTAAGAGCCAGTTGCTTGACGCGCAGGACATCGCGCGTTTGCGCAAGGATCTGGTCCCAGGCGTTGCAGTCGGCCACCACGGGAAGCGGCGCCGATTTCGCGGACAGAAAAAAATCAAAGCGCCTGAGAGCCTGTTCCGCCTGCTTGATCTGCCAATCTTCGCGGGTTGATTTCAGATGGGATAAGTAAATCTGGATTTGTTCGAGTGACAGTCGTTCGGCAGGGGCCTTGCGAAAGAATTTGTAACAATCCCGCACCCAGCGAACAAGATATGGAACATGCTTTGGATTCAACGACTTATCGGCGTCAAGCGCCCTTTGGAAATCACTCAACATAATGCCCCTCCGTGCTTATGTTGCATGCGACATAAGCACACCGCATGCGGATTATGATTGCATAATAGAGTTTACCGTGGGGAATTTTGCTACAAACTTGAGCATATTCCAACAAAATTTTTGGATGACATCGCACCTTTTGGAAAAAAGCTGCATGTCGCATAATCAGATGGTTAGGTTCAAAAAAAGGAGGGGCAAAATGGAATCGATCCAAGTCCATTTATTCAAAGACAGCTTTGGTCCGTTTCTCACCCTCCTGAACGAAGAAAAAGTTCAATACAAAATGCGGTCAGCTCGTTCAGCCGAACCAATGGCCTGCTCAGAATTACTTGAAATATTAACAACAGACGGTTTTTGGCAAGGTTTGGCCGCAGTGATTGTGGCATTTCTCGGCAGAAATACTAGAAAAGTTATTATCACAACAAAAGACAATCAAATAATTCATGCGGAAAATATCTCCAAAGAAGAGCTTGAAGAAATTCTTAAAAAAACAAAAAGCATTACTGCAATAGAATCAAAAAAGAAATGAACCTAACAACTTAATCAACCGGACGGAAAATATGTCTGTGCTAAATTGAAAAACAAAACCAAATTGCGGTGGGTCACGCAAGCTCGCGTCGCCGCCGGTTATCATGAACCGTTAGCCTTAAAAAGATAGGAAGACCATGAATAAGAATCAGGCTTGGCATAGTATTGCTAGCTCCATTGCAGCTGGAGTCAGCACATACTTTTTACTGGATTTTGCAGAAAATGATTGGAGCCAGCCTTGGAGGGTAGCGATAATTATTGTTGTTGCAATTCTTGCTTTTTTCGTGGCTTTTTTAACCGGGAGAAATAACCAAGAAAAGGACTTGAACAGTCCCGACACAACAGAGGTTGGGAGATATATTGATTCTGGAAGTAGTGTTGAAATAGAGGATGTGAGTGTAAAAAAGAGTACAGCCAATAATATTAAAGTAGGAACGGATATATCCGCAAAAAAAGACGTAAAAATAAAGGGTATCGAAATTGACACGGATAAGGAAGAGTGATGGCCAGACCAAAAGTTCCTACTATTAACTGGAAAAAAGAACTAAGAGTTCTTGACAGCTACATTAACTGCTCTGGTGGCGTAGTCCTTGTCAGAACGACAAAAGACTCCCCTTCATCTGCTTTTTGTAAAGCAATTCGCAGCATAATGGAAAATGAACTCTGGGATAAGCAGTGGGTAACAGTACAAATTGATGGTGACAATTCTTCCACCCATTATTTCAGTGATATGCTCGATCAGCTAGAGATTACACTCAACTTAGAGTCAAAAACTGACGATACCAGTGTAAACGTTAGCGTTGGTAACGACATATCAGCTGACGGAAATGTTGAGATCAATGACATTAGCATCAATATTGATGCTCGTAATAATAATTACAGGGGAAGAATTGAAAGAATTGTTAATTATGTAAAGCATGACGCTGGCAAAAAAAGATTGGCAGTTATTCTTTTTAATACAGACTCAGAAGATACAAACAAAAACGAACTAAATAAATTTAAAAACTTTTTATGGGACAATGGCTTGTCGAATTTAACTCATGAGGGGGTCTTATTGATCGGGTTTTCACATCGATGCAGCGACACCTCTAGATGGCTACCTGACCCAGATATTGTAATTGATCTGCCCTCCAGCTATGACCACGAATCGGAAATTAATGCGAAGGAGGATATTGCCAACTTCTTGCTATCACACGGCTGGGCAAAAACAAAAGAAGAGGCCGCAGGAAAAGCGATGGGTATAGTCGCAAGCCACCCATACCCCAAAGATTTACATGCAAATTTCGCAGGCATACTAGCAAGGTTTTCAGCATGGCAGTAGATAACTCCAATACCTGCCCCAGTGAACTGAAAAGCTTCCTTTCGGGTGCAGGTGAAGCCTTTATGCGGCCTCTTATAGCGCTAGGCGTTGCAGAATCGCTAACCGATGAAGTTGCGACTCAGCTAGCAGTACTCTCAGGCCTATCTAAGCGCGAAGCGAATGGCCTTGTAAAATCACTTCACTTTTGTGACTTCGTGGTTGAAAGAAATAGTGAATGGCATTTTTCATCTCAAGTTATTGAATGCCTCAACGCCGAAATGGCTTGTCAAGATGAACTAGTCCATAAAGCTCATTCACTTCTGCTTGAAATCGCCATGACAGGAGACATTAAATGTGCTGGGAATACTATTCCTCGATATTTGCTCTCTGACATTGGCCGCGCATATCACAAATCACCACTTTCACCAGAAGAAGGGCTCAAGATATACGCCAGTGCTGCTGACAAAAAAATTTCAGGTTCACAGTGGCTTCTCGGGAAGCTGGCAATAGCCCAGCAAAACAAAGGGATCCTCCCGCCAGAAGCTATTGAACCATCTTACATTCGCGGCATGACCTATTATCGTGAAGGGCAACAAAAAGAAGCAGAATATTTCTTGGGGAGAGTCGTAGAAAGCACTGAAATACGAGTGGAGGTGGCAATCGCATGTCATATCGTTGGCCGACTATTAGCCAGGAAAAGGGGGAAGCGAGATGAAGCCGAGAAACTGCTTCGCCGGAGTTTGTTAATAGGTGAAGACATTAACCATAAGCACCATCAGGCCCAAGTTCTCCACACGCTAGGCCAACTCATTGGGGAAAACCGAAACAGGTCCGATGAAGCCGAGAAGCTACTTCGCCGGAGTTTAGATTTACTGAAAAAACTTAAAGATAAACATGGCCAGGCCCAAGCCCTCCACACGCTAGGCCAACTCATCGGGAAAAACCGAAACAGGTCCGATGAAGCCGAGAAACTGCTTCGCCGGAGTTTAGATTTACTGGAAAAACTTAAAGATAAACATGGACAGGCCCAAGCCCTCCACACGCTAGGCCAACTCATCGGGAAAAACCCCAATCGGGCGTCTGAAGCAGAGGAACTACTCAGAAAGAGCCTGAAAATCGGGGAAGATCTNACGCTAGGCCAACTCATCGGGAAAAACCCCAATCGGGCGTCTGAAGCAGAGGAACTACTCAGAAAGAGCCTGAAAATCGGGGAAGATCTCGGCAATAAACATAGTATAGCCCAACGTCTCCACACCCTTGGCCAACTCATCGGAAAAAACCGAAACAGGTCCGATGAAGCCGAGAAACTGCTTCGCCGGAGTTTGTTAATAGGTGAAGACATTAACCATAAGCACCATCAGGCCCAAGCCCTCCACACGCTAGGCCAACTCATCGGGAAAAACCCCAATCGGGCGTCTGAAGCAGAGGAACTACTCAGAAAGAGCCTGAAAATCGGGGAAGATCTCGGCAATANTAAGCACCATCAGGCCCAAGCCCTCCACACGCTAGGCCAACTCATCGGGAAAAACCCCAATCGGGCGTCTGAAGCAGAGGAACTACTCAGAAAGAGCCTGAAAATCGGGGAAGATCTTGGCAATAAACATGATATAGCCCAACGTCTCCACACCCTTGGTCAACTTATCGGCAAAGACCGCAATCGGGCGTCTGAAGCAGAGGGACTACTCAGGAAGAGCCTGAAAATCGGGGAAGACTTAAGAAATAAAAACCATCAAGCACAGGTGCTGTTTTCGTTAGGGAAGCTAATTTGGGAAAAGAATCAACCCGACGCTCGCAAGATGCTAGAGCGAAGCATTGAGCTTAATCGTAATGTACCCTGGGCTCGCGATATGGTTCAACGTGAACTAAATAAAAGACTAAAAAGCAAAAAAGGCTAACCATTTAATCAACCGGACGGAAAATACGTCTGTGCTTAATTATAAAAGCAAAACCAAAATTGCGGTGGGTCACGCAACTTCGCGTCGCCGCCGGTTATCATGAACCGTTATGAGTGTCTCTTGCGGGGTCGGACCTTCCCAAGTGTTTGAATATCAGTCGGAAAACATCGATCTTCTAGGCTGTTTTGGCCCTTAAACGGCCCATTTTTGCTATAAAATGAAGTGTTTAAGAGGAGGGGGGGGAGGATGCCACGCGCATGTCGCTACTTTTTGCCGGGACACGTCTGGCACATCACACACCGCTGCCATAAAAAAGAATTTCTGCTCAAATTCGCTCGTGATCGTCGGGTTGCCTTTTGCGGGGTCGGACCTGCTTAAATATTTGAATATAGGTCGAAAAACATCGATTTGATGGCTGTTCTCGGCTTTAAACGGCCCATTTTTGCTATAAAATGAAGTGTTTAAGAGGAGGGGGGTAGGATGCCGCGCGCATGTCGCTACTTTTTGCCAGGACACGTCTGGCACATCACACACCGCTGCCATAAAAAAGAATTTCTGCTCAAATTCGCTCGTGATCGTCGGGCGTGGGTCAGGTGGCTGTTTGAGGCNAGGACACGTCTGGCACATCACACACCGCTGCCATAAAAAAGAATTTCTGCTCAAATTCGCTCGTGATCGTCGGGCGTGGGTCAGGTGGCTGTTTGAGGCAAAAAAACGCTATGGACTCTGTGTCCTCAACTATGTTGCCACGTCCAATCATGTCCATTTACTGGTTCAGGATGGCGGACGAGGCGAGATTGCCCAAAGCATGCAGCTGGTTGCCGGACGGGTCGNATGTTGCCACGTCCAATCATGTCCATTTACTGGTTCAGGATGGCGGACGAGGCGAGATTGCCCAAAGCATGCAGCTGGTTGCCGGACGGGTCGCTCAGGAATTCAATCAGAGAAAATCGCGCAAGGGGGCCTTTTGGGAGGACCGCTATCATGCCACAGCGGTTTCCACCGATCATCACCTTGCTCGGTGCCTGACTTACATCGATCTGAACATGGTCCGCGCAGGCATCGTAAAAGATCCAGCCCTCTGGTCCGAGAGTGGTTATGCTGAAATAATGAACGGCCGGCAGCGGTACCAGCTCGCGGACCATCGCACCTTGGCTGCGCTGCTTGATCTGTCAACGCTGGAAGATCTTCGGCTGGCGCGGCAGAACTGGATCAAGGCATCTATCGAGCAAAAGATGCTGACCCGTGACACTTGCTGGACCGAAGGGCTGGCGGTGGGCAGTGCTGAGTTTGTTGAGGAGATAAAAGATGGTCTGGGGATCAGGGCCCGTTACCGTGACGTGCGAAATACCGGGCGGGAGTGTATTTTGCGGGAAAACGAGCTTAGATGGGGCATTTTACCGTCAAAAACGCTCTCTAAGGCTTCTTGGGCTGCATTTTCTGCGTGAAACTGCCGCATTAACGCTATGTTGCGCAGGTCCGACCCGGCTTGCCGGCTTGCCGCCCTATTTGTTGTTTCGCCTGTTCTTTGACAGAAAATCTCGGCATCAGGCCCGATCGAGTGGGCTGCACACCACCTGCTCCCCGCAACGCCTGCATAGTGTGATTGAGGTGGTAAGTAAGGCTATATAGTGGGGGGAGGTTTTCAGCGTCGTGGCAATTGATGCTGAAAAATCTTATAAACTTATGAGCGTCACCTCTCCTGCCCCTTTCCTGCCATTTACTTTGATGCCAAAAATGAATCGATGACATTTTGTTGAACGGATTCACACGCAGAATTTTGATATGATTCACTGGTTGTGCTTTGCGGTTTCCTGTTTACTATAAGCAAATTCCAAAAAAAGGGGTGGGAAAATGCAAACGCTAGGTGGTGAGAGAAAGTTATGGGTACCTATTTTTCTTGTTATGTTGGGTGCGATTTTGGGTTCTTTATCTACAGTGGTTTTTGAGGAAATAAGGGAAAGGTTTTTTCCAAAAAATAAGCATATATTTACTCTTAGTGAGAGTATTGACAACCTCTCTAGAGAAATAGTGGAAAATAGCAACAAGCTTGTTGGGTATTCTGCAGTTCAAGGGGGTGGAATGTCTTCGTCAATCTCCATAGATAATCTGAAGGAAATTAATGAAAGAGCTAAGATCGTTGAGGAGCTTGTAATAGAACTTAATAATAAAACAAATAAACTTACCAGATTCTCAATTGCAGTAATGGAAAGCTCTGGCAGCCCAAAGTCTGGATCTGATATTTGGCTTTCCGAAGGGGAGGGTACTTATATTTTTGACAGAAATAATACATTTGGTGTCCAGCATATATACACCAATTACATTTGGGCCTATATAAACGATAAAAGAAGAATGATTAATATTGGAGAAAAGGTAAATATTGGCGATCAAAATAAGGAATGCTTTGTTAGCTACTTTGGAACTAAAAATCAACTCGCAGGAATCGCACTCTCTTGTGCAAAATAGGAAGTGTGTCTGGCACATTTAAGTTTTCAAGTGATGAGATGTTGAACCATTTCTCTTGCGGGGTCGGACCTTCCCAAGTGTTTGAATATCAGTCGAAAAGCATCGATTTAATAGGCTGTTTTGGCCCTTAAACGGCCCATTTTTGCTATAAAATGAACAGCTCTTGCGGGGTCGGACCTGCCCAAGCATTTGACTATAGGTCGAAAAACATCGATCTGATGGGCTGTTTTGGCCCTTAAACGGCCCATTTTTGCTATCAAATGAAGTGTTTAAGAGGAGGGGGAGGGTAGGATGCCGCGCGCATGTCGCTACTTTTTGCCAGGACACGTCTGGCACATCACACACCGCTGCCATAAAAAAGAATTTCTGCTCAAATTCGCTCGTGATCGTCGGGCGTGGGTCAGGTGGCTGTTTGAGGCNCGCTACTTTTTGCCGGGACACGTCTGGCACATCACACACCGCTGCCATAAAAAAGAATTTCTGCTCAAATTCGCTCGTGATCGTCGGGCGTGGGTCAGGTGGCTGTTTGAGGCGAAAAAACGCTATGGACTCTGTATCCTCAACGATGTTGCCACGTCCAATCATGTCCATTTACTGGTTCAGGATGGCGGACGAGGCGAGATTGCCCAAAGCATGCAGCTGGTTGCCGGACGGGTCGNTTGGGAGGACCGCTATCATGCCACAGCGGTTTCCACCGATCATCACCTTGCCCGCTGCCTGACTTACATCGATCTGAACATGGTCCGCGCAGGCGTCGTAAAAGATCCTGCTCTCTGGTCTGAGAGTGGTTATGCTGAAATAATGAGCGGCCGGCAGCGATACCAGCTCGTGGACCATCGCACCTTGGTTACGCTGCTTGATCTGTCAACGCTGGGAGATGTCCGGCTGGCGCGGCAGAACTGGATCAAGGCATCTCTCGAGCAGAAGATGCTGACCCGTGACACTTGCTGGACCGAAGGGCTGGCGGTGGGCAGTGCTGAGTTTGTTGAGGAGATAAAAGACGGTCTAGGGAACAGGGGCCGTTACCGTGACGTGCGAAATACCGGGCGGGAGTGTATTTTGCGGGAAAACGAGCTTAGATGGGGCATTTTACCGTCGAAAAGCGCTCTCTAAGGCTTCTTGGGCGGCTTTTTCTGCGTGAAACTGCCTAGGTTGTGCAGGTCCGACCCCGCATAGCTTTTTATTAATACAGCAGTGTTTCCCGAATAGGCCTCTATAAAATCGTGCCTGCACGAAGTCGCCGCTTATTTTAAATCGTTAGTTGCGAAGTGGTTCACTGTTAGTCAATTGGAAATCTTTGCTTTTGATGAAGTACCCGCATGATACGAATTGTCGAGCTATCAACAAAATAGGATATGATCATAGAGATCTCAGGAATAATAAGCATCCTGCCCCGGATACCATCTCGCTGGACGCCCATCAATGGTCGTTCGAGTAAGTTTTCGACCTTAGCTTCAATGATTGCATCAGTTTTTTCTGCTACGGCAGGATTGAAGTCATAAAGAAACTCAAAGATCTTTTCTCGGTCATTTAGAGATTTTTCTTCCCAAAAAATCATTGATGGTGCCGATTTCGGATTTTTGTTTTGTGCTCAACCATTCGATTTTTAGCACTATTGTGATCAACAAAAGAGGTTTTTCCCGAGTCAAGATTCCCAAATGCGAGGTTTATTTGCTCAGTTAACCATACATCGTGACATGATAGCTTTCGTTGTTGATCGGCTAATTGTTCGGTAAGTTCACGGCAGGCATCACTTAGGGTACGACCTTGGCTTTCAGCCATTTTTTGAGCTAAACGTTTTGTCTCTTCATCAACGCGAAATTGTATTCTGGTGTCCATAAGCGCACTCCTTAAATTAATGTGTTCACAAACGTTAGCACAATACAAAGCAACTAACAAGTCGTAAAACGGGACAGAGCTACGCTCGGCCCGTTAACTTTGCATTAGCTGAAATTAATCCGAACCTAAATTCATTGTTTAAATTTGAGTCGGGCCAGCGGCATAGAGGAAGAATTTACGCTTCCAACAACCGCCGTTGCAAAATGGATTGCATGTCGGGGCGGCCATCGACAATCAAAAAAACATAGACGTTCTTGCTCAAAACTCTGTAGATGATGCGGTAGGGTTTGAAGAAAATCTCACGGTAATCGCGGATCCCAAGTGCCAACAACTCCTTAGGAAAGGTACCTCTCTCTGGAAATTCAGAAAGCCCGGTGAAGATTGATTCTATCTTGTCTAGGACATCGTTCGCTTTCTCTGGCGCGTCGTGCAGGGAGATATATTCGTAAAGCTCCTCAAGGTCACGTGTTGCGTCATTGGTCAAAAGAACTTTGAACGGCATCAGCGGGCCTGCCGTCCTTCGCGGAGACGCTTGATCACGTCGGTCGCAGGCTGAACCTTGCCTTCCTCGATTTGTCGGTTACCAAGCGCCAAGGTTTTCAAAAGCGCCATAGTCTCCTGGGTCTGTTCATAGCTTTCAATGTCCTGCATGACAACCTTGGCTTCGCCGTTCTGGGTGATGATGAGCGGTTCTCGTTGCTCGCCCAAATTCCGCACGATTTCGGCAGCATGAGCCTTCAGATAGCTGATTGGCTTGATCTGACTGGAAAGTTTCATGGTGTGCCCCCCTTTCTCAGGCATGACTGAATATAGTCCTTAAACAGGTCAACTGTCAACATTGAAGACTAAATTACTTGGTGCGGGGTCGGACCTTCTCAAGTGCTTGAATATGGGGTGAAAAGCATCGATTTTGTGGGTTGTTTCAACCCTTAAACGGCTCATTTCGGCAATAAAATTAAGTGTCTAAGGGGAGGGGGAAAATGCCGCGCGCATGTCGCTACTTTTTGCCAGGACACGTCTGGCACATCACACACCGCTGCCATAAAAAAGAATTTCTGCTCAAATTCGCGCGTGATCGTCGAGCGTGGGTCAGGTGGCTTTTTGAGGCGAAAAAGCGCTACGGCCTCTGTATTCTCAACTATGTGGCCACGTCCAATCATGTCCATTTACTGGTTCAGGATGGCGGACGAGGCGAGATTGCCCAAAGCATGCAGCTGGTTGCCGGACGGGTCGCTCAGGAATTCAATCAGAGNTTGGGAGGACCGCTATCATGCCACAGCGGTTTCCACCGATCATCACCTTGCCCGCTGCCTGACTTACATCGATCTGAACATGGTCCGCGCAGGCGTCGTAAAAGATCCAGTCCTCTGGTCCGAGAGTGGCTATGCTGAAATAATGAACGGCCGGCAGCGGTACCAGCTCGTGGACCATCGCACCTTGGCTGCGCTGCTTGATCTGTCAACGCTGGGAGATGTCCGGCTGGCGCGGCAGAGCTGGATCAAGAAATCTCTCGAGCAGAAGATGCTAACCCGTGACACTTGCTGGACCGAAGGGCTGGCGGTGGGCAGTGCGGAGTTTGTTGAGGAGATAAAAGACGGTCTGGGGATCGGGGGCCGATACCGGGACGTGCGAAATACCGGGCGGGAGTGTATTTTGCGGGAAAACGAGCTTAGATGGGGCATTTTACCGTCAAAAAGCGCCCTCTAAGGCTTCTTGGGCGTCTTTTCCTGCGTGAAACTGCCGCATTCACGGTAGGTTGTGCAGGTCCGACCCAGCGTAGATGCAGACGAAATGCCGACACCGACTTCGGCATTGGCGCAGGAGTGGGAAGATGCGCAGCAATGGGCGAAGGTTTTCTGGGAAAGGGTTTCCCGGGACGTGCGGATATCCACGCAATTTCGAAAAATTGCATCTGAACACGTCAAATTATTTACTGCCGACCAGGGCCCCCGCCTGATCCTATCCTGATCAAACTCTCTCAAAGTTGCTCATCACATCTCCCTCTTTCCAGATCCTGGCCAAACGCCACGAGCGTGACTCGGTGATCACAGGTGGTCAATTTTCGGTTGTCATTTCGAGGTGGTGTCGTGCCGTGTCTGGCGCTCTATCTCTGCATTTAATTCAGCACCGATGAGGACTGCATAGGCGGTAAGAAAAAACCACATCAGCAGAATGATCAGGGCCCCCACCGAACCATAGATTTTGTTGTAATTGGCAAAGTTCGATGCGAAGTAGGAGAACAGAAAGGAAGCGCCTATCCACAAAACCGTCGCGACGACAGCCCCGGTATTGACCCATCGCCAGCGAGGACTGTCACGGTTCGGGCCATAGCAATAGAGAATACCCAGTGCGAAGATGATCATGAGAGCGAGCAAAAACCAGCGGCCGATATTGAGAATCGTCTGCACCAATTCCGGTAGCCCTAAGTTCACGAGCATTGCCGGCAGGGCCAGGATGAGTCCAAGCGCTACGAGAGTGAAGCCAATGCTACCGAGGGTCAGCAGGATCGCCAGCGCGTTGAGCTTGAAAAATCCGCGCTTTTCCTCTGTTTCATAAGTCACGTCGAGCGCGGTGATCATCGCTTTCATTCCTTTGGCAGAACTCCCCAAGGCGAAGATAAGACCGCCGAAGACCCCGAAGCTCAATGCGCCTGCTGAGGATTCCACGATACGGCTGAGTTGCTGTTCGAGAAGCTGGTGCGCCTCCTGAGGAAGGAATCCGCTGAGGTTGGATAGCTGCTGCGGCAGTTGCGTCGGATCGGCCACCAGCCCAAAGATTGAGACAGCCGACGCGATTGCGGGAAAGATAGCGAGCAAGGCATAAAAAGCCACTCCGGCGGAAATAACCGACAAATTGTCCCTCTTATGAGCCGCCTTCACGCCCAGCAGAATATCTCGCCAACCGGATTTGGAAATCTGCCTCAATTTCTGCGCTTCTCGGTTCATAGTCGATCTTCTTTTTTTTACATTATTTGGGGAAACCTAAGTTTGCGCCTCGGCTGATGTTTTGTTCTTTGCTACCGTTTTTTTCATATTCTTTTTAATTATTTTCATTATAGATATCATTCGCATTTTCTCTGTCAAAAATAAAAAATCCTAATTAGCTGTCTCGGTGTGGTAAGTCTTTGGTATTCCAAAAGGAGATGAAGAAATTGGGAGAATAAAAATAATATGAGCCTTGAAGAGTAACGGTGAACAGACCCTACTGTACTCCTTGGGGTCGGACCAGGACAAGTGCCTAAAACTTAAAGATAATCGCCTGAAATTACCCCCTGAAAACAGGCTATGGGGCGATTTTTGAGAGGGAAATCAGCGCACTAGGCAAAAACGCCGTTGGGAGTGCGGATTTGGTCAGAAAAACACAACAGATGTGAGGCCGGTGCGGGTGTTCCTTCCAGGTCTGTCATGAAATTTTCCTCCGCGCGGGATTAAAAGGGCCAGAAGATGGGAATGAAAATGACCGCCAGAAGCCAGAAGATCAGGTTGAGGGGAACGCCGACCTTGATGTAGTCGGTGTATTTGTAACCGCCCAGGCCATAGACCATGGCGTTGGTCTGATAGCCGACGGGCGTTGCGAAGCTGGTCGAGGCGGCGAAGGTCACGGCCATGAGCAGGGGTTTGGGATCAATGCCCAGGCTGAGCGCGGTGGCGATGGCGATGGGTGCCATCAAGACCGCCGAGGCGTTGTTGCTCATGGATTCGGTCAACACGGCGGTGAGCAGGTAAAAGGTTGCCAGGGCGGCGATGGGGCCGAATCCGCCCACCAAGCCCAGGGCGCTGTCCGCCAGCCATTGGGCGGTGCCGGTTTTTTCCATAGCGATGCCTAGGGGCAGAATTCCGCCGAGGAGAAAAATCACCGTCCAATCGACGGATTTTTGCGCTTCTTCGAGGCTCAGGCAGCGCGTGAGAACCATGGCGATGCAGCCAAGAATAGCGCTGACCAGGATCGGCATGATGTTGAAGGCCGCCAGGGCCACCACCGAGGCCACGATGCCCAGGGCAAAGGGCACCCTGTGGCTGCGCAAGGAGGGTTCCGGGACTTCTTCCAGGACGATGAAATCGTCATCAGCGCGCAACTGGTCGATATCTTTTTGCGCCGCCATGATCAAAAGTGCATCGCCGACCTGCAGGCGCACGGTGTTGAGTTTTTCACGCAGGGGCGCACCGCGCCGCTGGATGGCCAGTACCAGGGCGTTGTAGCGATGGCGAAAATAGGTGTCCTTGAGGGTGCGCGCAATGAGGCCCGAGTGGGGGGGCACAAGCACCTGGACCAGTTTCATCTCTTCGTCCTGCAGCGCTTTGTCGCCCAATTCGAATTCGGCGTTAAGCTCCAGGTGCTCGATTTTCTTCACCTCCATTAGATCCTGCAATTTGCCGCGCACCAGCAGCACGCTGCCTTCGCGCATGCGCTGCCGGTAGGGCGCCCAGACCCGGCGGTCATCGTCGAGCAGGCGCAAAATGGTAACGTCATGCTCGGTGCCCAGGTTGCTTTCCATGACCGTTTTGCCGATCAGATGGGAGTTTTCCATGACGCGCATTTCGGCGATGTATTCGCCCAACTCATAGGCCGCAGTCAGCTCCTGCGCTTTGCGTTCGGGCAGCAACCAGCGCCCCACCAGCAGAAAATAGAGGAAGCCGGCGCCGAACATGATCAGGCCCAGGCGGCTGAATTCGAACATGGAAAAGCCGCCGAACCCGGCCTGTTCGGAAATGGCCGACACCAGCAGGTTGGTCGAGGTGCCGATGAGGGTGCACACCCCGCCGAACTGCGAAGCGTAGGAGAGGGGGATGAGAAATTTGGACGCGGCGATTTTGCGTTTGGCCGCCAAGGCCATGACGATGGGCAGAAACACCGCGACGGCCGCGGTGTTGTTGATGAACGCCGACATGATGCCCACCGCCGTCATGATGACCATCAAAGCGCTGAAATGATTTTTCCCGAAGCGAACGAGCAGATGGCCGATGGTGGCCACTGCGCCGGTTTTTTGCAGGCCGGCGCTCAGGATGAACATGGCGGCGACGGTGACCGTGGCCGGGTTGCTGAAACCGGAAATGCCCTCTTCGGGGGTGATCAGGCCCAGCAGCAGCAGGCTGCCCAAAACCATGAAGGCGACTAGATCAACGGGATATTTTTCGCTGACAAAAAGTGCGACGGCGCCGAACAGCACCACCAACACGAGGAGAATGTCGAGCATGAAGGCCGCCCTTGAAAAAGATGGGTGTCGGATAATGAGTTTAGCGGATTTACGGCGAAAAAAAAGGATGCGGCCACAAGGCCCGCATCCTTTTTTTTCATGACGATCAGGACGCCCCCGTGGCTGCTTTGCGCGCCGCGCCGGATTTTTTCTCCGGCACGCTCTTGCCCAGAGATACCTTGATGGGGACGAATTTGCGCAGCAGGTGCTTGTCGATGGGATAGATCTTGGCGGCATCCTCGCGCAGTTCGCCGGGGTTGATCTCCTCGAGGCTCAAGGTGCCCGAGGTCAGTTCGACGATGCAGGGCTGTACCCTGGCGGCGGCTTTGGAGGGGGGCTTGGATTTCTTTCCGGCAGGCACCCAGGTCAGTTCCTGAACGAAATAGGCGGAAACCTCGAAGGCTTCCTCGATCTCGGCCGCGTGCGCCGGCGCCAGATCCTCGAGTTTGCCCTCGTAGGGGCTGAGCACCCCCTGCCTGTCCTTGAGAAAGTACATGGTTTTGATCCTCCTTTTGGACAGCGCCCGCACTGCCCGGTGCAAGGTCACGAATTGCGCCAGCGTCTGCAAATGCTGCGGCGAGATGATCGCGCAGGGGAATTGATCGCAGCGCGGGCAGCCTCCCAGGGGCTTTTTTTGCTGGTGGAGAGGGCACCAGACAAATTTCTTGTCCCTGGTCATGACACCTCAAAGAAAAACAAAAAAAGAGAGCGTCCCAATTGATGGCCTCGTGCCCCGTGCGGTTAGTCGTGTCAAAGAATTCTGAGATATTTTTGGTGCTGTCAAGGCGTCGCCAACGCAGGCCTAGCCGTATGCTAAGTCAAGTTGGCGCAACGCAGGCAGCGCCGAAAAGAGCCAGAATTAGANTATTTTTGGTGCTGTCAAGGCGTCGCCAACGCAGGCCTAGCCGTATGCTAAGTCAAGTTGGCGCAACGCAGGCAGCGCCGAAAAGAGCCAGAATTAGAAGGCAGGACTAACCGCACAGGGCACTAATTGATGGCGATGGAAACAAAACCCTTTTGCCCATAGCCCATGGCCGACAAGAAGGTATTGCCGACGCTGTGAATGCCGCTCAGCAACTGATCGGGCTCCAGGGGTACGCGGCGCATGGCGATGTAGCAGGATTCCATGCGCACGCCGGGCAGTTCCAGAAATTCCGTCAGACGTTCCTGCAGCACCCGAGCCTCAGCGTATTGTTCCACCCCGGCGGCGTTGAGATCCTCGGCGAGCAGGCGTACCGCGCCGCCGCGGAAAGCCAGGACCATTTTCGGCTGCACGTTCTGGTGCAGCATATCCTCATAGGTTTGCCGGATGACGCCAAGGCGACCCGCCAGAGCTGTCGGATCGGACAGGGTCACGTCCCAGAAAATGCGCCCGACATCCACGCCGCGTAGCGCCTCGCGGTCATCGGGAGCTGCGGTGGCGGCAGGCGTCAGATCGAATACCGCTTCCATGGGTTCTTCGCACAGTTGTGCGCCCTGAGCCGGGGACACCAAGAGCAAGAAGCCAACCAAAAGGATGAGACGTTTAAATCGCATGCAACGACCTCCGCGCGTCTAGTCTTGTTCCCGCCTTATTTTGCGCTCGCCACAAGAGACCGCAAGGTTTGGCCGGGAAAGGGAAAACAAAATTTGACTTATTCTCTCGCAAATCGGCGCGCGGCGCAAGTCGGGTCGGCGGCGCCCAGAATCGCACGAATGGCCGCCAGACCCTGGGCGCCGGCGGCGCGCACTTCGCCGGCGCGTTCGGGGGTGATGCCGCCGAGGGCAAAGACAGGAAGTGAGGCGCCGGCGCAGGCCGCGTGCAGGGCTTGCAGCCCCTGGGGCGGGCCGAAAGCGGCCTTGGAAGGGGTAGCGTAGACCGGGCCGAAGGTGACGAAGTCCGCGCCGTTTTGGTGGGCGGCGTGGATTTCTTGGGGATTATGAGTCGAGACGCCGATGAGTCCGTCCGGGCCGAGCAGGCGGCGCGCGACGGCCAGGGGCAGGGAGCGGCCGCCGAGATGCACGCCGTCGGCCGCCACGGCCAGGGCCAGATCGATGCGGTCGTTGATGAGCAGGCGCACGCCGTGGGCGGCGGTGATCTCGCGCAGACGGCAGGCCAGGGCATAGAGCGCGCGCGTGTCGAGATCTTTTTCCCGCAACTGCACCGCGCCGACGCCCCCGGCGCAGGCGGCGCCTACTGCATCGTCGAGACTGCGGCCGCTCGGCAGGGCGCGACGGTCGGTGATCAGGTAGAGAGAGAAATCCAGGGCGCGGGAGAGCATGGCGTCACTGGCCCGCGGCGCGCTCCAGAAAGGCCGCGTCCCAGTCCTTCCACACCGCTTCGTAGCCACGGGCGCGAATCAGGCGACAGACCTCGGCGGGACTGCGGTCGTCATCGATGGCGAACTGGCGGGTGCTGTGATCCTGGTCGGTATAGCCGCCGGGGGCGGTGCACGAGCCGGCACTCATCTGGGTGATGCCCAGGGGCAGCAGGTTGTCCCGCAGTTTGGCGCTTTCGCGCGTCGACATGACCAGTCCCACATCCGGCAGCAGCAGGCGCAGGGCGCAAATCAGCTGCACGAAGTGGCGGTCGGAGACCGGGTGCAAGGGTTGAAAACCACCGTCGGCGGGGCGGATGCGCGGAAAGGACACCGTCAACTGGGTGCGCCAGAAATGGCGGCTCAGGTAGAGGGCGTGCAGGCCGGTGCAGAACCCCTCGAAGCGAAAGTCGCCCAGCCCCAGCAGCGAGCCGATGCCCATGCGACGCAGTCCGGCGGCACCGCCGCGCTCGGGGGTGGCAAGCCGAAACGCGAAATCGCGCTTTTTACCGAAGGGGTGCATCTGCCGGTAGAGATCGGAATCGTAGGTTTCCTGGTAAATCGTCAAGCCGTCGACGCCCGCCGCGATCATCTCCTGATAACCCGCGGTCTCCATGGGATAAACTTCGATGGCGATGGAGCTGAACAGGTGGCGGATACGACGCGCCGCCGCGGCGATGAACGCGTTATCCACCGCCTTGGGTGATTCGCCGGTAACCAGCAGAATGTGGCGAAATCCCTGGTCGTGCAACATCTGCGCTTCGGTTGCAATCTCGTCGAGGGACAGGGTCCGGCGCGGCACCTGGTTGTTGGCGCTGAAGCCGCAGTACAGACAGCCGTTGACGCATTCGTTGGACAGGTACAGGGGCGCATAGAGCAGAATGTTGCGGCCGAAGCGCTGCACCGTCTGGCGATGGGCCTTTTGCGCCATGGTTTCGATGAAGGGTTCCGCGGCCGGTGAAAGCAGCGCCAGCAGCTCTTCGGCATGCAGGCGTTCGCTGTTCAGGGCGCGCTCGACATCGGCGGCGGTTTGAGCGGCGATTTGGGCTTCAACCCGCGGCCGATCGTACTGTTGGAGAACCTGGAGAAAACTCATGGGAATCCGCCTTGAAAATGACCGGATTGATCAGATGAAAAGGACGCTCGTGACTCAGAATGTCGCCTTGTCGATCCTGTCAATCCCGCCAAAGAGGTTTTTCAGTGATTGTTATTTGTCCCGCAAAAATCCCGTTAGGGGACTGGAGGCCTCAGCCTTTTCGCGTTGCTCGCCGAGTCCGGCGAGGAACGCCTCCCGGCCCGCCTCGACACCTTTTTTGAAGGCCTTGCCCATGGCGCCCGGGTCGCGTGCCACGGCCAGGGCGGTGTTGACGAGCACCGCGTCGGCGCCGAGTTCCATGGCTTCAGCCGCGTGCGAGGGCGCGCCGAGGCCCGCATCGACCACCACCGGTACGATGGCCTGCTCAATGATGATAGCGATCTGGTCGCGGGTGCGCAGGCCGCGGTTGGTGCCGATGGGGGCGCCCAGCGGCATGACCGTGGCGGTGCCGACTTCCTGCAGATGCTTGGCGAGCACCGGGTCGGCGTTGATGTAAGGCAGCACCACAAAGCCCTCTTTGACGAGAATTTCGGCAGCCTTCAGGGTTTCGATGGGATCGGGCAGCAGGTAGTAGGGATCGGGGGTGACTTCGAGTTTGACCCAGGGCTCGCAGCCTGCCGCCCGCGCCAGGCGCGCCAGGCGCACTGCCTCTTGGGCGTCGCGGGCGCCGCTGGTGTTGGGCAGCAGCAGGTAGCGCTCGCGGTCGATATGCGAGAGCATGCTGTCGTCGGGATTGTCGATGTCGACGCGGCGCAGCGCTACGGTGACGATTTCGCTGCCCGAGCCCTCCATGGCAGCCACCATTGCCGCATTGGAAGAGAATTTACCGGTGCCCACCAGAAGCCGCGAGTGAAAGTGTCGCCCGGCGATGATCAAGTCGTTCATGGGAAAGTTCCTCTTTTCGTTGGTGGGTTCATCCGCCGCCGACGAACTGAATGATTTCCAGGGTGTCGCCCTCGGCGAGGCCGGCTCCAGCGAAATCACTGCGGGGCAGAATCGAGCGGTTGTGCTCGACGACCACGCGTTCGGCGTCAAGACCCAGGGTGCTCAGGTAGTCAGCGACGCTCATGGGAGCGGACAGGTCGCGTGATTCTCCGTTGACTGTAACTTTCATGGTTGCCCTCTTGAAAATGCCTTCCGGAAAGGTTTTATTCGGGAGTCTCGCCCAACAGCAGGCGCAGCACCGCATTGGCCTGGTGATGGGCGGCGATGCCGACACGCGGCGCCATCAGGCCTTCGCCGGGACGCGCGGCGCTGTGGCCGTCGCCCACCAGCACCAGTTGCGGGCTGATCCAGCGGGTCATTATCGTGTTGGATGGCTGGTAGCCTGCCAGTCCCGAGGCGACGACCAAAGGTCGGTCGGGATAATGGTGGCGAAAGGTTTCCGCCAGCATGGCCTTTTGCGCGGCGGCATCGAAAGCCTCGACCAGTATCTGCGCGTCGGCGAAAACCGCGGCGATGTTTTCCGAGGTCAGGCGCGCGTTGAAAATTTCGACCTCGACATAGGGATTGATGCGCGCCAGGTTGTCGCGCAGCGCCTCGACTTTGGGTTGGCCGATCTGATCGACGAAATACTGCTGACGGTTGAGATTGGAAGGTTCGACCACGTCGAAGTCGGCAAGGATCAGACGCCCGATGCCGATGCGCGCCAGAGCCACCGCCACGGACGAACCGAGCCCGCCGGCGCCGGCGATGCCCACGCAGGCCTGTTTGACCCGCTCGTGAACTCCCGGCGTGTGCCGCGCGGCCATCAGAGCTTCGAGTTCGGTGGCCGACGGCTGCTCGCCGCGCCGGATGAGCACAACGCGATCACCGTCGTGCAGGGGCAGATCGTCCGCCGCCGGAAACCCGTTGACGATCAGGACGTCGGCGTCGGGCTTGCAGCGGCTGCGCGCCTCAAACAAGGTGGTTCCGGGGGGCAGGCTGGTGTGTTGTTCGTTAATCCGGATATTCATCAATTGACAGTGTCCCCAAACGAAAAAAGGCCGCAAAATGCGGCCTCGGCAGACAGTGCGATCTGCTGTGACGCCGCTTCCCTACGCCGGTGTGAGCCGGATCAGGTTCCAAGGGTCTTCCAGCGGCCTGCCGGCCGGCGGAACTCTCAGTTTGCACTCCCCTAGGGCGTTCGTTCTGGTTGTTTTCTTTTTCATTCCCAGCCCCGAAAAATTATCATGAGCGTTGCTGCAAGTCAATAGATTTTCCGGCGTTTTTTGGTTGTCAGGGGGGACGCTTTTTCATTATGATCAAAGATTGTGCCGCGCAGAGAGCGCGGTTTCGGATCTGGCCGAGCTGCCGGGCATTCAAATGATTCAAAAACGGATGAGAAGACGCAATCCGGAGAGGCTTTTTTTGTCATGATGAACGTATCGGAACGATATCGCGAGTTGGTTGACGAGGTGATGGGATTTGCACGCTCGCTTCAGGGCAATGGGGAGGCCGAACCTGCTCGCTCGCATCGCCAGGTGCAAGAGGCCGCCGCGGCACTCGATGAGTATCGCGAGCTGGTGGGAGAGATCCCGCGCATCAAGCTGGAAGCAAAACTCACCCCGGTGCTGCTCAAAAGTCATGCGCAGCTTGATCGGGCGCGGTTGCTGCTGGAAGAAGAGGGGGCAGCCGATCTGGCTGCGGGAGTGTGGCAGTTGGAGCAAAAAATCTATCGCCTGCTCAACGAGCTTTAAAGAAACCTTCCTTCTGGCTGTTTTTGATGGCACACAAGTTGCTGTTTTGTCGGCTGCCGTGCCGGCTTGAACTGAAAGGGAAATGGACCTCACATGCATCGTAAATTGCAGAACATCTTCTATGAAGTACGCGATCCCGTGCTGGGCTGGGACGATGTCGGCGGTTATGCCGACGTCAAGGAAACTTTGCGGGAAATGGTTTGCCTGCCCCTCAAAAAACCCGAACTGATCCGCCGCCATAATCTCGGCCTGCCTTCGGGTGTGATGCTCTGGGGACCCCTGGGCACCGGCATCACCATGCTCGCCGAGGCTTGCGCGAAAGAGGCCGGGGTGTCCTTCGTCTATATTTCCGGACAGGAGATGCTCGGCAAGGGTCAGGAGTTGGTGGAGGCCTTCGACTGCGCCATTCATGAGGCGCCCTGCGTGCTGTTTATCTCCGATTGTGAATGGCTGGCGCCGCGCGCCGGCTGTGATTACGAATGGGGACCGGGAAATTTTCGCGCCATTCCGCCGACCTTTGCCGACA
This sequence comes from Geoalkalibacter ferrihydriticus DSM 17813, assembly GCF_000820505.1. Taxonomy (NCBI): domain Bacteria; kingdom Pseudomonadati; phylum Thermodesulfobacteriota; class Desulfuromonadia; order Desulfuromonadales; family Geoalkalibacteraceae; genus Geoalkalibacter; species Geoalkalibacter ferrihydriticus. The sequence continues at coordinate 43,578 of NZ_JWJD01000009.1, read as the reverse complement.
AGGAACTGACCCGCCTGTTCATTGAACAGATTGATCGCATCCATGGTGTCGAAGGGCTGATGCTGCTCGGCTCCTGCTACCGCATCGACACGGTAGATCAAGCCATCATCAAGGAAAAGAAGCGATTCAACCGCAAGGTGTTCGTGCATCCGCCCACCGCCATCGACCGCCGGGGTATTCTCGATATCTATATGGCGCGTATGCCCAACCTTGCCGCCGACATCGACCCTCAGCGGTTGGCCGAAGCCTCCGAGGGCTATGTCGGCTGGGACATCGAGAGTCTGTGCAAGCGCGCCACGGTCAATGCCATCAAGGAAGATGCGACGGTCGTGACCTTGGCGCATTTCGAAAAGGCCCTCAAGGAAATCCGCCAGTTCCTCACCCCCGACATGACGGCCAAGTATCATCAGATCCGCGACATGGACTGTCCGCACCACTACGAATTCTAAGGATTCCGTGTATGCAGGTGCTTCCCCCCGCGCAGCTTTTCGACAGGATTCATCAGCGCCACGGCCATTATTGTCCGATGAGCACTCTCGGCGGGCGCATGGGGTTTGCCGCGCGTCGGCGACTGGGCGAGGTACCCCTGCGCGCCGTATACCTGCTGCGCACCTGCGCCGTTGACGGAATTGCGGTGGCTACCGGTTGCAGCGAAGCGGACGGCTCCCTGCACGTCCGGGACGAGGGGCGCCATGCTCTGCTTGTAGGGCACCGCGGCGGCGTTCGCGGGCTGGAAGTGGTCCTGCGTCGCGCCACCCTGGATCTGGCCTGGGAATACCGCCACCTGGACGAGGCTTTGGAACGGGATCGCCCCACCCTCGATGCCGCGGTGCTGCAACGCCGCCACAGTGCAAAGGCGCTGTTTCTGGACCAGTTGCTACAGCGTTTGCGCACCCTTCCCGAGGAGGACCTGCTCGACGTTCGCGAGGCTGAAGCGGATATTGCCTGGTCGAAGGAGACCCATGCCTGAGTCGGTTCTGCAGCAGATGTGGCTGGTCATTTACGACGAAATCACCCGCATGTGGTGGTTTTTTCTGCTGGCCTGCGTGCTGGTCGGGGTCATCAAGGGGTACAAGCTCGACCTCAAGATCCGCACCCTGCTTAATCGCGCCGGCATCTGGGGTATTTTGCTGGCGGTGATCGTCGGCATGGTTTCACCCCTGTGCGCCTGCGGTATTCTGCCCATCGCCATTTCTCTGGCGATGATGGGCACGCCTTTGCCGCCCTTGCTGGCGTTGCTGGCGACCTCGCCGACCATGGGACCCGATGCGCTGCTGCTGACCTATCGGGGTCTGGGTATGGAGTGGGCGGTACTCAAGGTCGTTGGTTCAGGCGTCCTCGGCATCAGTGCCGGGCTCGTTACTCTGGCCCTGGTGCGCCAAGGCTACCTGGCCGGTGACCTGCTCAAGCTCAAACCCATGTATCGCGAGGATGGCACTCTGGCCACGGCCGCCGAAATCGGCCGGGCCCACGGCATCGCGGTGAAAAGCATGAGTATCACGCCCCGCCGCAGTCGACTGCGTTTCATTGTCGATCGGACGCTGGACGCCGCTCTGTTCACCGGCAAGTACCTGCTGTTGGCCATCCTTCTCAAGGCCTTGATTGTCGCGCTGGTGCCCATCTCCTGGATCCTGGTTCTGGTCGGCCAGCCGAACTTTCTCTCGCTGGTGAACGCGGCACTCATCGGTCTGCCCCTGCCGACCAACCAGATTCCCCTCATCCCCATTCTTGCCGGGCTGCTCGACCGGGGCATCGATCAGGGCGCGGCCTTCACCCTGCTCATGGCGGGGCCGGTCACCAGCCTGCCTGCCATTGCCGCCCTGTGGGGCATGTTCCGGGGGCGGGTGGTCGCGGTTTTCCTGGCCCTGGGGCTCGTCGGGTCGATTCTGCTGGGCCTGATCTACCAGGTTTTGTCCTGATGGAGTTCTGTCGCTTGCGCCGGGTCGCTTGACGATTTTCTGCCTTTTGCGGACGGAGTTTTTTTTCATGCGATTCTTTTTTTTCGTTTTTTCGATGGTCCTCTCAGTATTTCTGTGGTTTGGCCAGGCCGCGGCCACGGTCGCCGTGTCCGGCAAGGCGGCCGGTCCGGATCGCCAGGGGGAGGCCGGCATCCGCGTGGGCGCCTGGCCCATTGACAGCCTGTCCCTGGACGGTGAGCCGTCCCATCTTTCCGCCCCCACCGGGGAGGACGGCCTGTTTACCCTCAACCTGCCCGCCGCGGGGGAATACTATCTGGTCGCCCGCGGCAACGGCTGGTTTTGTTTCTATGGGCGCAATCCGGTCAGAGTGACGCAGGACGGACTGCACGGCGTGAATCTCGGTTTGGTGCGCGCGCTGGAAGCGGACTTCGAGGCTGCGGCGGATTTGGACGAGGGGGTGCTCGGCCAGGTTGTTTACGAAGGTCGGCCCGTCGCAGATGCGCTGATTTACGTCTATCTTGATCCCAGCTCCCGGCTCAAGGGCATGGGCTACGCCATCCTCGGACCGACCGGGCCTGACGGGCTGTTCGCCAACCCCCTGCCGCCCGGCAGTTATTACTTCATGGTGCGCAAGCGCCAGCAAAGCTCCGCCATGGGGCCGCTGCAGGCCGGTGACCACTTTGGCTACTGGCACGGCAATCCTTTGCGGATTCTGCCTGGCGCGCTGAGTCGGATCAGAATCTCTTTGCAGGAACTGCCGCAGCGCGTCGATGAGTTGCAGGGCAGTCTGTTCGGGCGCAACAGCATCTCCGGCCTGGTGCGTGATCGCCAGGGACAACCGGTGGCGGGGATGCGGGTCTTGCTGTACGACGATCCGCAGATGCTCAATCGCCCTCTTTTCGTCTCGCAGCCCACGGATGCCGAGGGCCGTTATGTGCTCTCCTTTCCCCACGAAGGACAATTCTATGTCAGCGCCCGGCGCTCCCTGGGTGGCGCGCCCGAGCCCGACGAATTCATCGGTGCCTATGCCGGAAGCGCCGACGGCAGTATTCTGATCGAGGCCGGCGAGCAACTTAAAGATATCGATATCACCGTCGGAGAAATGTGGTGAGGGCGCTGCTGGTCGTTCTGATCGCCCTGGCGACCGCCGCCTGTGCCGCGCCCCGCCACGCCGAGCCTCCGGCAGAGCCCCTGGTGTTGCACGACAGTGTGCTTGACGAAGACACCTACTGGTCAGGGAGCATTCTCATCGATGGCTCGGTCAAGGTGGCCCGCGGCGCCACCCTGACCATCGCTCCGGGCACCGACATCGCCTTCGTGCGCCGCGACCTCAGCCAGGACGGCCTCGGCGATGCGACCCTGGAGGTCGACGGACGTCTCATCGCGCGCGGTACGCGCTCTGCACCCATCGTGTTTCGCAGCGCCGAGGCTGAACCCCGGGCGGGGGACTGGCTGGAAATCCATATCAACTTCTCGCCCGAAGTGCACCTGCAGTTCTGCGAACTCCGCGATTCGGCCTACGGCGTGCACGCACATTTTACGCGCGGCATCATCGAAGATTGCGTGATCCGCAACAACATCGACGGTACCCGGCTCGGCAACAGCCGCTTTACCATCCGCAACAACCTGGTCGAGCACAACATCAGCAAGGGCATCAATTTCCGCGATTCGCAGATCGAAATTACGCGCAATATCTTTCGCTACAACCCGGCCGGAATTTTTCTCTTCGAGAAGGATCGCTCCTCGCCCATTCACCAGAACAATTTCTACGCCAACGAATTTCATCTGCGCCTGGGTGATTTCTTTGTCGGGGATGTCGCCCCGCATGACAACTGGTGGGGAAGCACCGATGCCAAGACCATCGCCGAGCACATCTACGACAGTCGCATTGACCCCGAAATCGGTACCGTAACGGTCGCGCCCGCCGATTCCTGGCGCCCTGGGAGTGGACCGCGGGACGCTGTGCAACTCGAAGAAGTTCGCCGCCATGTCTCCCAGGGCTTTGTGGATGCCCCTCCTTTGCCGGTCGGAGGGCCTGTTCTGGCGGCGTCCTGGGACGGCACCCTGAGTGCCTTTGACGACCGGGGGCGCCGCGTCTGGCGTCGGCAACTCGGCGAGGTGATCGACGCGCCTCTCGCTGCTGATGCCCAAGCGGTCTTCGGACAAACCTGGGGGCGGGAAGTGTTCGCCTTGAGTTTGCGCGACGGGCGGCTGCTCTGGCGTTTTGTTTATGAGCCCTCGCCGGCGGACGATCATCGCCAGGGCGGGGTGGTGCTGTTGGATGATCTGCTGCTGGTACCGGCCTGGAATGGCACGCTCCATGCTTTAGACAAAAAGAGTGGTGCGCCGCGTTGGTCCTTTGACGCCGGGGATGCCCTGCGTGCCGCGCCGACGGTGCATGACGGGTACATTTACCTGGCCGATACGGCAGGGCGGATAAGTGCCCTGCATCGCGACGGGCGCCTTCACTGGCAATTGAGTCTGGAAGAGCCCCTGCTGAGCGCGCCTGCGCTGACTCCCCAGGGGTTGGTGGTGCTGGGTCGCGCGGGCACGCTGACGGCGCTCTCCTTCGCGGGGGAGATTCTCTGGCAGCGGGCTCTGGATGAAACCTGTTTTTATGCCGCTCCGGTCTTTGTCGACGCCACCCTGGTGGTCGCCACTGCCGGAGGTGGTCTGTGGCGCTTGTCCGCCGATGGCCAGGTGATCTGGCGCAGCACATTGAGCGGGCCCTCGTATGCCACTCCCCTGGTTCACCAGGGTCGAATTTTTGTTGGCGACAACAACGGAAACCTCGAAGTCTTCAACCTCGACAGCGGCGAATCCCTGGCGCGATGGCCGGTGGGCGAAGCCATTCAGGGAGCGCCCGCGGCGCTGGGACAACAGGTGCTGTTCGGTGCCCGCGACGGAGCGCTCCATGTTCTGCGGGTTGAAAACTCCGCACCCTGAGTCGAAAAGGTCTGGGCAATGGGCAAGGTAGGATAATGAAGCGCGCGCAACTTTTGATCGGATTGATGCTGTGCGCACTGTTCGCGCTCGTGCCCGCGCGCCACACCCTGGCCGTTGAAATCGCGGGCGAACTTCACGGCGCGGTGCACTGGTCGGGCGAGGTGCTGCTGACCGGCCCGGTGGTGGTGCCCGCGGGTGCGCGTCTGGATATCGCTCCGGGCACACGCGTGCGAGCCGCGACGGCGGATAGCACATTGCGCATCCAGGGTGTTTTGCAGGTGGCTGGCGAAGCCGAGGCGCCGGTTGAATTTCTCACTCCGCACGGCTGGCAGGGCATCCTGGTCGATCGCCCTCAGGAGCCACCGCGCATTCGGCATGCACGCTTTTCCAAGGCTGCGGTGGCGCTGAGTGTCCAGGCCGCGGAAATGCACCTCGACCAGGTGGTGTTCAGGGACTGCACGACCGCAATCAAGGCCTTGCGCGAAGCACATCTGCTGGTTATGGGCAGTCGCTTTGAGCGCAACCAGGTCGGCGTGGATGCTGATCTCAAATCCTTGGTCGATGTGCGCGACAGCGTTTTTACGATGCATGGCGAGGCCGGGGTGCGTGTCACCAACGGTTGCCGGCTCAATGTTTTCAGTAGTCGTTTTGCTGACAATGGCGCGGGAATTGTGCTGCTGCAGAAAATTTCCGGCGAAATCCGTGAAACCCGCTTTGTCAACAATGATCGCGGCCTGAACTGCAGCCGTATCGGCGAGGGCCTCCTGGTCAGGGGCAATCTCTTTGAGCAAAACCGCATCGCCTTGGAGAGCGGAACCTTTTCGCAGCCTTTGTTGTCCGATAACCGTTTCCTGGGCAACGGCACGGCCGTGAAGAGCGACCAGTTCGCCACCGGCGAGTTTCTACACAATCTATTCGAGGGAAATGGAACCGCTTTGCAAAACACGCGGCGCGCCGATCCCCTGGTGTCGCACAATGTGTTTTCTTCCAATGGAGTCGCCGTTTTCTGCGATTTTTCTTCTTACCCGCGGATTCGCGACAATAATTTTTTGGACAATCCCCTGGCCGTCAAGTTGGGAAGTTTTCAGAGTGCCGCTGGTGCTCGCCCGCCTGGCACCCAGCGCGAGGCGGGATTCTCTGGTCCGGCTCAGCCTCGGGCAGGGGCGGATGCCCCGACACAGGATTTTATCGATGCCTCAAGCAACTGGTGGGGTGAAGATACCGCCCAGTTGGCCGCCGGTGGCTCAGGGGGCAATCCTTCGATCTTTTTTGACCGTAAGGACCAGCCTGAGGTAGAGTTAGGTGATTCCGAGGGCGGCGGTGTGCTCGATGTCGTTCATTTCAGCCCCTGGCTGGGCGCGCCGGTTCTCGACGCTGGCCCGCGTTAAGAATAATCGGCCCGGATTCCATGACTCCGGTGACCGCGAAACAATCTGTTCGAAGGGAGTGGATGCAATGAAAAACATAGTGGCACGGACTCTGGTGTTGGGTATGGTGTTCCTGATGCTGGGCGGTTTGGCCGGTCAGGCCGCAGCCTGCGTGGGCAAGACTCTGACCCTGGGCACCACGGCTGATCCACAGCAGACCCTGCTGGCGGAAATTGTGGCCCTGCTGATCAGCGAGCGCACAGGAACTGCGGTGACTATCGAGCAGTTCGAGTCTCCGGCCGCGATCCACGATGCGCAGATGCGGGCCAATGTCGATATCACAATCGGCTACACGGCCCTTGGGCAGCTTGAAATTCTCGGCGGCGATCCCATCGAAGATCCCGCAGACCTTTTCCAGGCGGTTAAATCCCGTTTCAGCCAGGATATGAACCTGATCTGGCTTGAGCCCTTTGGTTTTGACCGGCAGGTGCAAAGCGCCGCTCTGGTTTCCGATCAGGCCGCTCCGGTGGTCCGGCGGGATACCCTGCGCAGATTTCCGGCCTTGGCACGGTTGATCGGGCGCCTCGGGGGCACCATCGATGAGGCTACTCTCGCCGCCCTGGAACAAAAATCCCGGGATCAGGCGGCGCGGGATGTGGCGCGCACCTTTTTGCGGGAAAATCGCCTGATTTAAGCAAGGAGTTGGTTATGACCCGACTGGACCGACGACGTTTTGTGCGCCGGAGCCTGCACGGGGCGATTGCCGCCGCAACCCTTGGCAGCTTTCCGGTGCTCGACCTGCTGGCGCTGCCCGCCCGCGCCGACACCGGCCGCGTGGCTGTGGCGGTGCGCAAGGGACAGGATATCGAGGCCCTGGTGGCTGAAACCCTGGCAGCCCTGGGCGGCATGGAAAAATTCGTCGGGCGCGGCGAAAGCGTCATCGTCAAACCCAATATCGGCTGGGATCGCAGCCCGGAAACCGCGGCCAATACCAATCCGCTGGTCGTCAAAGCGGTGGTCGAGCACTGCCTGGAAGCCGGCGCGCGCAGCGTGCAGGTGTTTGACCGCAGCGCCAACGACGCGCGCCGCTGCTATGTGAACAGCGGTATCGAAGAGGCGGTGACGGCCATTAGGTCCGACCGGGTGCGCGTCGAGCACATGGACCGCCGCGCTTATCGGGATATCGCCATCCAGAAGGGCGTTGAACTCACCAACTGGCCTTTTTATGTGCCCGCCATTGAGGCTGATCGCTTCATCAACCTCCCCATTGCCAAGCATCATGGCTTGTCTACCCTCACTCTCGGTCTCAAGAACATCATGGGCGTCATCGGCGGCAATCGCGGCGTGCTGCATCGCCGCTTGTCCGAGTCGCTGGCCGACATCAATACCGTGGTGCATTCAGATTTGACCCTTATCGATGCGGTGCGGATTCTCGTGGCCAATGGCCCGCAGGGCGGACGGCTCGAAGATGTGCGCGTGACCGACACCTTAATTGCCTCGGCGGATATCGTCGCTGCGGATGCCGCGGCCTGCAGTCTCTTCGGTCATGACCCGACCGACATTGAAATGATTGTCGAGGCTGCCCGGCGCGGTCTCGGAACCATGGATCCTGAAAGGATCGAGCGGGTTTGAAAGTCAGTTGGAGATACCTGCGCATCGCCGTCCAACTCTTGTGTCTGGGCGGCTTTGTTTTGCTGTTTGTTCTGACCGAATATCGCGGCAAGGACCAACTGGCCTATCCCGTAAGTCTGCTGTTTCGCATCGACCCCCTGGCGGCTTTGGCCGATGCTCTGGCTCCCGGTTCCTTCGGTTGGAGCCTGTTGTGGCCGGCGTTGCTGGTGGTGCTGCTGACCTTCGTGCTGGGGCGCTTTTTCTGCGGCTGGATCTGCCCCCTGGGCACCACCCTCGACGGTCTCGGCCGGGTGGTGGGGCGTGGTCGCGGGCCGGTATCCGCAGGGTGGCGCCGCTGCAAGTATTATCTGCTCATCTTTCTGGTGGCCGCCGGATTCTTCGGCCTGCAGCTCTTTGGTCTGTTTGATCCCCTCGCCATTTTTCTGCGCACCCTGACCCTGAGCCTGTACCCCGCCTGGAATCTGATCGCCAACGGTGTCTTTGACAGGCTCTATCAAAATCCGGTGCCCTTCGTTTCGCCCCTGGCCGACCGGATTTATCCCTTTGTCGACACTTATCTGCTCTCCTTTCATCCGCCGGCTTTCACCCTGGCCGTACTGACCCTGCTGGTCTTTTTCGCCATCATCGCTCTGGAAAAAATCGAGCGCCGCTTCTGGTGCAAAAATCTTTGTCCCCTGGGGGCGTTGTTCGGTCTGTGCGCGCGCCATGCCCTGCTACGTCGCGAGCCTGTTGCGCCCTGCGCCGACTGCAGCGCCTGTTTGCAGCAATGCCGCAGCGGCGCCGTGACCGATGCCGGACACCGGGGCGGAGAATGCCTAGTCTGTCTGGATTGCGAAGGGTTTTGTCCCCAGGGTCGGGTGCGCTGGGCCTGGGGTCGCCCCCGCGCCGGGCGCGGGGTGAATCTCTCGCGGCGCGGCCTGCTGACCTCTCTGGCTGCCGGGATGGTGCTGGCTCCGGTGGCTGGGGTGACGCCGGCGGTGTGGCAGCGCCATTCTTATCTGCTGCGCCCGCCCGGAGCGGTGGCCGAGAAAGAGTTTCAGCAGCGCTGCATTCGCTGCGGCGAATGTATGAAAGTGTGTATCGGCGGCGCGCTGCATCCGGCGCTGCTCGATGCCGGACCCACCGGGCTGTGGACGCCGGTGCTGGTGCCGCGCATCGGCTACTGCGAGTATAACTGTACGCTGTGCGGGCAGGTGTGTCCCACCGGCGCCATCCGCCCCTTGAGCCTTGAAGAAAAACACAAAACGGTGATCGGCATCGCCGTGTTCGATAAAAACCGCTGTATTCCCTTTGCCCGCGGCGAAGAGTGCCTGGTGTGCGAGGAACATTGTCCCACCGGAGAAAAAGCCATTGTCTTTGACGTGCGCCCGGTACAGGTGGGGGATGAAGAACGTCTGGTCAAATTACCACGCGTGGTGCGCAGACTCTGCATCGGCTGTGGTATCTGCGAAACCCGCTGTCCCGTAGAAGGCATCAGTCCCGTGCGCGTCACCAACGAAGGCGAAAGCCGTCGCCCCTTTGATCCCTGGGCCTGAGCCCTCCCCTTGCATTTCCAGTAAATTGCGATAACTTCACAAAGTGCTCTCTCATCTTTTCCCGGAGGATTTGTCATGGATCTGGTGCGCGTTCTGATCGCCGTGTTATTGCCGCCCCTCGCGGTCTTTCTGCAGGTGGGGATCGGCAAGCATTTCTGGCTCAATATTGTGCTGACCCTGCTGGGGTATGTTCCCGGGCTGGTGCATGCCGTGTGGATCATCGCCAAGAAATGACCGGAAGCTCTAACTTGGGGAGGTCAAGATGGACAAGGAAAAAAAAGAAGCTTATCGCAGGAAGATCGAAGCGCAGCTCGAGGAGTGGAATGCCGAATTCGATGTTCTCAAAGCCCGCGCGAAAAAGGCCGGCGCGGAAAGCCAGATGAAGTTTGATCAGCAGATTGAAGAACTCAAGAAACGGCGCGAAAATGTTCGGGAACGCCTCAAAGAACTGCAGAAAAGCAGCGATGAAGCCTGGCACAAGATGCGCGACGGCATCGACAAGGCGGTCGCAGAACTCAAGAGTGCCTGGGATAAAGCCAAAGAGCGCTTCTGAGAGCGTTTATGTCTATGCTGAAGCTTGGGTTGCTCTTGTTTCTGTGTCTTGTGCTATCGCCGGTCGAGGCGGCGCGCGCCGAACGGCCCGCTGAGATTGTCATCGATGATTTCGAGGATGGGCTGAGTCCGCACTGGGAAGAAAAATCCTTCCACGGGCATACCGAATACCAGGTGGTGGCCGAGGGAGACGGCCACTGCCTGCGCGCTGTAAGCCGGGCCGCTGCTTCCGGGCTGATTTACCGCAAAAGCTATTCCCTCCATGACTATCCCTATCTGAGCTGGCGTTGGCGCGTTAACAATATCCTGACCCGAGGCGATGCGCGCCGCAAGGACGGCGATGACTACGCCGCGCGCGTCTATGTCGTCTTTCCCCACTGGCTGCCGTTTCGCACACGTTCCATCAATTACATCTGGGCCAATCGGCTGGAGCGCGGCGAATTCGTGCCTAATCCCTTTTTTTCACGGGCGGTGATGCTGGCCGTGCAGAGCGGGGAAGTAAATGTCGGAAAGTGGCAGAGCGAGAAACGCAACGTGCTGGAGGACTATCGGATGATTTTTGGTGAGGAACCGCCAAAGGTCGGTGCCCTTGCCATCATGACCGACACCGATAATACGCTCGAAGAGGCGAGCGCCTGTTATGACGATCTGCGCATATCCGCGCAGTAGGGGATGGTTTACAGCTCGTTCATGTTTCTGATGCAATTACGGCCCTCGTTTTTGGCTTTGTAAAGGGCATCGTCGGCCATGCGGATCAAGTCGTCCACTGAATTGATGTCGGGATGGGGGGCGCAGGCCACCCCCAGGCTGACCGTCAATTTTTCACCGGCCATTGGGCCCGCGAATTTTAACTCGCTGGCCGAGGCGCGCAGACGCTCGGCAACGTGCAGAGCACGGTCCAGTTCGGTCTCGGGCAGCACCAGGGCGAACTCTTCCCCGCCATAGCGCGCGGCCAGATCGTACTCGCGCAAATGGCTGCGCAACAGATCGGCCATGTCTATCAGGATTTCGTCGCCGACCTGATGGCCGTAGGTATCGTTGATTTTTTTAAAATGGTCGATGTCGACCATGACCAAAGCGAAGGGGGTTCCCGCGCGGTCGCTGCGCTTGAATTCGCGGGCCAGGGTGTCCATCAGGTGGCGACGGTTGGACAGACGGGTCAGGGGGTCGGTGTTGGAAAGCTCCAACAGCAACTGGTTGCTTTCCTTGAGGCTGTCCTGCAGGGATTTGATCTTGAGCTGAACCTTGACACGCGCCACCAGTTCGCCCGGATCAAAGGGTTTGGTCACGTAATCACTGGCGCCCAGTTCGAGTCCGCGAATTTTGTCCTCGCGGTTTTCCTTGCCGGTGAGCATGATGACCGGAATGTCGCGTAACTCCTCACGAGTTTTGACCATGGCAAGAAATTTGAAGCCATCAATGCCAGGCATGTCCACATCGCAAAGCACCACATCCACCGGTTGGGCGAGGATTTTCTTGAAACCCTCCAAGCCGTCACCCGCCTCATGAAACTTTTGAAACAGGGCGGTCTGCTGGAGGATTTCCAGAATGTGCTGACGACCGACTTTCGAGTCATCAATGACAAGTAGGGTACTTTCCATACCTAATATTTAGACCTTAAAATTAATTTGTTTAAATTTTAAGTGAGTTGTGAATTTTTGTAAAGAAAAAACGTAAGTGTTCAGCCCGTACCCCAGGGCACGATCAGGCAGTGTTGCTGAGTCACTACGAAAAAACAACAAGGATGTGTACGCCTTGTATGGCTTGAAAGTTTTTTACCATTTTAAAAAAAAGGGCGCTAGGGTTGCTTTTTCCTCCCGAAAATTTTACGGAAAATAAAACATGACGAGGTCGCCATGAGCAGCAAAAGCTTTGCCTATGCCGTGGTCGGCGGGGGGATCGTCGGGCTGGCGACGGCCTGGCGTCTGTTGCTGGAGGGGGCTGATTCGGTCGTGGTCCTGGAAAAAGAACCCCGCCTGGCGATGCACCAGACCGGTCATAACAGCGGCGTGATTCACAGCGGCCTGTATTATCGCCCCGGCTCGCTCAAGGCCCTCAATTGCACCCGCGGGCGCGAGGAACTTTACCGGTTCTGCGCGGAGCATGAGGTCCCCCATGAGCGCTGCGGCAAACTGGTGGTGGCAGGCTGCGAGGAAGAGTTGCCCCGTCTGGACGAATTGCAGCGCCGCGCTGCGGCCAATGGGCTGGAAGGCATCCAGCGGCTGGCGAAAGAGGATTTGGGCGCCTATGAGCCCCAGGTTCGCGGAGTCGGAGCACTGCACGTGCCCCAAACGGGTATCGTTGACTTTGTGCAGGTCGCGCAAACTCTGGCAAGACTGATCCGCCGGCGCGGCGGCGAGGTCCGCACAGGGTGGGAAGTGCGAAAGATCGCGGCCCAAGGAAAGGAATACGAACTCAGCGGCCCGGCCGGGCGTCTGCGCTGCGGCTATCTCATCAACTGCGCGGGACTGTTCAGTGATCGCCTGGCGCGGCAGTGCGGGGTCGCTCCAGATTTGTCCATTCTTCCCTTTCGCGGGGAATATTTCTGCTTAAAGCCCAAGGCCGCCGGTTTGGTGCGCCATCTCATCTATCCGGTGCCCGATCCGGCACTGCCCTTTCTGGGTGTGCATCTGACCCGCATGATGGACGGGCGGGTCGAAGCCGGACCCAATGCTGTTCTGGCCTGGAAGCGCGAAGGCTATGGGCGCACCAGTTTCAACTTCCGGGACGCACTGGAAATCCTCGCATTTAAGGGGTTCTGGCGGCTGGTTCCGCAGTTCTGGCGGTTGGGCCTGCGTGAATATCGCCGCTCATTCAGCCGCCGTTTGTTTCTTGCCGATCTGCAACGGCTGGTGCCTGCGCTGCAATTAGAGCACCTCGGTGCGCGCGGATCCGGGGTGCGCGCCCAGGCCGTCGCGCCGACGGGGCAATTGATTGACGATTTCCGCATCCTCGCCGCGCCGGGCATGATGCATGTGCTCAACGCGCCCTCGCCCGCGGCTACTGCCTCTTTGGCTATCGGCGCGAGTATCGTGGCGCGTCTCAGGGCAGAGGGTTCCTGACGCACGAAAAAAGCCCGGCACGCGGCCGGGCTTCGAGATTCGCAAAGCTGAGCCGCGCGACTTGGCTCAGGTGCTCAGTCGACGACCGCCGCACTTTTTGAATTCGGCGGCAGCATGGCGCAGCATGCGCTCGGTGGTTTCCCAGTCGACGCATTTGTCGGTGATGGATTGGCCATATTTGAGTTCCGCCAGGGTTTTGGCGATGGGCTGGTTGCCGGAGCAGATGTTGCTCTCGACCATCAGTGCGCAAATGGAGCGGTTGCCTGCCGCGATCTGCCCGATGACATTGATCAGCACCTCTTCCTGTCGTTCGTGGTTTTTGTAGCTGTTGGCGTGGCTGCAATCCACCATGATCGAATTCTCAAGCCCTGCCTTAATCAGCATCTTTTCTGTTTTGGCGATATCTTCCGGAAAATAGTTGGGTTTGTCGTTGCCACCGCGCAACACGATATGCACGTCCGGATTGCCCAGCGTCTGAACGATGGCGCTGCGCCCCTCGTTGTTGATGCCGAGAAAGCTGTGGGGATGCAGCGCCGCTCCGATGGCGTCGATGGCGATTTGCAGATTGCCGTCGGTGCCGTTTTTAAAACCGACCGGGAAGGACAATCCGCTGGCCATTTCCCGATGGGTCTGGGATTCTGTGGTGCGCGCGCCGATGGCGCCCCAACTGACCGTGTCGGCCAGATAGTGAGGTGTGATGGGGTCAAGCATTTCGCCCGCTATGGGCAGACCCAGTTCGGTAATGGTGCACAGCAGCCCGCGGGCAACGCCCAGTCCCTTGGAAATCTGGTGGGTGCCGTTGAGGTCGGGATCATTGATCAGCCCCTTCCAGCCGATGGTGGTGCGCGGCTTTTCAAAATAGACCCGCATGACCAAAAACAGATCGTCGGCTAGTTCACGGTGGAGGCGCGCGAGGCGTTCGGCGTAGTCCAGAGCCGCGCGGGGATCGTGAATGGAACAGGGACCAACCACCACCATCAGGCGTGGATCACGGTGCTTGATGATGTCCACCACCTGCTTGCGAAACTGGGTGACGTATTGCGCGCCGCGTTCCGAGAGGGGAAAAACCTGTTTGAGATCCGAGGGTGAAACGATGGGTGTGAGCGCTTTGACTTTCAGATTGTTGGTGCGATACATGGTGAACGTCCCCCTTTTCGACAGTAGGTGCGCACCCCCGACTGGGTTGCTCCCAGCTCCGCAGTACGGTGAATAGGGCACTTTACGCGAAGAATCGCGCCTCTGTCAAACTGGCATTTGCGGCGGGAGAATCCTTCCCCGCCCTGTGGACAAAGCCCAAAGGGGGAATGTGGGGTTGGGGGGAGGGTCTTAGCTGCCGAGGTTTTGCATCTCGCGTTCGATCTTGTCGCTGTCGCCGCTGTTGAGCTCCATCAGGCGCAGGAGGTGCGCAAAGCTCTCCGGGTCCGCTTCCACGAATTTCAAGCCGAGGGTTTCGCCTTCCTGGTGAACGATCAGGGCGCGAAAGTCCAGGGTGAGATGGTCGGCGAGCCGCAGAAGAAAGCGGCAAGGGGTCTCGCGGTTGAGACTTTTGGAGAGGGGCAGGCTGACCTTGGCGCCTTTGAGGGAGAGGTCGAGAAGGTGCGCGGCGACCTCCTGTCCCTCGATTTCCAGAGTAACGGAGCTGCCGAAGGGAATGCGGCCGAAACGTCTTTTCTCTTCCATGTGAAATGTCTCCTGACAGGGCCCGGATGCCCCGGCTGAGTGGTCAATCAATCTGGCTTTGCGCCATGAATAAATCGGTTTGCGCGACAAATGCCGCGAACCCGGGGGGCAGTTGTTCGCACAAACGGGATACGCCAATCCGGTCCTCGTCGTTCAGCGCCGCTTCGATGTCCGTGGCGAGTTGCTTGATTGCCAGCGCCTCCACATTGGCAGATGCACCCTTGATGGCGTGAGCCTGGCGCCGCAATTGCTCCATTTTGCCTTGCGCGAGGCAGTTTTGCAACTCCCGGATCAGCCCGGGAAAGCTGTCGCGAAAGGTTTGGATCAGTTCGCAGCAAAAATCCCTGTCACCCTCAAGGCGCTGCAGCAGGGTCGCTGCATCAAAAGCGGCCGACGGTGAAGGAACCACGGGCTGTTCCGCAGGCTCTGGGGTTTGCCTGTCGGCGCGCAGGTGATGGAAAATGATGCGGGCCAGTGCCCCCGGGTCGACGGGTTTGGCGAGATAGTCGTCCATGCCTGCACGCAGACAGTTTTCACGGTCACCAGTCAGGGCGTGAGCGGTCATGGCGACGATGGGGGTGTGGCCGCCGCGCTCCTGTTCGATTTCGCGAATCCGCACGGTGGCGGCGATGCCGTCGAGTTCGGGCATCTGCACGTCCATCAGGATCAGGTCGTAGGGCAAATTCTGCCAGGCGATGAGTGCTTCGCGTCCGTTGGCGACCGTGTCGGCCCGCAGCCCCAGGTTTTGCAATATTTTTACGGCCACTTTCTGGTTGACGGGATTGTCCTCGGCGACCAGCAGGCGATAGGGGCGCTCGGCGTCGGATGTCGATGGGACTCCTGAAGCCGTTTGGTCTGAGCCGGTGTTCAGGGCTGCAGGTCGGCCATCCACGCCCTCAAGCAACTGACGCAGGCGCGAGAGCCGCACTGGCTTGCGCAGGTAAGCCGCGCTCCCGGCCGCAACAAGCGGCGGGCTTGAATCAGCAGCGTCTCTTTCCACCACGAAGATCAATGAGGTATTGACCAGCTCAGGATGCAGGCGGATGGCTTGCGCCGTGGGCTCAGCCTGGTCTCCGAGAGTGTCAAGGTCGGCGAGTAACAGATGAAAGGGGTCGCCCGCCGCCGCGGCGTGCAAAAGCTTCTCCTGGGCCAGCTCCGGCGCTCCGATCTCGCCGCAACGGCAACCACACTGGCGGATGCTATCCCTGAGCGCCTGGCGGGTCAAGGGGTTGCGATCCAATACCAGCACCCGTCGCTGCGACAAAGTGCTGGAAGCGGCCGCGTTGTTATCCGCCTGATCCGGAACTCTCTGAAAGGAGGCCGTGAACCAGAACGTGGAGCCCTCTCCGGGGGTGCTCTCGACGCCGATTTCACCCTTCATCAGGGCAACCAACTGGCGCGATATGACAAGGCCCAGGCCGCTGCCGCCATATCTGCGGGTGGTGGAGGGGTCGACTTGGCTGAATGCCTGAAAGAGCTTGTCCCGGGCCTGCTCATTGATGCCGGGGCCCGTGTCGGTCACGGTGAAAAGAACTTTGACCTGTTCGGCGGATTCACTCTGGGGGATGGCCCGAATCATCACGTCGCCCGTGGCGGTAAATTTAAGCGCGTTGCCGACAAGATTGGCGAGCACCTGCCGCAGGCGCCCGGCGTCGCCCAGCAGCCACTGGGGTACATCATGATGAATCATGCTGGAAAAGCCCAGGCTCTTTTCGGCCGCTGTCATGGAGAGCATGTCCATGACGTCTTCGACCGCCTGGCGCGGGTTGAACCTGTTGGCTTCGAGTTCAAGCTTTCCGGCCTCGATTTTGGAAAAATCAAGGATGTCGTTGACGACAGTGAGCAGTGCTTCGCTCGAGATGCGCACGGTTTCGGCGAAATCGCGCTGCTCGTCATCCAGCGGCGTATCGAGCAGCAGACCGCTCATGCCGATGACGGCATTGAGCGGCGTGCGGATTTCATGGCTCATGTTGGCCAGGAACGCACTCTTGGCCAAGGAGGCCGCATCCGCTACCTCCTTGGCCTGGCGCAATTGCGCTTCGCTGCATTTGCGATGCGTGATGTCGCGCCCAACCCAGACCACCGCCTGGGATTCGCCTCCGCCGAGAGGGGTTGCGCGCCCTTCGAACCACCAGGTTGTCCCACCGCTTTCCACGGCGTACTCGAGTACCTGAACGGCGCCGGAGGCAAGCACCGCAGCGATGGTTGCCAGGAAATCGGTAATGAGGTCCGGGGGGAAAACGTCGCCAAGATGTCGTCCGCCCGATAACATCTGCAGGGGCGCGATGGGATCGGCTCCGGAAGAAATGACTTCCAGGCACAGGCCCTTGGCGTCGATGACCCAGACGCAGTCGGGCAATGTCCGAATCACGGCCTGGATCCGTTCTTCACGTTCCCGCAGCAGCCTCTGCGTCGCCGCGAGTCGATTTTCGACGAGGATCTGGCCGACCGTTCGCCTGACCACCCGCGGCAACTGCGCAAGAAGTTGTTCATCTTTGACCAGGTAATCGCGTGCGCCCAGCTTCATCATCTTGACCGCGGTGCGTTCGTCGCCCTGGCCGGTCATGATGACGAAGGGGATTTTCAGTCCCTGGCGATCAAGGGCCCGGACCAGTTCGGCCGCGGACATATCGCCGAGTTGAAAATCAAGAAGCAGCAATTCCGGAGCCTGGGCGCGGCACCCGTTCAGGGCCTCGCTTCCTGAGAAAGCCTGATAAACGCGGTAACCGTCCTGACGCAGGCGCTCGGCGATAAGGCGCGAGACGCTCGGCGAATCTTCGACGACCAGAATTCCGGGGTGGGCATCCGTAGTTGCCGGGACATTTTCCTCGTGACTTTGGGCCATGGAGGGTCGGCTTCTCTCTGCCTGAGCAAACTAAAACAAAAGTCTTAAGTATAGCGAAAAATAATTAGGAAAACCTTATTCTGATTTCTGGCCGGCGTCAAGTAAAATTCAGACCGACAGAGCGGGGAAATCGCAGGTTGTCAAGCAGAAGCAAGTTGGCGGATAGTGAAAGCTCAGAAGATGGCTGCTGTTCAAATTACAAGGGAGGCACGCATGAACCACAGCGAACGTTTGTTGGAAATCTATCGAGACAAGGTCGGTACCGAAATCGGCGTCGGACCCTGGCTGCGCATTGATCAGGAGCGCATCGACCGCTTTGCCGAGATCACCGGCGACCTGCAGTGGATCCATGTCGATCCGCGCCGCGCCGCGCAGGAGTCGCCCCTCGGCGCGACCATCGCCCACGGTTTTCTGACCTTGTCGCTGCTGCCCCTGCTCACCGGCAGCAACCGGCCCGAGTATTTCGCCGAGCACTATCCCGGGATGAGACGCCGCCTCAATTACGGCCTGAACCGTGTGCGGTTTCCCGCGCCGGTTCGCTCCGGCGCCCGCATCCGCGCACGCACTCGGGTTGAGCAGGCGCGCCAGGCCGGCGAGGGGGTCGAGGTGGTCTATCTATTCACCATCGAAGTCGAAGGCCAGGAAAAACCGGCGTGTCTCGCCGAACAGATCTTTCGTCTTTATCCCTGAGAGGCTCAGGGCACGAGGGTTGAAATTAAAGAAAATTAGCAATGTGTTTGACGAAATTTAAGGAAATGGGTATAAAGAAAGTTCTTGTTTTTTTCGGTAATCATCGGGCCAAGGACCAGGGTTTCCCGGCACCGCGGGTTGTTTGTCGGCCATCGGTGTTTCTGGAAAAGAAATGAATTCATGAAGGTTCGCATCATCATCTCCCTGTCACTGCTTTTTCTAGTTTATATGTTCGGCATTCTTGTATCTATCAACAATGCCAACAAAACCACCGCCGCCTTGAACCATCTGCTCAATCTGCATAAGGTCGAAGAATTGCGCAGTTCGCTGGTACAGCGCGTCATGCGTGTCAACTTCGACCTGTACACCGTGCATACCCCCTATTCCGCGGGGCTCGACAGGATCGTGGACAACGTAGAGAGCCTCGATGAACTGGCCCGCAACTGCAACAGCTGTCACCATGCCCCGGCCACGGTCGCGGATCTGAATTATATAGTCGGCTTAATCGACGAATTCAAAACTGCCTTGAGTTTTTACATTACCACTTCGGCGGATCACGAGCGGATGGAGCGGCTCAAGCTTGAGGCTTCCCAGGTCGGCGATGTCTTGCTTGCCCAGGCTCAGGTTATGGCGCAGGAGGCTTCTCGCGGAGTCGCGCGGATCTCGGCCAAGGCCTTTGTCGATATCGAGCGTTCAAAAAACACTCTTTTTGCCCTGGTTTTTTCGGCCGGCCTTTTCGGGCTGCTGATCGCGGTGCATCTGGCACGCTCGATCACGCGCCCGACCCGCGACCTGGTCGCGGCCACCCGGCGGATTACCGACGGTGAATTCGGCTATACTATCCCGCGCGTCTATCGGGAAGAATTCGGCCAACTGGCCGGTCAATTCAACGCCATGAGCACGTCGCTGAAAAACAGCTACGCCAAGCTGGAGGCCGAAATCGCCGAACGCCGACAGGCAGAAAAAGCCCTGCGGGACAGCGAGGAGCGCTACGCCCTGGCCGCGCGCGGGGCCAACGACGGGTTATGGGACTGGGATCTGGCTGCCGGTACCATTTATTTTTCCGCGCGTTGGAATGCCATGCTCGGCTATGCGGAGCAGGGTCTCGGCAGTGATCCCCAGGCCTGGTTTGCGCTGGTGCATCCCGACGATCGCCAGGGACTGGAAGCCAAAATCGCTTTCCACCTCGACGGCACCTTGCCGCATGTCGAGAATGAGCAGCGTCTGCGGCACCGCGACGGAACCTGGCGCTGGATGCTGACCCGCGGGATCGCGGTCAGGGACGAAGAGGGGCGGCCTTACCGCATGGCCGGTTCACAGACCGACATTACCGAGCGCAAAAAGACTGAAGAGCAACTGGTGCACGATGCCTTCCATGATGCCTTGACCGAACTGCCCAACCGCGCCTTGTTCGCCAACCGCGTCGAACATGCCATTCAGGCTGCCGAGCGGCGCAAAGGCTTTCTTTTTGCCGTGCTGTTTCTGGATCTCGACCGGTTCAAATCTATCAATGACAGCCTCGGTCATTTCATGGGCGACCAACTGCTCATCGCCGTAGGACGACGGCTGGGCGAGTACCTTCGCCCGAGCGACACGGTGGCGCGCCTGGGCGGCGACGAGTTCGCCATTCTGCTTGAGGATATTCACGACGGCGACGAGGCGGTCGCCGTCGCCCGCCGCATCCAGAAGGATCTGCCGCAAGCCATAGAGATCGGTGGCCACGAGGTGTTCACCAGCGCCAGCATCGGCATCGCCTTGAGTTCACGAGGTTATGCCCAGCCTGATCAGATGCTGCGCGATGCCGACCTGGCCATGTACCATGCCAAGTCACGGGGCAAGGCGCGCTATGAGATTTTCGACACCTCCATGCACGATCATGCCCTGGAGCATCTGCAGCTGGAAAATGATCTGCGGCGCGGCGTCGAGCGGCGCGAGTTCCGTCTCTGCTATCAGCCCGTTATCGAACTGGCGGGCGAGCGTCTGACCGGCTTCGAGGCTCTGATCCGTTGGCACCATCCGAGCCGCGGGGTGATCCTGCCCACGCAATTTATTCCCCTGGCCGAAGAGACCGGACTGCTGCCCCCCATCGGGCGCTGGGTGTTGCGCGAAGCCTGCCGGAGTTTTGCCCATTGGCGCCGGCTCGGCGATGGTGACCAGGCGCTGGCGGTCAGCGTCAATCTTGCAAGCTGTGAGTTTACTCCTGCTCTCGTTGTTTATATCCGTGGATTGCTTGAAGAGTTCGACTTGCCTGCGGATGCCCTGCGACTCGAGATCACCGAGCGCACCATCATGGGCGATCCGGAGTCGGCGGCCGCCTTGCTCGCCGAGTTGAAGGACCTGGGCGTGGGCCTGCAGATCGATGATTTCGGCACCGGCTACTCGTCCCTGGGCTACCTGCCGCACTTTCCTATTGATACGCTGAAAATCGATCGCTCTTTTGTCGCCGGGATCGACGGCAACAAGGAGAATTTTGAAATTGTTCGCACCATTATCGCCCTGGCCAAAAACCTGGATCTGCGCGTGGTCGGCGAAGGGGTCGAGAGCCAGGGAGAGCTGCAAACCCTCAGGGAACTGAACTGCGGTTTCGTGCAGGGAAAAATCTATTATCCGGCCCTGGATGCCGCGGCGGCCGAAGCACTGATCCTTGCCGTCCAGGGCAAAATCTCAAGGAGCAACTGATGCGCGTTTCGACAGGGAAGAAAATGATTCTGGCAACGCTTTTGTTTCTTGCCTTTCAGTCGCCGGTCGGCGCGCAGAGCGAGGTGCGCGAACTGACCATCGGCCTGCTGCCCGAGATGAATGTCTTCCGGCAAATGGCGCGGTTTCGGCCGTTGGGTGAATATCTCACGCAAGAGACCGGTCTCGCAATTCATTTCACCATCCTCAGCCGCTACGGCAATCTGGTCGAGTCATTTGAGCGCGACGCTATGGATGGGGCCTTTTTCGGGTCCTTTACCGGGGCCCTGGCCATCGAGCAGTTGGGCGTGGTGCCCCTGGCACGGCCGGTCAACCTGGACGGCGAATCGACCTATCACGGTCTCATTTACACGCGCAAGGACAGTGGTATTCGGGACGTCGCCGACATGCGGGGCAAAAGATTTGCCTTTGTCGAAAAAGCCACGACCGCAGGCTATGTTTACCCCCTGGCCTATCTCCAGGAACGTGGCGTCGATGACATTGGCAGCTATTTCGCGGAATATTTCTTTGCCGGAAGCCATGATGCCACGATCTATGCGGTGCTCGAGGGCAAGGCGGATCTGGGGGCCTCGAAAAACTCGGTGTTTGACTGGGTGAGTTCAAGGGATCCGCGCATCGCCGAAGAGATCGAGGTTCTGGCCTTTTCAGGCAAAGTGCCGTCCAACGGCTTGTGCGTTCGCGCGGACCTGGACACAGAGGTCAAGGACCGCCTTAAGCAAGCGCTGCTGAATCTGCATGAGACGTCCGAGGGGCGCGAGGTTCTGGAAAAATTTCACGCGCTGCGTTTCATTGAAACCGCAGTGGATGATTATCAGCCGGTATTTCACTGGGCCGAGCGGGCGGGGATCGATCTCAAACACTATCAGTATGTGAACCAATGATCAGTATGTGAGCCAGTGAGCCCTTGATTCGCGCCGGAAACGTTCTTGTTGTCGCTTCCTGTTTCTGCTAATCTGCTGATTTTCTGCGATTGCATCCGAATTTCGTCCAGGGAGCGTCTTTGAACCTGTTTTCTCATGTGAATGCCGGATCCGCCACCGATGCGCGTAAAGTGGGAACCTTTCTCGGAGTCTTCACGCCCACCATTTTGACAATTCTCGGCGTCATCATGTACCTGCGCTTCGGCTGGGTCGTGGGTAACGTCGGGCTGGCCAAAACCCTTCTCATTGTTTTTCTCGCCAACGGCATCACTCTGATCACCACCCTTTCGCTTTCGGCGGTAGCGACCAATACCCGGGTCGGCGTGGGGGGCGCTTATTACATCATTTCGCGCAGCCTGGGGCTGGAGATCGGCGCGGCCATCGGCCTGCCCCTGTTTCTCTGCCAAGTGGTTTCCGTCACGCTTTATGCCTATGGTTTTGCCGAATCTCTGCGGATCGTCTGGCCCGGGATTCCGGTTTCCGCCGTTGCGTTTCTGGTGATTCTCGCCGTGGGCGCACTGGCTGCGCGTGGTGTCAGTTTTGCCCTCAAGGCCCAGTTGCCGGTGATGGCGTTCATCGGACTGTCGCTTTTGGCCCTGTTTCTGGGCGTTGTTTTCGGCGGTGCGATCGGCGCAGAGGTGCCCGAGGCGACCTTCATTCCGGAGAAGGTCCCTTTCTGGACGGTCTTCGCCGTGTTTTTCCCCGCGGTGACCGGCATCATGGCGGGTTTGAGTCTTTCCGGAGACTTGCGCGATCCGAAAAAATCCATCCCTCTGGGTGCCCTTGCGGCGGTTTGTACCGGCCTTGTCATCTATCTGCTGGTGCCGGTGCTGCTTTCCATGGGGGCCGATCCTGCGACTCTGCGTGAAGATTCCCTGGTCTGGACCCGTATTGCCGCCCTTGGTCCCTGGCTGGTGCTGCCGGGTCTTTGGGGGGCGATCTTTTCGTCCGCGGTCGGCTCGGCCCTGGCCGGCCCACGGACACTTCAGGCGTTGGCCATGGACGGACTGGCACCACGCTGGCTGGCGTCGGGGACGGAGCCCCGTGGCGCCTTGGTGCTGACCATCAGCATCGCCTTGGTGGCGGTGCTGTTGGGGGATCTCAACACCGTCGCCCTGGTCGTTACGATGTTTTTTCTCACCGTGTACGGCACCATCAATCTGGTCGCGGCCCTCGAAGGGCTTTCGGGCAATCCGTCCTGGCGACCCACGCTCCGGGTTCACTGGGCGGTGCCGCTGACGGGCGCCTTGGGTTGTTTTTCCGCCATGCTGTTGATTCATGCTCCGGCGGGCATTGCTGCGCTGCTGATTGAGCTGATCCTTTACATTTTTCTTGCGCGCCGTGAGCGCAAAGCTGATTGGGGCGATGTGCGGCGCGATGTCTACGAAGCGCTCATTCGCTGGGCGCTGATCCGGCTTTCCCGGCGCCCTATGACGGCGCGCAACTGGCGCCCGCATCTGCTGGTGTTCGTCGGTCGGGTGGAGCAGCGTCTTGATCTGGTGCGATTCGGAAGTTGGTTCGGAGAGAACCGTGGGGTCCTGACGGTGTGTGAATTGGTGCCCGGGGAGTTGCTTAACCTCGATTTTGACCCCCCGCGACGGCAAAAAGAAATCGACGCCGTTCTGCGTCGCGAAGGCCTGGTAGCTTTCGGGCAGGTGAGTGTGGTAGAGAGTGTGGAGAAAGGCGTCGTGGCAGTGGCTCAGGCCAACGGCATCGCCGGCATCGAGAGCAACACGGTGATGCTGGGTTGGCCCGACGATCCGCAGCGGCTGGTGTATTTTCTGCGGGTCATCCGCAAGCTGCATCGTCTCAATCAGTCATTTATCCTCGGCAAGATCAAGCCCCTGCCCCCTGGTCGCGAAGGGCGTCGACGCACGGTGCATGTGTGGTGGGGAGGTTTGCAGCAGAACGGTGACCTGATGCTGTTGCTGGCCTATCTGCTGACGCGTAATCCCGAGTGGCGCGGGGCCCGCATCCGCATCATGAGCCTCGCCTCCAACCAGCTGGCCAAAGAGCAGACCGAGCGCATTCTGCGCGGCCTGATACCGGAAATCCGGATCGAAGCCGATATCGATGTTAAGATCAAGGAAGAGGGCTTCAAGGTGCATGAGGCGATTCATGCCGAAAGCGCCACGGCTGACGTCGTGATTCTCGGTTTGGGTACGCCGGTCCCCGGAGAAGAGGAGCGCTACGCGCAACGCCTGGGTGAATTGGCCGAGGGCTTGCCGACGTGTTTTTTTGTTAACAACGGCAGTCTTTTCATCGGTGAGCTCGTTACGACCACCGAAGGGGCCGCCTCGGCGCGTCCGGTCGCGCAGACCCGGCGCGGCCCGGGCTGGGGCAGGGGGGCCGCGCCGCGACCTGAGCACACCGCTCCCGATTGAGAGTTCGGTGTGAACCGCACCAAGGCAAATTGTCAGGACACCAACCCACAAGGAGTTTTTATGATGAGCGACGCAGTGAGCAAATTCGTGTTGAAGCGCGACCAGGCCGTACTGGTGGTGGTCGATGTGCAGGAGCGGCTGGTGCCGGCCATGGACCAGAATCAATACGCCGAGGTTTTGAAAAATATCGATTTCCTCCTCAAAAGCATTCGCCTGCTGGAACTGCCGGTGGTCGGCAGCGAACAGTACCCGCGTGGCATTGGCCACATGGTGCCGGAACTGGCCGACGCCTGCCGCGACAAGGTCATCGAGAAGCTCAGCTTCGGCTGCTGCGGCGAACCCTCATTTGTGGAACATATGAAATCCCTGGGACGCCGCCAGGTGATCGTTGTCGGCATGGAAGCCCATGTGTGCGTTTATCAGACGGTACTCGGACTGTTGCAGGAAGGCTTTGAGGTGCATCTGGTGCGCGACGCCGTCATGTCGCGCGGCGAGGTTGATTATCTCAACGCCCTGGAATTGGCCCGTGCTGCCGGCGCGGTGGTCACCACCGCCGAAACGGCCGTGTTTCAAATGGTCAAAGTTTCTAACGACCCGCAATTCAAGGCGATTTCCGCCATGGTCAAAGCGCGCGCGGCGGGCAAATAGCAACCGCAGGAGTCAGCTGTTCAGCATGCACCGCGGCACTCAAGCGCCACGCGCGGTGATGGGATGTTGCAGCTGAATCCTTGCCAGGAGGAGCATCCATGGTCGAGCCGCTCGGCACTCAAAAGGCACGGCACCCGAGTCGCCGGATTCATGTGGGCGGGGTGGCGGTAGGTGGCGGTGCTCCGGTGTCGGTACAGTCCATGACCAAAACTGACACCCGCGACAGCGCGGCGACTCTGGCGCAGATCGAGCGCCTGGCGGTCGCCGGGTGTGAAATTGTGCGCTGCGCGGTGCCCGATGAAGAAGCTGCGGCCGCACTTGGGGCGATTTGCGCGAACAGTTCGCTGCCGCTGATCGCAGACATCCACTTCGATCATCGCCTGGCCCTTCGCGCTCTTGACGCCGGAGTCGATGGTCTGCGGCTCAACCCCGGCAACATCGGCGCGCGCTGGAAAGTCGAAGAAGTGGTGCGCGCCTGCCGCGAGCGCGCGGTGCCCATTCGCATCGGGGTCAATGGGGGCTCCCTGGAAAGGGAACTCCTGGAGCGCTACGGCCATCCCACTCCTGCGGCCATGGTGGAAAGTGCCCTGGGGCATATCCGCCTGCTTGAGGATTTGGGCTTTGACGCCATCAAGGTCAGCCTTAAGGCTTCGGACATCCGCCGGACCGTTGAGGCCTATCGCCTGCTCGCCAGGCAGGTGGATTATCCCCTGCACATCGGCATCACTGAGGCCGGCACCACCTGGAGCGGTACCGTCAAAAGCGCCGTCGGGTTGGGTGTATTGCTGTATGAGGGGCTGGGCGACACCCTGCGTGTATCTCTCACCGGCGATCCGGTGGAGGAGGTGCGGGTCGGCTGGGAAATTCTCAAGAGCCTCGGCTTGCGCGAGCGCGGCCCGGTTTTCGTCAGTTGCCCCACCTGTGGGCGCTGCCAGGTCGATCTGATTGCCGTTGCCGAAGAAGTCGAGCGGCGCCTGCATGATTTGCCCCAGACCCTCACCGTTGCGGTCATGGGCTGCGTGGTCAACGGCCCCGGCGAAGCGCGCGAGGCCGATGTCGGCCTGGCCGGCGGCAAGGGTCAGGCGCTGCTGTTTCGCAAAGGCGAGGTGGTGCGCAAGGTGGCCGAAAGCGAGATGGTCGAAGCCCTCATTGCCGAAGTTCACGCCCTGCTCAACGAACAAGGCCGGCAGGATCACTGATCCCGCCGGCCGTCAGTTGTCAGTTGTCAGTTGTGTAAGCGCCCCTTGCACGTCTCTCGTCCCTCGTCACCGCCACTTATCACCCCTGCCACTCATCGGGATCGAACAGCGCCTCCACCGTCTTCTTGCCCGGCGGAACCATGGGAAAGCTGTAGCAGTCGGGGTCGATGTCGATATCGACGACGACCGGCCCCTCGATTTCCATGGCCTTGTTCAGCGCGTGTACCAACTCTTCCCTGCGTGTCACCTTGAAAGCGGCGACCTGAAAGCCGCGCGCCACCATGCAGAAATCCACATGGCCGCCCAGATCGGTCGCCGCGTAGCGCTTTTTCAGGAACACGCGCTGAAACTGACGGACCATCCCGAGCTTGCCGTTGTTGAGGATGATGACTTTGACGGGGATATTGTACTGGGAACAGGTCGCCAGCTCCTGCACGTTCATCTGAAAGGCGCCGTCGCCGTTGATGGCGAACACCGCGCGGCCGGGATTGCCCACCGCCGCGCCCATGGCCGCGGGCAGAGCGTAGCCCATGGTGCCCAGGCCGCCGCTGGTGATGTAGTGGCGGGGTTCATGAAACTGAAAGAAGTTGGCCGTCCACATCTGTGACAGACCCACATCGGAGGCCACAACCGGGGTGTCACCGGCAATGGCGCGCAGGGCTTCCATGATTTCGTGGGGCATCAGCGATTCGCTCTGTGGGCGGGGCAGGGGGGCTTCTACTTTCCAGGTTGCGATCTGTTCCAGCCACGCGGAGCGATCCTTGCTCTCCACCAGATCAAGCAGCTTGCTCATGGCTTCGCCGGCATCGCCGACGATGGGCAGATGCACCTGAACGGTCTTGCGGATGCTGGCCGGATCGATGTCGACCTGGATGATGCGGGCGTTGGGCGCAAAGCCGTCGATGCGTCCGGTGACGCGGTCATCGAAGCGCGCGCCGATGGCGATCAGGCAGTCGCACTCATGCACCGCCTTGTTGGCGTACCAGGCGCCGTACATGCCCAGCATGCCCACGGACAGGGCCGAGGCGGCATCCATGACGCCGAGGCCCATGAGGGTGTGGGTGACGGGCAATTGACCCTTGTCGGCCAAGGCGCGCAGTTGGTCCTGAGAGTTGGACAGCACGATGCCGCCGCCGGCATAGATCAGGGGGCGCTTGGCCTTGTTGATGAGGGCGGCGGCCGCCTTGAGCTGCTTGATGTTGAGGGTGGGCATTTCCTGGTAGCCGCGGCGGCCGACCGTTTCGGGAATCTCACCGGAATGACGGGCCGCGAGGATGTCGCTGGGGAGGTCGATGAGCACCGGGCCGGGGCGGCGCGTACGCGCCACATGGAAAGCCTCGCGCACGATGCGGGCAAGATCCTTGACGTCCGTCACCACGTAATTGTGCTTGGTGATGGGGCGCGTAATGCCCGTCATGTCGGCTTCCTGAAAAGCGTCGTTGCCGATGTCGGCGGTGGTGACCTGGCAGGTCAAGGCGACCATGGGCACCGAATCCATGTAGGCGGTGGCGATGCCGGTGACCAAGTTGGTGGCGCCGGGCCCCGAGGTGGTTAGACACACCCCGACCTTGCCCGTGGTGCGCGCGTAACCGTCGGCGGCATGGGCCGCGCCCTGTTCATGGCGCACCAGAATGTGGCCGATGTCGGGCTCATCCATGAGGGTGTCGTGCAGTAGCAGGGTGCGGGCGCCGGGGTAGCCGAAGATGACGTCCACCCCTTCTTTTTTCAGGCACTCAACGAGAATTTGGGCTCCGGTTTTCATGGAAATTAAGTCCTCCTCGGTATCTTTTTTTTTGATGCTGCTGAAATAGCGAAGGCCGCGGGGAGCTTGTCCCGCGGCCTTTTTAGCTGGTGCAAAAAAGGAGCGCGGGACGAAACGCCCGCGCTACCTGGATGTCCTGTGCGGAGTGACCGGGTTGCGGCGGGCCGTCAAACGACGACGAGGACCGCGACCAGAAACTGTTGAGCGATATTCTGAAACACTGTTTTAACTCCTTTGGGAAGTGACTATAGCCGAGGGCAAAACGGCTGTCAAGATGGGAAATGAGGGATTGTCTCGCCCAAGGCCGTTGCCGGCAATCGGGATGCGCTCTGAGCGAGGGCGTTCACTCACGCTCCGTCGTACCGCTGGCAGGCACCGCGCGCTTGAAGGCCCAGGCTTCGATTTTCTTGATCTGTTCGGCCATGGTCACTGACAGGGGTACGGTGCGGCTGATGGCTTCGGTGATGTCGCGCTGATTAAGGGCGTGGTTTTGCGCCAAAGCCTCGAAGGAGGCGCTGATCACCGCCTGCTCGATTTCGGCGCCGGAAAAGCCCTTGCTCGAATGAGCGAGCATGCGGCAGTCAAAGGTGCCCGGGTCGATTTCGCGCTTGTTCAGGTGGATGCGGAAAATCTCTTCGCGCTCCGCCAACCCCGGCAGGGCGACGTAGAAGATTTCATCGAAACGTCCCTTGCGCAGGATTTCGGCGGGAAGCATCTCGATGGCGTTGGCGGTGGCGGCGACGAACACCGGGTGGCGTTTCTCCTGCATCCAGGTGAGAAAGTAACCCAGGACCCGCGAAGAAGCGCCCCCTTCGGCCTTGAAACCCTGGGTGCTGATGCCGGCCTCGATTTCGTCGATCCACAAAACGCAGGGCGCCAGAGCCTCGGCGGTCTTGCACGCGCGCCGCAGGCTGGTTTCCGGCGAGCCGTAGGCCTGCGAGTAGACGGTGGCCATGTCGAGGCGTATCAGGGGAAGTTGCCAGCGGGAGGCGATGGCTTTGACGAACAGGCTCTTGCCGCAGCCGCTGATGCCCATCATCAGGACGCCCTTGGGCAAGTTGCGACCGCTCTTCAACCCGGCGACGCCATAGGCTTTTTCGCGTTTCTCCATCCAGTTTTTCAAGGCACTCATTCCCCCTACCTGTTCAGGGCGCACCTCGTTTTCGACGAACTCCATGATGCCGCTTTTTTTTAGCAGTTGTCTTTTGGCCTGGTGCAGGGCGCCGACCACGCGCTGAATGTTTTTGCCGCGCGTGACTCGCGCCAGGCGCAAGGCGCGCTCCAGTTCCGCGAGATCGAGGCCCTGTCCGGCTAGGGTGAGGGCCGCCAGGGATTCGTCGTCACGCAAAAGCTGGGAGAGAAACGGATCCTTGTCGCGCTGAACTTGCAGGTAGGCATAGATTTCCTCGCGATCGGGCAAGGCGTGATCGAGAATCAGAAAATTTTCGCGCAGAGATTCAGGAATGTCGGGCTGCGAGCCGATGAACACCAGGGTTTTTATCTCGGGCCGGCGCAGGGCGGCAAAGTCTTTGAGAGTGCGTTGCACATAAGGGTTGTCTCCCCAGAACCAGGTCATATCCTTGAACAGATAGATGCCGTGGCCTTCGCGCGCGAGGGCCCAACGCAGCGCGGTCAGGGGGTCGCGCGTTTCCGGGTGCCCGGCAAAGCCTTCGTTGCAGTCCCATTCCAGAGGCACGGGCATGCCTTTGATGCCTTGCAGGGCGGCACGCGTCACCAGCGCCTCGGTACGGCTTTCGTTGTCGGTGCAGATGAAAACCAACGGGGTTCGTGCGGCAACCAGCTGGCAGAAGAAGGCATCATTGAGATTCTCGTCCATGGGCACCTCGAGGGTTGTTTGCGGCCTGTCTTGTATCATAGGTAAGGGGCGTGTTCTGTTCAAGGATTTACAACGCGGGGTCATGCGCGTCTTGCATTCGCCAGTCAAATAAGCTAGTTTCTCTTCACGTAACGAATCAGCGGCAACGTCCGACAGGACCGCAGGGTGCGGCGATTGAGTGCTGAAGAGTTACCTCTTCACTTTTAATGTTCGATTCCACGAGGTGGGTAAATGCGCTATTCAGAGTATCTGTTGCCGACCCTCAAAGAGACCCCGGCCGATGCCGAAGTCGCCAGTCATCGTCTGATGTTGCGCGCCGGCATGATCCGCAAGGTCGCCGCCGGTATCTACAACTATCTGCCCCTGGGGCTGCGCTCCTTGCGCAAGGTCGAGCAGATTGTGCGCGAGGAAATGAACCGTGCCGGTGCTCATGAGCTGCTCATGCCCATGGTGGTGCCCGCCGAACTCTGGCAGGAGTCGGGGCGCTGGCAGCAGTACGGCCGCGAGCTGTTGCGCCTCAAGGATCGCAAGGAGGCCGATTTCTGCCTGGGACCCACCCACGAAGAAGTCATCACCGATATCGTGCGCAACGAGGTGCGTTCCTACCGCCAGTTGCCGCTCAATCTCTACCAAATCCAGACCAAGTTTCGCGACGAAATCCGCCCGCGCTTCGGGCTGATGCGCGGGCGCGAATTCATCATGAAGGATGCTTATTCCTTCGATCTCGATGATGCCGGCGCCGACGGCGCCTACGAGCGTATGTACCAGGCCTACCGACGCATCTTCAAGCGCTGCGGCCTCAACTTCCGCGCGGTGGAGGCCGACACCGGCAACATCGGCGGATCGAGTTCCCACGAGTTCATGGTGCTCGCCGAATCGGGCGAGGATGCCATCGTCTCCTGCGACAGCTGCGAGTACGCGGCCAACGTGGAAAAGGCCGAGTTGCGGGTTCCCGAGAGTCAGATGCCGGCGCCGAGCGAGGATTTGACCAAGGTATTGACCCCGGCGCGCAAAAGCGTCGAGGACGTCGCGGCCTTCCTCAAGACCACTCCCCAGCGCCTGGTGAAAACCCTCATCGTTCAGACCGACAAGGGCGAAACCCTGGCGGTGCTGCTGCGCGGCGACCGAGAATTGAACGATATCAAGCTCTGCCGTCTCCTCGACTGTGCCTGGATCGAAATGGCCGGAGAAGACGTGGTGCTCAAAGCGACAGGCGCGCCGAACGGCTTTGCCGGGCCGGTGGGACTCAAGTTGCGCATCTTCGCTGACCGCGAAGTTCAGGCCATGGCTGATTTCATCACCGGCGCCAACGACAAAGACGCCCACTATACCGGTGTCAATCTAGGCCGCGATTGTGAGGTGGAGACCTTCGCCGACCTGCGCAAGGCGGTCGCCGGTGATCCCTGCCCGCGTTGCGCGGGCAAACTCGAAGTCTGGCGCGGTATCGAGGTCGGCCATGTGTTCAAGCTCGGCACCAAGTATTCCGAATCCCTGGGTGCCGTCGTACTCGACGACCAGGGTCGCGAACGGCTGCTGGTCATGGGCTGCTACGGGATCGGCATCGGTCGCACCCTGGCTTCGGCCATCGAGCAGAATCATGACGCCGACGGCATTATCTGGCCCTTGCCCATTGCCCCCTTTGAGGTCCTGGTGGTCATGCTCAACCCCAATGACGCCGAGGTCAAGGCCGCTGCGGAAAAACTCTACGGCGAGTTGCGGGAACGGGGCGTCGAGGTGCTGCTCGATGATCGCGACGAGCGTCCCGGTGCAAAATTCAAGGACGCCGATCTGCTCGGTATTCCCGTGCGTCTGACGGTTGGCGCGCGCGGCCTTAAGGAAGGGCAGGTCGAGGTTAAATTGCGGGCCGGCGGTGCGGTCGCAATGTTGCCCGTGGCATCGGCGGCCGGCGACGTCGCGCGCCGCGTTGACCTTGAGCGCTCCGGGCAATAAAGGGTTTTTCTTCTATGAAGGTTTTTTTCAAGAGGCAGGACCCTCATGCCGGCCGCGACACTTGATCAACAGGGCCGGCTCTACCTGCCGGCCCCTATTGCTCGTCTTTTTGGCGCCCGCGGCCTGGAGATCACTTCGGTTTCGGCCGGCCATGTGCTGCTGACCGCCGAAGATGCCGAACACCCTACGCTGGTCACCGGGGTTTTGGGTGAAATCTCCGTGGTCGATCTGCTCTCGTTCTTCAACATGTTTCGCAAGAGCGGCGTGCTGCGTTTTGACCTGTCCGGCGGGCGCAAGGATCTGTACTTGCAAGATGGGGAAA
Source organism: Geoalkalibacter ferrihydriticus DSM 17813 (assembly GCF_000820505.1). Taxonomy (NCBI): domain Bacteria; kingdom Pseudomonadati; phylum Thermodesulfobacteriota; class Desulfuromonadia; order Desulfuromonadales; family Geoalkalibacteraceae; genus Geoalkalibacter; species Geoalkalibacter ferrihydriticus. The sequence continues at coordinate 11,631 of NZ_JWJD01000009.1, read as the reverse complement.
TCGTCGCGGCTCTCAGTTCTTTCCCTTCTGAAAATCTCGGTGAGATTCTTTTTAGTCTCGGACGCATCGAACGCGAAGTCTTGGAGCGCTTGGGGCGCCGGGCCGACAACCAGAATGCCCTGGTTAAGTTCCTGCTGGAAAAGAACCTGGTCTCCGCCAGTGATATCTGGCAGGCGGTGCGCCACCAGGCCGAAATCATCGTCTACGATCTGCTCACCTTTCAGCAGGGTAGCTTCTCCTTTCAGCAAAAAAGCCTCAGTCAGAAAGATCCCTTTCAACTCTCCATGAGTACCCAGAATCTGCTCATGGAAGGATTGCGCCGGCTTGACGAGCGCCAACTCTTTTTGCGCCTGGTTCCCTCGCTGGAAGCCTTCCCGCGGATCGTCGGGCAAGCCACGGACGGACTGAGTCAGAGCGAAGCGCAGATTTGCAAACAGATCCAAAGTGGGGATCTGTCCGTGCGCGAAGTCATCCGGCGTAGCGGGTTTGGCGAATTTGACGGGCTGCGGGTGCTGTATCATCTGGTTGAACGCGGCCAGGTGGTCATCGAAGAGGCTGCTTCAGGGGTCTCTCCGGGAGAGCTGGGCCTGATTCTGGACGCTTTCAATGACGGCCTGGCCATCCTCTTTCGCGAAGTCAGCCGGATTAAAGCTGATTTTCGTCAGGAGATTCAGGATCTGCTGCGCGAGCTTCCGCAACCCTATTCTTACATTCTGCGCGATGCCCGCCTGCGCGAGGACGGCACCTTGGACAGCCGGCGCATTCTAGCCAACCTCGCCGGCCTCGAAGAGGGAGACAAGATGCGGCTGCTCGCCGACGCCCTTGGTGAGCTGCTCTACATGGAATGTCACACGGCGCGGCAGGTTTTGGGCGAGAAGAAGTCCGCCGAAGCCATTGCTGCGGTCAAGGCGGCGACGGGCCGCGCCAAAGCAATTCTAGGGAGAAATTGATGCTGGATATCGCCCGCAAAAAACTGATTTTCGCACTGGATGTGGATTGTTTCGAAGAGGCGCAACGCTGGGTCCGGCTGCTGCACGACCAGGTCGGCCTGTTCAAGGTCGGCAAGCAGCTTTTTACCCGCTGCGGCCCCGATGTGGTGCACATGATTCGCGCCGAGGGCGGCGAGGTGTTCCTTGATCTGAAATACCACGACATCCCCAACACCGTTGCCATGGCTTCGGCCGAGGCTCTGCGGCTGGGAGTACGGATGTGCAACGTGCATGCCCTGGGGGGGCGCGAAATGATGGTTGCCGCAGCAACAAAGGTGCGCGAAGAAGCTGCGGCCGCGGGGGCACCGCTTCCGCTTCTGCTGGCGGTGACCATATTGACTTCGTCCACCGACGAAACCCTGCGTGAAATCGGCATCGAGCGCCCGGTGAGTGACATGGTGCCGCGCCTGGCGCGCCTGGCGCGTGATGCAGGCATGGGCGGCGTCGTCGCCTCGCCTCAGGAGATAGCCTTGATCCGCGCGGCCTGCGGCCCTGAATTCGCCATCGTCACCCCCGGTGTGCGGCCTGCCGATGCCTCCCTCGATGACCAGAAGCGGATCATGACCCCTGGCGCGGCCATCACCGCGGGCGCCGATTTCCTGGTTATTGGGCGACCCATTGCGCGGGCTTCCGACCCGGTGGCTGCGGCTGCGGCGATTGTGGCCGAGATGGCTGCGGCGCTTGAGTCCTGAGCGCCATGTCTGACTGGATTTTCGGCATCAATCCGGTGCGCGAGGCGCTCAGCGGGCGCCGTCGAAGGCCCTTGGAGCTGTTTCTGGCGCGTGAAGGCAATACGCGTCTGCAGGAGTTGGCCGCGGCCGCTGAACAGGCCGAGGTTCCGGTGCGACGCTGCGTGCGCGCGGAGTTGGAGCGGCTGACCGGCGGTGCTCGGCATCAGGGTGCCGCGCTGCGCCTTGAGCCCTTTGCCTACGTGGAACTCGCAGACCTGCTTGCAGCCAGTCGGAAGGACGAAAAACCGGGCTTTTTGCTCGCTCTGGATGGCATCACCGATCCGCACAATCTTGGCGCGCTGGTCCGCTCGGCTGCCGCTGCCGGGTGTCAGGGGGTGATCCTGCCCAAGGACAATTCCTGTCCCGTCACGGCCGTGGTCGATCGGGCCGCTGCCGGATCTCTCGAACATATACCCCTGTGCCGGGTGGTCAATCTGGCCCGCACGCTCGATGAGCTCAAACAGGCGGGATTCTGGGTTCACGGGCTGGCCGGGGAAGGTGATCAAGACCTGTTTTGCGCCGACCTGAGCGGCCCCCTGGTACTGGTCGCCGGCAGCGAAGGCAGCGGCCTGCGTCCCAATGTCCGGCGGCACTGCGATGTGCTGCTCTCCATTCCCATGGGCGGTGGCGTGGGTTCGCTCAACGTCTCCGTGGCAACCGGCATCGCTCTCTTCGAAGTTTTGCGGCAGCGCCGCCTTTCTCCCTGACCTTTCCCGCTCGTAACTGTGCATCCGGCTATCCGGCGTCCGGCACACCCCGGCCACGCCGGTGATGAATTCGTCCGGCCCTTGACGCCGGCGTTCTGAGCAGCCGGCGTGTGAAGCGAAATTCTCTTTCACCTATCATCCTCTAACCTGGATCCTTGAGATCCGGCTGGGCAAGAGTTTAAGTGCTTGGCCGGTCGGATCTCAAGGATTCCGGCCTAAGTCATTAAAAAAATTTATTGACAGTTGTGATTTCTTGGGATATTAATAGCGTGTAATTATCCAAGCTGGTAGGTGTTTTAATGATCCGGTGCATGGCAGGGAAGGGTTCCCTGCGAATCTCCCGGCTCGTACAGGTAGGAGGCCCGTTATGAAGCGTTTGCTGATTGTGGACGACAGTATTTCCGTCGCCCGGCAGCTTGAAAAGATCGTAACCGGCAGCGGCCGGTTCGAAGTGGTCGGGCATGCCAAAAACGGTGCCGAAGCGCTCAAGATGTATCAGGTGCATCGCCCCGATCTGGTATGCATGGACATGAATATGCCGGTCATGGACGGCCTGACCGCATTGCGCAATCTGGTCGCCATGAATCGCAACGTCAAGGTGGTCATGGTGACATCCCTGGGCGGCGTCGGCGACAAGTTCACCGAAGCTCTGCGTCTCGGCGCGCTCAATGTAATCTCCAAGCCCTTCGAGGCTGATAACGTGCTGCAGATTTTGAGTGAGGTCTGACGCCGGCATTTTGGGGCAGTGCGGATCCTGAGTCGAATTTTTTATCCAGAGGTGGATCTATGGCGGTTAAATTTTTTGGGCAGTTTCTTGTGGAACGGGGTGTGGTCAACCCCCAGAAGCTTCTGGAGGCTATCGATTTGCAGGAACGCACCAATCTCAAGTTCGGCGAGATGGCGCTTGACATGGGATTGATCAACGAGGCTGACGTGGAGCGTGTGCATGATGCCCAGCGCGGAGAGGATCTGCGCTTTGGCGACATGGCGGTCAAGCTTGGAATTCTTTCCTCCGAGCAGATGCAGCAGATTCTCACTCGGCAGAAAAACAACCACCTCTATATCGGCGAGGCACTGGTCAAGATCGGTGCCCTGGATGCCGAGCGGGTCACGACCCTGTTGGATGAGTTCAAAGTCGATCAGGCCCCCTATCTGGCCACGCGCCTGGTGATCCCCGAGGGGGTGAGCAATCCGCAATTCTGGGAAATGGCGGCCGATCTGACCTACAAAATGCTCACCCGGGTCGCCAATCTTTCTTTCCGGCCCGGGCCCTGTGTCCTGGCGCAAAGCTTTGATGCCAAGCATGTGGCGGCGGCCATGGATTTTTCCGGAAGCCTGCAGGGCCGCTACCTGCTCTCAGTAACGTCCGGGGTGCAACAGGCCATCGCGCGGGCCATTCTCAAGGAAGCTGACGTGTCCGCTGAGCCCAAGGAGGTACTCGAGGATACCCTGATGGAATTCATCAACATCGTCTGCGGCAATATCGTCGCTAAGGGCGCCCAACTCGGACACACCCTCGAGATCAACCCCCCGGTAATCTTTGCGGAAAGTCGTCAACACAATTCCGTCCCCGCTGAATTTTGTGCTCTGTGCTTCCCCTTGTATTTGGCCGATGGTGAAGAAGCGGAGCTCTCATTGTGGATTCCCGCCTAGCCTGAGGCCCTCCTAGATGATTATGCACCATGCCAGGCCCGCCTTTACCGGCGGGCCTTTTTGTGTTGGGGGGCGCCAGCCTTCACCGGAAATTTATGGCGGAAGCGCCGTCCTCCGGCGAAATGAAAGCCAGGCCACCATACCACTGGCGAAAAATAAATAAAAAATAATTTTATGCGTACTGCTGTTTATCCCTTAGGTTTTGTCGGTATTGATTAGGTTGTTTCCTGGAAAATAAGGAAGCGCCAAATGCCTACTTCTGAACAGGACTGTTTATTGCTCATTTGGGTTGAGCCAGGGATTTGGGCGGATAGTCTGCAGGGAGTCGCGGTGCGCGCAGCAAAAGGGCCTAAAGGGAAGTTTTGCTTTTTATCATTGGGTCATTTTTTTCTGTGCTTGAAATCATCTGTCAGGGCGACTTTTGTCCCCCACGCGAGCCTCGTTCATTAGAGGTTTTGCGTTGACTTGCCGGGTTGAAGTTCAGTAGCTTGTGCTTTGTCTTTTTCTTTCCGGTCGGTCTGTGCCTGCCCATGAAATAACGCAGATCCTCCCGGATTCAATGCCTTCCGAATAGCCATTTGAGTAATTTTTCTTGGTGCGCCGGGCACATAGCTATTCTTCAGGTTTATATGTTGTAAGGGGTTTTTGGGACAGTTCTGCCGGATTGCGCAGAAAGGAGACGGGAGTATGAGGGATATGGAGAGGTTTGGGAGGTTAGCTTTTCTGCGGCGCACAGGTTGGCTCGTCTGTGGCCTGTTCGCCGCAATGCTGGTGCTGTCCAGCGCATCGGGAGGCTGGGCCTGGGGCGGTTCCCGCGACCGTAGTTCCAGCGGCGACGACAGCTCCTGGGATAGTGGCTCAGGGTCCGGCGGCAGCGGCGGCTCGGGAGGTACTGCGCCTATCATCAATTGTTCTGAATGCCATGGCGGTGATGTGGCCGCGCGCCACCATGAAACGCCCTGGTATTTTCAAGGAGAGTGTTTCCGCTGCCACGATGGCTTTACCACCGAGGGAGACTGCTCGAGCTGCCACGGCTTCGGCTTGGAAAATGTTCATCATGAGGTGCCCGATGCCCTGGTCGGCAACTGCGCCGCCTGTCACACCGGGGTTGGTGATCTGGGGGATTGTCTGAGCTGTCATCAGGGAAAAACCCAGAACCGCCATCATGAAATCGCCTCAGCCGGCGTATCCTGTGTCGCCTGCCATACCACCATGTCCGCCGACACCAGTTGTCAGAGCTGTCATGCCGGTTCGGTGCGCGAGCGCCATCATGACCTGGTTGAGACGGATGGCATGTCCTGCTCTTCCTGCCATAGCGATATCGTCGTCACCGCCAGTTGTCAGAGCTGCCATCAAGCGGGCTCGGCGCAAGACGCTCACCACTCTTATGCAGCCGGCCAGAACCTTGATTGCACCAGTTGTCATACCCTGTTGCAACCTGAGACGGGCTGCCAGAGCTGCCACGGCGGTGATTCAACGCGTGACCAGCATCATCAGATCGCCGCCGCCGGTGGCTTTGATTGCACCAGTTGCCATACGCAGATGACCTCCGCCAGCGGTTGCGCCAGTTGCCACAGTTTCCCGACTTTCGAGAGCAACCGCCACCACGAGGGCGTGATTCTCACAGGTTACGGCCTGGATTGCTTCGACTGCCATCAGTACGAATTCACACCGGTTTTCAGGTTGGGCATGCCCACTCCTGAGGCCTGCGTTCATTGTCACACGACGGTGGTGGACAGTGGCTCCATCGTGGAAGCGCATCATACCACCGAGGCTTTCTTCAGCGACAACTGTACCCTGTGTCATGTCGGGGCCGCTCTGGACACGCAGACCTGTAGCGCCTGCCACGATTCAGGCGACGGCAGTGTGGGGGATCGCCACCATGCCTTCGATTTGGCGTTGCAGGGCCAGTGCACGGTGTGTCACGTCGGTGCCGACTATACCCTTCTGGATTGTCAGGGTTGTCACACCGGCGGCGGTCAGCCCGCCATCAACGATCTGCACCACATGACCATCCCGGCCCAGATGGGGGATTGTGCTTCCTGCCATGTTGGTGCCGACATGGGCGGGCTTGAGTGTTCTGCCTGTCATTTCGAATCGGGCTCGCCTATGGCCGGTGAGCGCCATCATGCGACCAATCTCTTTGAACTGGGCCAATGTGTCTTCTGTCACACCGGCGCTGAGCCGATCAACATTGGTTGCGCGGCTTGTCACGGCAGCCCGGATCACCATGGGCAGCCCGCGGCGGTAAGCGGCGATTGCACGGCCTGCCATAGCACAATTGTGACCTCGGGAGACAGTTGTCAGGATTGCCATACCGCAGCTATTCCTGAAATACACCATGGTGAGCCCTTGCTGGGCGTCGCGGGCGACTGCACCGTTTGCCACCAGAGCGCTAGTTCCGCGACATCCTGTGCGTCCTGCCACAGCGACAATCCTCACCATGATTCCGCTCAGTCCCAGGCCGGCGATTGTGCTTATTGTCATCAGGTGCCGGAGTGGGCCATGGACCGTCCTCAGCAGGCGGCCTGTCGCGAGTGCCATGGCCGTTACATGCATGACAAGGGCGGCCCGATTCAGAATTACGGTGCCTGCGCTGCTTGCCATATCACCACGCCCTTCCACGCAATGCCCTCGGGTAGTTCCAGCGGGCGTTCCAGGGGCTGGGGTGATCGCAGCGGCGGTGGAGCCGGGCGCGGCTTGTTCAACCTTTTCAGTTCCCAGTTCAGCGGCCGCAGGGGCGGATCGCAAAGGACAAACTTGGATTTCAGCATGGTCACTATCGAGCATAACGGCAAGAATTACTCGGTGCCCGCCTTTCCCGATCTTGGCGCTGAAGAGCCGAAGGATAGCGACGATTCAGGCGGCGACTCCCGCCACGGTTCCCGTCGTTAAGGAGCGCAGCTTGAGATTTCAAAGCGAGAGTGTTTAGAGCACGTATTGCACTGTCATAGTCGGCCCCGGTCGTTTATGCTGTGTGTCCTATGTGAGGCCCGCCCTTGTCGGCGGGCCTTTTTTTCTTCTGCAAACTAAGAGAAAAAAACAACAAAACTCCTGTAGGTGGCCCCGTTTCACCTCCCAGTTCATCTGCCGTTTCGGCTACTGATGCTCTTGGTGCTTAAGGGGAGTTGAGGAGCCAGGGGCGGCTATGTTGACGCCGGGTTTCCAGTTGGAGTAGAAAGAGATCCTGTTTTTTTTGTAACCATTCAGCTGCAACGTTCAACGGTGCCGCCGCACTCTGCGGTCCATGCTGAAAAGTCACGTTTTTCAATAAATCTGCGTATCTCTCAGAGATTTGCTTCTCTGCGCTGCTGAAGGGGCATCATGACCGATCTTGAATTTTTTGTTACCGCACCGCATGGCACCGAAGATCTGCTGATGGCCGAAATCGATGCTCTGGGCGCAAAGCGCATCAGCTCAATCCGCTCGGGCGCCGCCTTTTTCGGATCCCTGGCGACCGCCTATCGCATTTGCCTCTGGTCGCGTGTCGCCAGCCGTGTTTTTCTGCCTCTGGTGCGTTTCCAGGCAACCAGTGCGGATCAACTCTACGCAGGCGCGCGCGATTTTGCCTGGGAAAATCACATGTCGCCCAGCGACACCTTTGCCGTAGATTGCTCACTGCACCGTTCGCAAATCAGTCATTCGCGTTTCGCAGCCCTCAGGGTCAAGGATGGCGTTGCCGACCGTTTCCGCGACCGCTGCGGGCAGCGTCCCTCGGTGGAGGTGAATCTGCCGGGGATTCGCATATTCGCTCTGGTTGACGGCGAAGCCGTGACCTTGTGTCTCGATCTGTCCGGAGAGGGACTCTATCGTCGCGGCTACCGGACGCAGGGCGGCCAAGCGCCCCTCAAGGAAAATCTCGCCGCCGCCATTCTGCTGCGCGCCGGATGGCCCGCGGCGGCACGTGAAGGGCAGGCGCTACTCGATCCTCTGTGCGGATCGGGTACACTGCTCATCGAGGGCGCACTGATGGCCGCGGATGTGGCGCCCGGTATTTTTCGCGAGCATTTCGGCTTTCTTAATTGGGCAGGTCACGACGCCGCAGCCTGGGGGAACTTGCTGGATGAAGCTTCGCAGCGGCGCAGTGCCGGGCAGGCGGGTCTGCCCCTGATCCTGGGCTGTGATCGTGATCCGAGCGTGGTGGCCGCGGCTGTGGCCAATGCGGCCGGCGCCGGTCTGGCGGGAAAGTTGCGCGTTGAGCAGGCCGAGTTTGCAAACTGGCTTCCTGCCGTGCGCGGCGAGTGCGGTGAGCGGGGGTTGATCCTGACCAACCCTCCCTACGGAGAGCGGCTTGATGATGCCACCCGTCTTGCGGCGGTCTATGCCAGCCTGGGAGATTGCTGCCGGCGCTATTACGGCAACTGGCGGCTCTCGGTGTTGAGCGGAAATCCTGAGCTTGCCGGTCACCTTGGTTTGCGAGCGACGCGGACACACTCTCTGCGCAATGGTCCCATCCGTGCCAAACTGCTTCACTACCAACTGCACCCTGGTGCGCCTGTGGCCCAGAAACACGAGACACAGGATCACGCAGCGTCGGCTCCTGTGCAATCTCCCCGCGATGCGGCCGCCGAGATGTTTGCCAATCGTCTGCGCAAGAATTTCAAGGCTGCGCAGCGCTGGGCCGAGCGCGAAGGTATCCGGTGTTACCGTGTTTACGATGCCGACCTTCCCGAATATGCAGTGGCTATCGATCTTTATCAGGGACGAGTTCATGTGCAGGAGTACCAAGCGCCGGCCACTGTCGACTCAGGCAAGGCCCGCCGCCGGCTGCAGGATGTTCTGCGGGTCGTGCCCGAGGCCCTGGGCGTGGCTGCCGACCAGGTGTTTCTCAAGCAGCGCCGGCGGCAGAGGGGGGCTGACCAATACGGCCGAACAGCACAAAGTGGGCATTTTTTCGAGGTTGAAGAGGGCCCCTGCCGATTCCTCGTCAATCTCAGCGATTATCTCGACACGGGCCTGTTTCTTGATCACCGGCCGATTCGTAGGCGCATTCTGGAGATGGCAAAGGGGCGCCGTTTTCTCAACCTCTTCGGCTACACCGGCACCGCCACGGTGTTTGCCGCACGGGGCGGGGCGCTTGCCACGGTGACCGTTGACGCCTCCCGCACCTATCTCGACTGGGCGCAGAAAAATTTACGAATCAATGGTTTCGGCGCAGGTCCCCACCGCTTGGAGCGTTGTGATGTGCTTGCCTGGCTGGGAAGCGCCAAAGAGTCCTTCGATCTGATTTTTCTCGATCCGCCGACGTTTTCAAATTCAAAGGATCGCGAGGCAACTTTTGATGTGCAACGCGACCACGTAACGCTCATTCGTCAGGCCCTGCGACGGCTGGCACCGGGTGGAGTGCTTATTTTCTCCACAAATCTGCGTCGATTTCGTCTGGACAAGGAGGCTCTTGCCGACCTTGAGCTGGAGGATGTCACCGAAAGTACAATTCCTTGGGACTTCCGTCGCAGGCCCGGTATCCATAAATGTTGGCTGCTTAAGATGTCCGGCCCGTCCGAAACGTCCATCCGCCTTGGTACTGCCGGACAAAGAAAGAGACCGGAAAAACCTCAAAGGTCTTGACACGGCCCTGGAAATGGAGTAAATGTCCACACTCATGCCGCAAGGGGCTGAGTATGCGGGCGCCTGGCAGGAATTTATTCCTTGCATTATGTGTGTCGCTGATGTATATATCCCTGCCCATGCTGGCGTAGCTCAACTGGTAGAGCAGCTGACTTGTAATCAGCAGGTTGCGGGTTCGATTCCTGTCGCCAGCTCCACAGGGCGGTTGGGGCGAAAGTCCTGAACAATTAAATATAGAGAGACTTCTTCTGGAGGGGTTCCCGAGTGGCCAAAGGGAGCAGACTGTAAATCTGCCGTCGTAGACTTCGGAGGTTCGAATCCTCCCCCCTCCACCACTAATTTGCATTCCGGATGAAGTTCGGTCGGCGTTTTTTCAGGAGGTTCCTTTGGGGCCGTGTAAACTGGGGCGATGGCCGGGGCGGAGTCCAAAACGCTTCAGGCAGGTATGCTAGGATCTTGGCGGGAATAGCTCAGTTGGCTAGAGCGTCAGCCTTCCAAGCTGAGGGTCGCGGGTTCGAGTCCCGTTTCCCGCTCCAATTTATCAAGATCTCCATCGTTTGGTGAGATGAGCCCACATAGCTCAGTCGGTAGAGCACTTCCTTGGTAAGGAAGAGGTCACCGGTTCAAGTCCGGTTGTGGGCTCCACTTTTGGGGGTCTTGGATGCTTTTCTCTTTTTTTATTTCTGGCTGACGAGTAACTATTGAGTTTGAGTCCGGACGTTGGTGCCGGCAATAAGCAATTCTCCAAGAATGCGCGAAAAGTAACGGGAGGTTTACATCATGGCAAAAGCAAAATTCGAAAGAAACAAACCGCATGTGAATATCGGCACCATCGGCCACGTCGACCATGGGAAGACCACCCTGACCGCGGCCATCANCATGGCAAAAGCAAAATTCGAAAGAAACAAACCGCATGTGAATATCGGCACCATCGGCCACGTCGACCATGGGAAGACCACCCTGACCGCGGCCATCACCAAGGTGCTGGCGGAGTCCGGCGGCGCTGAATTCCGGGCGTTTGACATGATCGACAACGCTCCTGAGGAGCGCGAGCGCGGCATCACCATCGCCACCGCCCACGTCGAATATCAGACCGAGAACCGTCACTATGCCCACGTTGACTGTCCCGGCCATGCCGACTACGTCAAGAACATGATNCATCACCATCGCCACCGCCCACGTCGAATATCAGACCGAGAACCGTCACTATGCCCACGTTGACTGTCCCGGCCATGCCGACTACGTCAAGAACATGATTACCGGAGCGGCGCAGATGGACGGCGCGATCCTGGTGGTTTCAGCCGCCGATGGTCCCATGCCCCAGACCCGCGAGCACATTCTGCTCGCCCGTCAGGTCGGCGTGCCCGCCATGGTGGTGTTTCTCAACAAGGTCGACATGGTCGACGACGAGGAATTGCTGGAGCTGGTCGAGCTCGAGATTCGCGAGCTTCTGAGCGTCTACGATTTCCCCGGCGACGACATTCCCATCGTCAAGGGTTCGGCGCTGGCGGCTCTTGAAGGTCGCGACGACGAGATCGGCAAGAGTGCCATTCTCGAGCTGATGGCTGCCGTCGACAGTTATATTCCCGAGCCCGAGCGCGCCATTGATCGTCCCTTTTTGTGCCCCATCGAGGACGTCTTTTCCATCTCTGGTCGCGGCACCGTGGTGACCGGACGTGTTGAGCGCGGTATCGTCAAGGTCGGCGAGGAGGTCGAGATTGTCGGCATGAAGCCNCGTCTTTTCCATCTCTGGTCGCGGCACCGTGGTGACCGGACGTGTTGAGCGCGGTATCGTCAAGGTCGGCGAGGAGGTCGAGATTGTCGGCATGAAGCCTACGGTCAAGACCGTGGTTACCGGTGTCGAGATGTTCCGCAAATTGCTCGATCAGGGTCAGGCCGGCGACAATGTGGGGATTCTGCTGCGCGGCGTCAAGCGCGAGGACGTCGAGCGTGGGCAGGTTTTGGCCAAGCCCGGTTCGATCA
>NZ_JWJD01000008.1 GCF_000820505.1 Geoalkalibacter ferrihydriticus DSM 17813 | reverse complement strand
CAGTGGTCTGTTGCCATCGTACCGAAGGGATGCCGGGGGTGGTCAATTTTGGGTAATCACAGGGCCCCTTAACTGGTCAAATTTAGATTATCAAAACCAGAGGGGCTTAGCGACTTCCCTCTCACGCGCCCCTGGAGGGATGCGAACGCCTTGTCCGCCTTTCACCTTTATGTCGTCCGGCTTCACCTCGACCGGATCAGAAAGAGCCGGCGGGAGGTTTTCGAGACGCTACGGGAGCGGCGCATCCTTGTCAATCTCCACTACATCCCGGTGCATACCCAGCCCTATTACCGGACACAGGGGTTCAAGGATGGAGACTTCCCTGGGGCAGAAGCTTATTACCGGGAAGTGATCACCCTGCCGCTCTATTCTGGGCTGGCAGAATCCGACCAAGATCGAGTCATCACCACGCTTCGGGAGATTTTATGACCAAGCCTCTTTTCGTCGCCGAAGTATCCAGCAATCACCACCGCGATTTGGAGCGCTGCTTTCGCTTTATTGACACGGCGGCCGCTGTAGGTTGTGATGCCGTAAAGTTCCAACTCTTCAAAATCGAGGAACTGTTTGCTCCGGAGATCTTGGAAAAAAGCCCCACACACCGGGCACGGAAAGACTGGGAGCTGCCCGTAGAGTTCCTGCCCCACCTGGCAGCCCGATGCCGTGAAAGGAAGGTTCAATTTTCTTGCACCCCGTTCTACCTGGATGCGGTGGAAGAACTGCTCCCCCATGTGACCTTCTATAAGATCGCCTCTTACGAACTTCTCTGGACCGACCTGTTGATCGCCTGCGCCCGTACCGGAAAACCGGTGGTCCTTTCAACGGGCATGGCAACCATGGATGAAATTCATGGCGCCGTTGAAACGGTGCGGACCGCCGGTTGCAAGGACCTGATCCTGCTGCATTGTGTCTCCGGATATCCTGCGCCGGTCGAGCAATGCAACTTGGCCGCCATTAATACCTTGGCGGAAAGGTTTGCGTGCCCCACGGGATGGTCCGATCACAGCGTGTCGCCGGCGGTTATCTATCGGGCTGTTCACCATTGGGGTGCCCGCATGATCGAGTTTCATCTGGATCTGGAAGGGGAAGGGGACGAATTCAAGACGGGCCATTGCTGGCTGCCGGAGAAGATAAAAGAGGTCATTGCCGTTACTGTCGCCGGATTTGAGGCTGACGGTGCAGGAGAAAAAATTCCGGCCGCAGCCGAACTTCCCGACAGGGAATGGCGGGCCGATCCCATTGATGGATTACGCCCTCTCAACCATGTGCGGGAGAATTGGCGTGGCTAAGCCAAAGGTAGCCGCAATCATCCAGGCCCGCATGGGCTCCACTCGCCTGCCTGGCAAGGTGCTTATGCCCCTGGCGGGTAAACCGGTTCTCTGGCATATCGTCCACCGTCTACGCAAATGTCGCATGGTGGATGTGGTTGCGATAGCCACCTCGGCCGGCATTCAAGACGACCTCCTGGCGCTGTGGGCGACAGAGGCAGGAATACCGTTAATTCGTGGCCCTGAAGACAATGTTCTCGAACGCTACCTCCTTGCCGCACGTCAGTTGAATGCTGATATCGTAGTGCGCGTGACCGGTGATGCACCTCTTGTTGACTCGGCACTAATTGACCACATGATAGAACTGCTGATTGAAAAAAATGCTGACTACTGCACAGGAGAACCGGGAGTCTTGGCAATTCATGAAGGATTTGCTCCCCTTACGCGAAAAGCACTGGAAAAAATCGGTAAAGAGGGAGCATCCGAACCGGCAGGACGGGAACACGTTGACGGGTATATCAAACAGCATCCTGAGCAGTTCAGTATCGTCCATGTTCCCATTCCCCAAGCACATCGCATTGCCGGGACTCGCGTATCGGTCGACACGCCTGCAGACCTGGAGTTTCTTGGTTTGCTCTACCATGAACTGGGAGCCGATGCCGGAGAACTTGACGTCGCTGAAGCGGTCGCTCTGCTCAAACGCCGTCCAGAACTACTCTCGATCAATGCCCACGTTCAGCAGAAAGATATGACCGCCGCCAACAAGTTGGTGGTGATCCGTTGCGACGGCCATCCCGAGATCGGTCTTGGCCATGTGGTCCGTTGCTTGGCCATAGCCCGCAGCCTCAGGGACAGGCAGGGCATCGGCATTGTCTTTGCGATGGCTGAACGCTCTCCTGGCCCGGATATGGTCAGGGAGGCGGGCTTTCCCATCGAGCTTTTCGATGGGAAGAGGAATGAATTCCTCTGGCTTGAAGAGCTGCTCGCCCGTCGTTGCGCCAACGGACTGCTTTTGGATATCCGTACCGATCTGGCGGCAGCCCCGATACGGGATTGGCGCCGCAAGGGGGTGCACATCGCCGTGTTGGATGATGGAAGCGAACGTCGGCTTTGCGCTGATCTGGCATTCTATCCCCCTGTCCCCCAAGTCAATGAAATGGACTGGACAGATTTCACCGGAAACCGCCTCATCGGTTGGGAGTGGATTCCCCTTAGTGCAGGATTTGATCGGAAACTGCTCCCACCGGAAAATCAGATACCGCAGGTGGTTATAACCATGGGGGGGAGCGACCCTGCAGGGCTCTCACTGCGGGGCCTGAATGCCCTGCAGCGACTTGACGTTCCCGTAAATGCCCGTCTTATTTTGGGAAGAAGCTTTGCCCATGGGTCGCAGCTTGCCCAACTCCTGCCAAACCTGGATATACCAGTCACCATCCTGGAAAACGTCAGCAACATGCCGGAAGCTCTCGCGGATGCAGACCTCGTCGTTGCATCCTTCGGCGTGACTGCTTACGAAATGGCCGCCCTTGGAATTCCGACAATTCTCCTGAGCCTCACCGACGATCATGCCCGTTCCGCATCAGCCCTTCACCAGGCGGGAATGGCGCTTTCACTTGGGAATCATGTCGACGTCACAGAGGGACAACTGGCCGACGACATTCGCAATCTTCTGATTGACCCAAAGGCACTCAGCACTATGCGGGACGCCAGCGCACACATTGACGGGAAAGGAGCCGGTCGCATCGCTGACCGGCTCAACGAATCCCTGTCGGAACAGCTAGTCAAACAGCAAAGGAGCAGTAAATGACCCTGATTCCCTGGAGCCATGTCGACTCTTTTCTCTACAATACGACGGACCCTGCCCTCACAAGCCATCGACCGTGTCCGGTATGTGGCTCTGACCAATCCCGTGAAATTTTGAGAATGAACGATTTCCAGTTTTTCACAGACAACGCAACGCTCCCAAAGCGCACCACAATCCGTGAAGTACAATGCACCGCATGCTACGCCCTCTATCTCAATCCCGCCTACACATCCCGCGGCTTTGAGGTTCTTTTCGCCGAAGCAGGCTGCTCTTATGGTGCGACAGAAGGACGGCCCCAGGAACAAATCCGCTGGCTGACAGGGGTGGGATTACTGAACGATGGAGGAAGTATTCTGGATGTCGGCTGTTACGATGGAAGATTTCTTTCACTTCTCCCTGCAAAAGTCGGAAGAATCGGGGTTGATATCGACAAACCGGCCATTGAGCGTGGCAATCACCAGTATGGCAACCAAGGGATAGAGCTGGTTCATGGTGATTTCGACAGCTTTAAACTCGACAGAAAGCCAGATGCCATCACAATGTTTCATGTCTTGGAACATCTGCCCAACCCACTAGAGACCCTGAGAAACTTGCGTAATCAAGGGCACGAAGACACCTCACTGGTAGTCGAAGTCCCTATATTGGAAAACGGTTTCACAAACGACATAAACAGCTTCTTCTCAGCCCAACACATGACCCACTTCAGCAAAAACAGCCTTAAGAATGTACTTGCCCGTGCAGGCTGGGAGCTTGCCGGACAGTTGGAACAGCCTGACTACAATGGTTACAGGGTCCTTGCAAAGCCTGCTAAAATAACTCTTCAGGCGAATGCCAATCCCGAAGATGACATTACCTTGAAGCATCTCTTAAAACATCGGCGTGATGCTATAGGCAAGGCAAACGCCAACCTAACGGCTATTGGTGATGCAGAAAAGGTTGTAGTGTGGGGAGGAGGGATGCACACAGAATTTTTATATCACTTGACTGGCGTTTTTTCGCGAAAAAGCAATAGGCAGTTCCTCATTGTGGATAGTGACCCTCTAAAGCAAGGGAAAACTTGGCGTGGAGTCAAGATTGAAGCACCTGAGCATATCCGCCAAATAGATTGGACCGATGCTAAACTTTTGATCTCAAGTTACGGGGGGCAAGAAAAAATCGCGGAGTTTGCATCAATGATGAGTGCCCCGGAAAATGTTATGGTTAAGGTTTACGACGCTATACGAGTTTACTGAGACACAATATTTTTTTGTTGAAATTTAAGGAGCGTGTGTGGTGATAACTTTTGCTAAAGCCAAATTCGACATGGAAAAATTATTATTAAAACAAGAATCTGTCGTGATTTTTGGAGCAGGTCTTGCGGGAAAAAATGCCCTTAAAGTCCTTAAAGGAAAAGGAATTAAGGTTTTGTTTTTTTGTGACAACGATAAAAAAAAACTCGGCTCTTATATTGAAGGTATAGAAATTTTTCCACCATCTCATCTTTTGGAACACACGGAAAAAACTATTTTGATAGCAAGTGATTATTTTGGAGAGATTTCCAGGCAGTTGCAGGCGATCGGGATCACAAAGTTCTATTATTTCGGGTTTTGCTTTGATTACGAACGTTGGCATGGGCATTTTGATTCTCGCCGACTTGAGGCATGTCAATCGCGGATAAATATCTCTTATAAATTATTTAGTGATGAGGAGTCGCGCAACTTATTTGCTTCACTGGTTGAATTCCGAAAGACACTTGGCGCATCAGGAGCAAGTTGGTCTCCTTTCGATGAATATTTTCATCCTGAAGTTAATCCGAAGCAGGGCGACACCATCATTGACGGGGGGGCATGGACAGGGGACACCGCTGAAGCTTTTAGCCGCGCCCTGAATGGCAAATGTCAGATCTACTCATTTGAGCCGGATGACGAGAGTTTCTGTAAACTCCGGGAAAATGTAAGCACCCAAAGTCTCAATGGATCAGTCCACCCCGTCAAGTTGGGGCTGTGGTCCCATGCAGCCACCTTAAAATTTGAATCATGCCGGGAAAATTCGATGCAACATCAGGTTTCTGAAAATGGCGACCTCCAAATCCAGGTCACGAGTATTGATGAGTTTGCCTCAAAAAATAATATTAAGATTGATTTGATAAAAATGGATATTGAAGGTTCAGAAATAGAAGCATTGCTTGGCGCCTGTGAAACGATCCGGAAATCCAGGCCCCGTTTGCAAATTTGCTCTTATCACAAATTTGATGATCTATGGGAAATTCCGATACTTATCAAGGAGTTATTCCCGGGTTATCTGTTGTATCTAGGGCACCATTCCCAAAACATTTTCGAGACAATTGTCTACGCAAAAAGTCCACAATGAACTTAGTGGTGAGGCTAACATGAACGATCTAAGGGAACTTGCCCGTAAAATACGGGTGCTGGCCATAGAGGCTATTTACTGCGCACGCTCAGGTCATCCTGGCGGCAGCCTGTCGGCTGCCGACATTCTTGGCGTGCTCTACTTTGAGGAATTACGCGTTGATCCAACGCAACCGCGCTGGATTGACCGAGACAGATTTATATTATCCAAGGGTCACGCCTGTCCTGCCCTGTATGCCGCCCTCGCACTCAAAGGGTTTTTCCCCGCAGAAGATGTCCGCAGTCTGCGCAAGATTGATCACTACCTAGAGGGGCATCCCGATGTAAAGATACCTGGAGTGGATGCGCCATCAGGCTCACTTGGCATGGGGCTTTCACAGGGACTTGGCATGGCTCTGGGGGCTCGTTATGGCAAGAGAAGTTTCCGCACCTATGTGCTGCTTGGTGACGGCGACATGCAGGAAGGCAATACCTGGGAAGCGTTCATGGCGGCCGGCCACCACAAGGTTGCGTCCTTAACTGCCATTCTGGACTATAATGGGCTGCAAGGTGAGGACCTTGTCACGAAGCAGATGAATTACAACCCCATTGCCGAAAAACTCACTGCCTTCGGTTGGAATGTTCAGGAAGTTGATGGCCACAATATTGATCAACTGCGCGCGGCACTGGCGGCAGCTCGCTCCGAATGTGATAGGCCAAGCTTTATTCTTGCGCGAACGGTCAAAGGCAAAGGGGTCGAATTCATGGAAAATCAGCAGGTATGGCATGGGAGCTCGACCTTGACTAACGAGCAGTACCAACAATCCCTTAAAGGTCTGGAGGCGTGACCATGGAGGGGCCGACCTATTGGAAAATTGGTGATCAGATTTCCTTGCGCGATGCTTTTGGTCGTGCCCTAACATCCTTGGGTTCAATTCGGGATGATTTTGTCTTGTTCGATGCCGACGTTGCCGGTGGAACGGGGGCTAAACCTTTCGTGCAGGCGTTCCCCGAAAAAGTTGTGCAATTCGGCATCGCTGAACAAAATATGATGGCAGCAGCCGGCGGTTTTGCCGATACGGGTATCATCCCGGTGGTGACAACCTTTGCTGCTTTTGGAACGATGCGAGCGCACGAACAGTTCCGCACTGCCATAGCCTATCCAGGGCGTAATGTAAAACTCTGTTGCTCCCATATCGGGGTAGACGTAGGACCTGACGGGCCTACCGCACAAATGCTTGAGGACCTGGCAACCATCAGAGCCGTTCCGGGTGTTACTGTCGTGGTGCCGGCCGATGCGAATCAAATGTTGCAGGCGTTGCCGGCAATCTTGGATCACCCTGGTCCTGTATACATGCGCATTGGTCGTAGCCCGGCACCGGTTATCACCCCTGCAGACTCATCCTTTAATATCGGCAAGGCATCCCGTCTGCGTGGCGGTAATGACGTGACTCTTATTGCCACGGGAGTTATGGTCGCTAGAGCACTTGCTGCTGCAGAAAATCTTGCAAGCGACGGGATAGAAGCCCGTGTGATCAATCTTTCAACCATAAAACCACTGGACAAAGAAGAACTGCTACAAGCCGCTATAGAAACCGGGGCACTAGTAACTGCCGAGGACCACAGTGTCCTTGGTGGGATGGGAAGCGCTGTCGCGGAGTTCCTCGCCGAAACTCATCCTGTCCCTATCTCTTTTGTGGGAGTCCGAGATCGTTTTGGTAAATCGGGAGAGCCGGAAGAACTGGCACGACTTTTTGGCCTGACAGCTGAGGATATCCAAAAGGCTGCCAAAAGCGTTATTGTGCGGAAGAAAGCTTAATGAAAAAGGACGCTGCCATGAATCGCATAATTTTCGTCACCGGTGCCAGTAGAGGAATTGGCAGAGGGATTGCTGAACTGTTTCTAGACTATGGACACCGTGTCGCGGTCGGATATAGGGAAAACCAAGAATCAGCTGAATATTTAGGTGAAAAATACCCCAATGCGTTGGCCGTTAAAGTTGATTTGGCAGACAGATCTTCAATCAAAAGAGCCATTGAAGCCACTCGGTCTCACTTTGGGCATGGCATAGAAGTCCTTGTGAACAACGGCGCTATAGCTCAGGAAAAGCCATTTCTGACTATTACCGATGAAGACTGGGACCATATGCATGCCGTCAACCTTCGCGGCCCTTTTGCCTTCACTCAGGAAATACTACCTGACATGGTCGATGCAGGATGGGGACGGATTATCAATATCACCTCAATCGGTGGCCAATGGGGTGGGTTTAACCAAGTACATTATGCCTCCGCTAAAGCAGGGCTGATAAACTTCACCAAATCAATGGCCAAGATTTACTCCGCAAACGGCATCACCATCAACGCGGTCGCGCCCGGCTTGGTCGCAACGGACATGTCCGCAAACGAGTTACAGACAGAAGCGGGGAGGGAAAAGATTAAAAATATCCCTGCCCAGCGACTTGGCACCGTTGCCGAAGTAGCAGAAACAGTGTTGTTTCTTTCCTCTGATGGCGCTTCCTACATCACCGGCCAAACCATCAACCTGAACGGAGGCATGTACTTCGGATGAAAACCCTCTGGATCGTCAGCGGCGGAGCTGAGGCGATGCCGGGAATTCGCCGGGCAAAAGATATGGGACTCCACGTGGTGGTGAGCGATGGGAGCCCGAAGGCTCCGGGGGCTCTCCTGGCGGATAGTTTTGTTCTGGCGAGCACATATGACGTGAACGCCACCGTGAAGGCAGCCAAGCGTTATCATCGTGAACAACGGCCTGTCGACGGTGTGATATCAGTTGCCGCAGATGTCCCCCTTACCGTGGCCAGCGTAGCCGCAGCCCTGGGCTTGCCGGGCATCCCCCTGGAAACGGCGCAACTGGCTGCGGACAAGCTGGCCATGAAGCGGCGATTTGCTGAAAAAAACATACCGATCCCATGGTTCCAGGCCGTGGACTCTTCTGAGCACCTGCATGAGCTGATACGGCAGAGAGGCTTCCCGCTGGTGATCAAACCAGTGGACAGTCGGGGGGCCCGGGGGGTACTGAGGCTGTCCGAAAAAGTCGATCTGGATTGGGCCTTCCAGCATGCCCGTGATAATTCACCAACAGGGCGCGTGATGGTGGAGGAATACCTTTCCGGCCCCCAGATCAGCACCGAGTCATTGTTGCTTACAGGAAAGGCTTACACTCCGGGCTTCTCCGACCGGAACTACGAATTTTTAGAATGTTTCTCGCCCTACATCATTGAAAATGGGGGAGAACAGCCCTCGGCCCTATCCCCCTCTGACCAAGAGACAGTAAAACGGTGCGCCGAGGCTGCCGGCAGGGCCATGGGGATAGGGGCGGGAATTGCCAAAGGGGACATGGTTTTGACTTCCGAAGGGCCGAAGGTAATAGAAATCGCGGCACGTCTCTCGGGAGGCTGGTTCAGTACCGATCAGATCCCCCTGGCGACCGGTATCGACTTGGTTGGTGCCGCAATCAGTGTTGCCCTGGGAGGGTCACCGAGTGACGAAGAGCTTACACCCCGTTACCGGCGGGGGGTAGCCATCCGCTACTTCTTCCCGGAACCCGGAATCATCACGGCCATTCATAACATTGAAAAAGCCAGACAAATTCCCGGCGTCTACAAGCTGGACTTCTTTCTGGGGCCTGGAGAAAAGGTTGAACCGGTTACCAACCATACAAAGAGGTGCGGATACGTCATAACCAGCGGCGCCGACCGCTCCGAGGCTCTTAGCCGAGCCGCCGAAGTGATTGGCACTGTCCGCATTGAAACCAGGAGCGTCTGACAGCATGTTGCATCTTTTCTCCTTCTTTCACCTCAATCTCGCCTTCTCTTCCCTCGAGGAGGAAGCACGCCCTGAGGTTATCCGCCGCTGCTATTGGCCGCTGTTGCGCCTGATCCGGGAGCAGCACCTGCCGGTGGGTATCGAGGCCTCGGGCTATACGTTGGAAGAGATCCAGCTGCTGGCTCCTGAGTGGGTGACGGAGCTGCGGGAGCTGTGTCGCGAAGGGTTGGTCGAATTCATCGGCAGCGGCTACTCACAAATGATCGGCCCGCTGGTGCCTGCGGCCGTCAATCGCGCCAACCAGCGCATCGGTCTGCGGGTCTATGAGGAATTGCTCGGGTTTCGGCCCGAACTGGTTTTGGTCAACGAGCAGGCCTACTCAGCCGGGCTGGTGCCGATTTATCGTGAGGCTGGTTACCGGGCGCTCATTATGGAATGGGACAACCCCGGCAGCTCCCGCCCAGGTTGGAACCCTGATTGGCGGTATTTGCCTCAGTATGCCTGTGGCGCCGACGGCTCCACGTTGCCGGTGATCTGGAACAAGTCGATTCCCTTTCAAAAGTTTCAGCGTTACACCCACGGCGAAATGGAATTGCCCGAATACCTGGATTTTCTCGGTAGTCGGGTGGGGCGCGAGGAACGTACTTTCTCGCTCTATGGCAATGACGCGGAAATATTCGATTTTCGGCCTGGACGGTTCAAGACGGAGGCGGTTATGAGCGGCGAAAACGAGTGGTCGCGTATCGCCAAGCTCTATGAGGCTGTTCAGGCTGATTCAAGATGCAGGCTGATTCGCCCTAGCCAGGTTCTCGAATTTCTTGATCGCTCCGGAGCTGGAAACCTGCTGCATTTGGAGTCGGCCGCTCAACCGGTACCGGTAAAAAAGCAGGCCAAATACAACGTCATGCGTTGGGCGTTGACCGGACGGGACGATCTTTGTCTTAACACCGCCTGTTGGCGTCTTTACGAGGCTCTGGCCGGTGACGAGGGCGCTGACGAATCCGACTGGAAAGAGCTCTGTTATCTGTGGAGCAGCGATTTTCGGACCCACATTACCGCCAAACGCTGGGAAGGGGTTCAGGGGCGGCTGGAGACCTTGCAACAGCGGATGGCGACGGCTTCCAGACCAGTGAAAAGTGAACGGGTACCAGCGCTGGTCGACGATATCCTCGTGTGTCAAAATGGGGCGTTTCTCGAAATTGAAACCCCGCAGCAGCGGCTTCGCCTCAACTGCCGTCGCGGGCTGGCCGTAGACGGGTGGTGGGACAAGGCACAGTCCGATCAGCCGCTGATCAAGACACTTCCCCATGGATATTTCGATGATATTCATTACGGTGCAGACTTCTATACTGGGCATTTTGTGCTGGAAATCCCCGGGCAGCACAAGGTGACAGACCTTTCTCCTGTCACTCCGGAGTGGAATTTAACGGATGATGGCGTGGTTGTCCGTGCGGAAATTAGAACCAGGCTTGGACCCGTTGAAAAAGAGGTGCGTCTGTTAGGTAGTCGAAAAGGCTTTGAGCTGATTTATCATTTCAGATGGCCCGAGTGTCCCAACGGCACCCTTAGGCTGGGCCATGTGACAGTGAACCCGGAGTTGTTTCAGCAGGACAGTCTTTTTTATCGAACCCACAACGGCGGTGAGACGCGTGAAATTTTTCATATTCAAGGTGAGCCAATCAACCACTTGGCACCAGTTTCCGCTCTGGTTTCAGCCAGCCACGGGTTGGGTGTGACCGGCGAAGTGGTGGGGCTTGGCGATTATCGGACTGTATTGAACGTGGGCGTTGATAAATCGTCCGCGGCGCTCACCGGACATATCGCTTATGCGCCTGTAGATGACCGTTATTTCTTTCGGCTGGTGTTTTCTGCGATGGAAATGGATGATACCTCCTGCCATGTAGCCTCCCGCACATGTTTTGAAAATCGTATAGTTAGGCTTTGGATTTCGTGACCAATGTGTCCGGCTCGGTGCAGCGATTTTTTTCTAAACCTTTTCTCACCACCTGTCGATAAGCCATCCAAGAGCGGAAAATTCCTAAAAAAGGAGGTGATTTTCTCCTAGACAAAAAATTTACCCCCGCTCTCCGAAGTTCATACTCAACATCAAGGGCAAGGATGCCCGCAACCCAACTTCACGGAGGAAAAAACCATGGCACTTTCAATTAACACTAACGTTGCTTCTCTCAATGCCCAGCGTAACCTCGGTGCTTCCCAGTCCAGTCTTGGTACTGCCATGCAGCGCCTCTCTTCCGGTATGCGCATCAACAGTGCGAAGGATGATGCCGCCGGTCTCGCTATCTCCAACCGCATGACCTCCCAGGTCCGGGGTTTGAACCAAGCAGTACGTAATGCTAACGACGGCATTTCTCTGGCGCAAACTGCTGAAGGTGCCTTGCAAGAGACTACTAATCTGCTACAGCGTATGCGCGAACTGGCGGTGCAGTCCTCCAACGGCACCAATACGACAGAAGATCAGAAGTCCCTGGATGCTGAATTTCAGCAGCTGATTACGGAGATCGACCGTATCGCGACGGACACCTCCTTTAACAACCAGGTTCTGCTTGCTGGTGGATTCTCTGGGGCATCCAACGCAATGGTATTCCAGATTGGTGCTGATGCAGCCCAGACGATTGCTGTCGAAATTGCTGGCGCGGGTGCAGGTGCGCTGTCCGTAAACGGACTCAATGTTCTTACTTTCAGCGCCGCCCAATCCGCCATCACTCAGATCGACAGCGCAATTGGAACTGTGGATACCAGCCGCGGCGACCTCGGTGCGGTGCAGAACCGTCTCGAATCGACCATCGCCAACCTGCAGAACGTTTCCGAAAACGTCTCGGCAGCACGCAGCCGGATTTTGGACGCCGACATCGCTCAGGAAACCTCAAGCATGACCAAGTACAACATCCTGCAGCAGGCCGGTGTTTCGATTCTTGCCCAGGCCAACCAGGCCCCGCAGCTTGCTCTGTCGCTGCTCGGCTAAACAGAAGCACGTTAGGCTCTTTCGGGGGATCCCACGGGATCCCCCGTTTTTCCCTTAAGCACCAGGGAAGCGGGAGGTAGGTCATGAAAGTCGAAGCTGTTGCAGCGCAACAACTCTTCCACCAGAATCCCGGCCAGGCCAGCGTTGATCCGCAGGCCAATGAAAACCGTCAGGTCGCGGCGGCTGCTGCCGAAACAAAACCTGTGGAAAAAAAGGCTGAGCCGCAGGTGGATTCCGTTGAACTGCTCAACCGCATCAAGGAGTTGACGGACGACGGCGCTTACAGTGTGCGCTTTGAGAAGAACAAAGATCTCAATGATGTGGTGGTCAAGCTGGTTGATTCTAAAACCGGCGACGTGATCCGCCAGATCCCGGCCGAGGAATTGCTGGGGCTCAACAAACAGTTAAAAGATCTGCGCGCGGTGATGATCAGTAAGCAGGGGTAGAAATCCGGGGTGGCGGGACGCGGGTTGCGGGTTGCGGGTTGCGGGACGCGGGTTGCGGGACGCGTATGAAACCCTGGTGGTACTGAACGCTGAAAAGGCGGGATAGGGGCGGATCAATCCTTGGTGAGGGTGGTCGCTGCTGTCGCGGTATTTGTGCGTCCGCTTGCCTATATCGTTTTTCCCTCCTGAAAAATCGCAAAATTCCATTAAGAATTCGGCGGGTCGCGTCCCGCCGGACGCCTTCATTTTGGTGGGCGCCTA
The DNA here is from genome assembly GCF_000820505.1 of Geoalkalibacter ferrihydriticus DSM 17813. Classification (NCBI taxonomy): domain Bacteria; kingdom Pseudomonadati; phylum Thermodesulfobacteriota; class Desulfuromonadia; order Desulfuromonadales; family Geoalkalibacteraceae; genus Geoalkalibacter; species Geoalkalibacter ferrihydriticus. The sequence goes on along the minus strand of NZ_JWJD01000008.1, from coordinate 112,774 downwards.
AACGAAGCAAAAGCGCTTCCTTGTAAAGGAGGAGACTTTTGTTATGGCGCGTTATTCCCCGGCTTCATGAGAGACAAGTTTCGCCAGTTCCTCGCCTATCCAAATCCCTTTGAGCCGCATGCTGGAAATGGCTGCGGTGACAGAAAACCCACCCAACTCTTTTTTTGCTCGAACCAGGATTCCCAGTGAGCCGGTGAGTTTCAAGCCGTTGAGTCGAGCGATGCGGCGGCCGACCGCTTCGTCGATGCAGACGGTTTGAATTTTCAAGTCAATGGCGGCCTGGATTACGGAAGCCTCACCCCGGTCAAGGGTGTTGATCAGATGTGGGTTGATCTGTCGCGGTGTGTCAAGGTTCTCGAGCCAGGTCGTGGTGGAAAATTGGGCGACGGCAAACCCATCTTTGCCGGCTGCGAGAATTTCCCGGCGAACCTCGTAGGGCACTACAACGCGTCGGTAAAGTTTTTTCAGGACCTGAAGATTGTCGAACGCCGCGACCAGGGCAATCAACGGCCCCGTATTGATGACCAACTCATCAGTCTCATGCATTGCCGATATCTGCCTTCAGCTCCTCGGCATCCAGGTTAATTGCCGATACGCCGAAATCCTTGAGTCGCAGGAGAAATGTGACCCTGTCCATCCCTGCCAACTGGGCGGCTTGGCCGGAAGAGAGGCGTTTCATCTCAAAAAGTTTGACCGCCATGGCCATCTTGGCCTCTTCTTCAAAGCCCTGCCGTGTTTCGGCAAGCGCATCGGGTAAGGAATCGGGGTATTCAATGCAAAGGCGAAGCGGCATGGCATTGCTCCTTCGTGATGTCGCCGACTGCGATGTTATGGCTGGGCTGAAATTTTACATTCGATTCGAGGCTGTGGCAAGAATTCGGCGGGTAGCATCCCGCCTGACGCCTTCATTTTGGTGGGTGCCAAAACGAGATCTTCGTCACCGTATTGCAGCGGGTGATGTCCCGATCAGTGGCGGGCATAGAGGATGGTCCCTTCTCGCCAGGCTGGCCGGGCGACAGTTCCGGGGATAGTCTTGTCGCGCTCAAATTCATCGGGGGTGAGGATTACGATGTCGCGGGCGAAGCCGCTGCCTCGCAATTCCCTATCCATGGCCACCATCATTGCGCGCCGGTTGCCGCGGATGGGCGTTATCACAAGTAGGTCGACATCGCTATGGAGGTCTGCATCTCCGCGGGCTTGGGAGCCAAAGAGAATAATGCGCTCGGGGTCGAATTTCGTGGTCAGTTTTCGAACCGCGGCTTGTAGTTTTTCAGCGTCGACCATGATAGAACCTTCTTGTTGAATTTTTCAGAAGTATAGCGAAATGCCCAAGGTCGGGCAAACAGGAATCACTCCTCCTGCGTGGGAAACGATTATTGATGCGGTAGGTAAATGTCTGTGCACCCCAGAGTGGACATTCTATTTTTTATCCCTGTTCATAAGGTCTTTAGGTGTTTTTTGGCGTTAGCTGCGCCGATAAAAAACCACACCCACCCGGTCGATATGATTACGCAGCTCCTCATGATCGAGGTGCGCGTACAATGAGAGATCGATTTTGTAAGGCAGCAGCAGATCGTCGAGTTCGTCGGCGATGACGGTGAGATTTCGTGACGTAAGGGATGGACCAAAAAGCGTCAGATCGATATCCGAGCCGGGCTTGAAATTGCCCTTGGCCCGTGAGCCGAAGAGTACCGCTTTTTTAACGGCAGGGTGTTGCGCCAGAACCGTGCAGATGCGCTCGATGGTTTGCTCCTTCAGTCCGTAGCGCATCAATTGTTCCCGGACGATTCCGCCAGAGTGGGAAGCTTTTGGGCCAACTGCTCAAAGGCGGGATAAAAGCTTGTCAGGATGTCTCCGACGATTTTTTCAGCGGTCTGTGGATTGTAGGTGTGCGGGCTGAGAATGCGTGCCCTGATCATCTCCATCCAGGCTTCGCCGTCCTCAATCAGGCCGTTCTGAAAGGCCTCCAGGGTTGCGCCCTTGGAGCCGATAATCCCCGAGATGCCCATTTCTTCCAGGTAATCCTTCAAGACATTCCAAGCCAACTCACGCTTGCCTATCGGGAAAAATCTGATTTTGGGGGTGGTTTTTTCTGAAATTGCCCTCAGGAAATGGAGCATTGTCTAAAGTCTTCTTCAAGGATTTATCGTGGGGCTGCCGGGCGTCTACTACACGAACTGAATCCGGCGGAGCACGTCGAGGAAGAAGTCCCGCGACCAGATCTCAAGCGCCTCGGGATCCCGGACGAAGGGCAGGACCTCCCCGCGGGCCTGATCGACATCAAGGCGGCTGATCGCTTCGTCGGCCAGGTCCTGGAAGTCGTCCGGGCCTATCTTCTTCTCGCCTTTCCAATGGTTGCTCTGGCGCATCCGCTGCTCGAGGTGCGCCAAGTGCAGCTCGGGATGGCGGGCGCAGTACCACACCAGGTCGTACCAATCGCGCCCCTTCACCCGGTTCTTCCAGCGGCGACAAAGTATCGCGTGCATCTTGCCGGCGAACAGATCGGGGAGCCGATAGCTGCGGACGCTGAAGGGGATCGGCAACAGCAGGAACCGGTTCTCCGTGGAGAACCCGGGCGGGGGATCGGTGTCGACCTCAATCTTGATCCGGGTGAGCTGGCCTGCGGGGATCTGCCGCCGGATGTGGTCGCCGGCCTGGATGACCAGCAGCTCGTTGGCCGTGTTCGCCTTCAGGAAGGCCGACTGCACAGCCGTCTCGACCGCTTTTCCCTTCTGCTCAACCCGCACTTCGAAGCCGAAGGCCGCCAGTTCCCGTTCCAGCGCACTGCTGTAGCGCTCCAGCTCGAAGCCGGGCATCGGCTGGAGGAGGGAAAAGTCGAGGTCCTCTGAGAAACGATCGAGACCGTAGAGAATGCGCAGGGCGGTGCCGCCGTAGAAAGCGGCCTTCTCGAAGAACTTGGCCCGCCACAATCCGAGCAGGGCCAGCTCCTGGAGGATCTCCCGCAGGGCCCGGGTGGTGTCTTCCACCCGCTGGCAGTCGTAACGGGCCAGCATTTCGAATACGGCTTCGCGCATGGGCTATCTCTTCCCCCTGACCAGCCGCCGCACCAGTTTAGCCAGCAGGGCCACGCGCGGGGAGCGGTAGGCTTGGGCGAGTGCGTCGAGCAACCCGGTATCTAGGCCACCCAGCGTCGCCGCCTCAATCCGCAGATCATCCACCAGATATGCCAGGCACTCCTTCTGGCTCCTGATCCCCAGGCCCCGCCCCTGCTTGAGCTTGTCCGCCAGGGCCTTCTCCGGTGCGGCGATCAGGAAGGCCCTGCCGTCCTCCAACTCGACCCTGCAAAGTCCCACGGAGAAGCCGGCCTCGGGGACGCTGCTGTAGAGAAAGAGGCCGACGGGGGTGCTGAAGCGGGCGCCGCGCTTTGGCGTCACCGAAGTGAGCGCCTCGACCCGCTCCGGGATAAGGCCATGATAGTGCAGGGCGTAGTCGAGAGATACGCAGGAGGGGCCGTAGAGGAGATTGGCGAGGATCTCTCGGGAGTAGGGCTTGCGGCGCCACTTCTCCCCGAAGATGTACAAGCCCTTCTTGATTCGGACGATGTTTCCCCTGGCCAGCAGATCGGTCACCTTGTCCCGGGGCCGGGCGTAGTCGGCCAGGGCTCCCATCAGTGCCTGGTAGTCGAATTCCTCGAACGGGATGGCTTGACGCAGGTCTTCGTTCATGGTGTCACGATACAAAATGTGATTATTCTTGCGTAGTATGTCGAGAATTTGTAGACATACTACGCTTTAAAGAACAAAATTTCAAGCATCGACTCAAAGTGCCTGTTCTGCGACAATTACGATGGCCGGTTCCAAACGAAAAAGGGCGACTCAAAACAGAAACAGGCACTCACGTATTGCAGCGTAAGTGTCTGTTTTTATTTGGTGGAGCTGAGCGGGATCGAACCGCCGACCTATGCGTTGCGAACGCTCATGAAGACCCGAAAAACTGAAAATCGTGTTATCTTTTCACACTTGTTAGTCCAGGTACTTGGGTAAAAAGTGACATTGTTGTTACTTATCGTAGTCACATTGTTAGTCACAGCGGCGGCTCCTCTGGAATTTTCAAAGGTGGCGCGCCCCCTGCCAGCCCCTCTGCCAAGTCTTCGCAAACCCGTTCCCTGCGTGAATGGCGAAGCAGACCGGCATCAGGAAAACCTCGATGGCGCCGGCCACATTCTCGAAGGTCGTCCCCTCCCCTTCCAGACCGTTTCGCCCGAGGAATGCCCGCCACCTCCACCCGGCAGACGTCCCGAAAGACCTCTGCCAGATGCGCCTCGGTGCTCTCGCCGAACCCGAGCAGGTCGGCATCGCGGGTCGGTCGGTGCTCGTCCAAGCCCCAGAGGGGAAAGAGCATCGCCCCCTTGAGAATGAAGGCGCCGCTGTATTCGGACTCCCCCAGACGGTAGAGCAGGCGCTCGGTCCCGAAGCGGGTGAGCAGAAGGCCGAAGTCCTCCCGACGCTCCCGCGCCCGGTTCAGCAGCCGCTGGCGCACCGAAGCCGCCATGTTATTTTTCCGATCTTTCATGCGCTCATCGCTTCCAGATAGGGTCTCATGACATTCGCTACACGGCAGAGCTTGGCATAGCGCCAGAGGTCATCGGTACTGCGTTGACGATGGCTTTCACGGCCACCTGGGTGCTGCCGCGATTCATGTGGGTGGTTGCCTGCTGAATCGTTTCAAGAGAACCGCGGGCATTGGGAAAGAGCAGGCAGGGGGTTCAGGGCGCCGGCCTGGTCGGAATCGTTACGGCCCTCCTGAAGAAAAAACCTCAGAAATAGGGGCACAATGTGCCGCCAGACTCTTTTCGAGACGGGACTTTTGCGCTCCCGGCGCCCTCGGAAAAAAAATGGCCTGGCCGAATAACTTCGGCCAGGCCCAATACAATCACGGCAAACTTTCAGGTTAGATGAAATCTTCCCCCTCCCACCTTTTTCGAAGCCTTCAGACGCAGCCCCCCTCCTCGCGCGTCAAGCTCGAACAAAGTGCCGCAAACGCAAACAACCTTATATTTTTTCTGGACGTTTGCCTATCGGGAAAAATCTGATTTTGGGGGTGGTTTTTTCTGAAATTGCCCTCAGGAAATGGAGCATTGCCCCGGATTTTTTCCTAAGGATTTATCCTGTCTCTGCCGATAAGTGAGTGGGAATCTGTCCCTTGTGTTTCGAAACTGTTGGCGATTCTGTATATTTTGCACGGATGCGGAGGTAAACTATGGTCAAGGGAATCGAGAGTTCACCATTTTCCGGTTTGCAGAATGCTGCCGCAAAGGCCGAGGAAGCAGGCCGCGGCAAGCTCGACAAATTGCGCGAGAAGACACTGGAAAGTGCTTCTGCCGCAGGTTCTGGCGACAAGGTTTCCCTGGGTGGGGAAAAGCGGGCGGGCGATGTCTACAAGGCGGAAGCGACGCGCGCCGAGATGTCGCCGCAGTTCATGCTGCTGCGTGATCTGGTGGCCAAGACTTTGACAGAGCAGGGCGCGACGTTTAGCCTCTCTATCAATGGCGAGCAGAAGGGGATTGAAGATCTGTCCCTCGAAGAGGCCCAGGCTCTGGTTGCCGATGACGGCTATTTCGGTGTCGATCAGACTTCGCAGCGCATCGTCGATTTCGCCATCGGCCTGGCGGGCAATGATCCGAGCAAGCTCGATGAAATCCTTGCCGGTGTGGAGCGCGGTTTTCAGGAGGCAGCCCAGGCTTTCGGTGGATCGCTGCCGGATATCAGCTACAAGACCTACGATGCCATTCGCGAGAAGCTCGATCAATGGGTGGCGGGATTTGAAAAACAGGAATAACGACCTGAAATCTGTAGGAACGAACAAAACAGGCACTCACGCATTGCATCGTAAGTGCCTGTTTTTATTTGGTGGAGCTGAGGAGGATCGAACTCCTGGCCTATGCGTTGCGAACGCATCGCTCTCCCAGCTGAGCTACAGCCCCGAAAAAGTGTGCTCAATGTAGCCAAAAGGGGGAAGGCTTGTCAAGCTGGTAGATGGCGGTGACGGGTTTGCGGGAGCTGCAGGGTGAAGGTGGCGCCTTTTTCGTTGTTGACGACGGAGAACGTGCCGCGGTGATGCTCGACGATGCGGTGCGAGATGGGCAGGCCCAGGCCGGTGCCGGCGGATTTGGTGGTGAAGAAGGGGTTGAAGATGTTGCGCAGCACCTCGGGGGCGATGCCGCCCCCGGTGTCGGCGACTTCGACGGTGACTGCCGGGTCGCCGCGCAGAGTTGAAGGGTAGGCGCGCACGGTCAGGGTTCCGCCGGCGCTCATGGCGTCGCGGGAGTTGCTGAACAGATTGATGAGAACCTGACGCAGTTGGGTGTGATCCCCGACGATGGGGGGGATGTCAGGGTCGAGCTGCTGCACGATGGTGATGTCGGCCTCGGTCAGTTCCCGGCTGAGCAGGGTGAGGGCCGAGCCGATGACTTCGATGATGTTGCATTCGGCAAAGCACATCATGCGCCGTTTGGAAAAGGAGAGGATGTTGTTGAGCATCTCCTCGACGCGGCGTACTTCGCGGGCGATGATCTCGGCATAATCCCAGGCGCGCGTTTTCTCGGGCACCTGTTTGAGCAGGCGCTGGGCAAAACCGCCAACGCATACCAAGGGGTTTTTCAGCTCATGAGCGACCGAGGCGGCGAATTCGCCGAGCGTGGCGAGCTTTTCCGTTTGCAGGAGATTCTCCTGGGCGGCGCGCAACTCCTGGTGGGCGTTTTTGATCTGTTGCACGAGCATGGCGCTTTCCATGGCGACCCCGGCCTGATTGGCGAACAGCTCAAGGAAGCGACGATCAATCTGGTCGATGTGCAGTGCGTGAGTGCAGTTGTCGGTGACCAGAACTGCTAAAACACGGTCGCGGCCGCGCAGTGGAACGCAGATGTAGGTACCGAGTTTGAGATCGCCGATACCCGTGTGTTGTTCCGCACCGGCTTTCACCAGGACCACGCGTCCTTCGCGGGCCGCGCGGGCGACGGCGCTGTGTGGATCGTCCAGCGCCAGGCGCTGTTGTTGCACCAGGCGGCTCAGGGCGCATTTTTTCTGCTCCAACTGGATTTCTGGCGGCACCAGTGGTTGCGAAAGGTCGTATTGGGAGATCTGCGGCAACCAGGCATGTTTGCCGTTTTCCTGGGTGACGCCGAGCATGCCTTGGAGGAAGCGGCTGCGTTCGTTGATCATGAAAAGCATGGCGCGCTCGCAACCGGGGCCTTCGGGCAGCACGGTGACCGAGAGAATGAAATGGACCAGTTCGTCGAGGCCGCGGGTGCCGTGCATGGCGCGAGAGATGTGGTAGAGAAAAGAAATCTCGCGCAGCTTGCGGTCGTTTTCGCGGGAGACTCGCTCCAGGGTCTGCAGGGCCGAAATGCGCCCCCAGGCCTCAGCGACCTGCACGGCGAGATCGCAGAAGAAGGGTTGGTCGCCTTCCGGGGAAACCAGTGCGGGGGTGTCGGCGTCTTTGTTGAAAATGACCACCAGGGTGCCGAGTCTGTGCCCTTGAAACTCCAGTGGCAGGGCCAGGGTCGAAAAGGGCAGGCTCAGGTGCTGGAAGGGTTCTTGGTCAAAGTGATCGCGTCGCACGATGCGGCCCAGTTCCTGGGCCTCGCCGTGCAGGGCTGCGGTGAGTTGTTGCAGGCAGGCGCGGGCCGAGCGATAGTCGACGTCCATCTCGACCTGCGGAAGAGGGACGCCGCTGTCCGCGCCAAGGGGATGGACCGCGGCAAGCACTGCCTTGCCCTGGCGCACCAGGGCGCCGAGAAGTTCGGCCAGCATCTGATGGACGGTGGGCGCCTGGTTGATTCGTCGGCTGACTTCCGTGAGAAATTGCAGACGGGCGTTTTGCCGGCGTTCATGCTGGAGGCGGCGTTCGTTGAGGGCGAGAAAGATCAATTGTGCGCAGACCAGACGCAGATCGTTCTGCCAGGCGGCCAGAACATCGGGATGGGAGAGGCCGTGAAGGCCGAGGCGGCCCAGGAGACGACTGCCGTGGTTGAGGGGAAACACCAGGGTACCACCATCAAGCAGGGGATGCCAGCCCGGTCCCGGCTGAATGTCGGCCGAGTCCGGAGTTAGCGGCCCCGTGCCGGAGGAACGCAGCACCTGCGGCGGACTGTTTCGCTTAAGCCCGACAAGGCTGAGGGAGGCCTGGGAAATAGGCAGGCGGGAGGCGAGAACCTTGAGGATCTCCACGGCCTGGCGCGGAAAGTCCATATCCGTTTCGTCAAGAACCTGATGGATCCGGTGCAGCAGATCCTTCGTCTCACCGTCCATGCCATTACCTCGTGGCGGCCGGTCGCCCGACCGCGCGGTAAATCAGCCGATTTTTTCCTGACGTTCCTGCTCGGTCTTGCAGTCGATGCACAGAGTCGTGACTGGACGCGCGCGCAGCCTGGCTTCACCGATTTCTTCCTCGCAGCCTTCGCAGACACCGAACTCGCCGCTGTCGATGCGCTCGATGGCTTCGCGGATTTTTTTGATCAGCTTGCGCTCACGGTCACGGATGCGCAATTCAAAATTGCGGTCGGACTCCACCGTGGCCAGATCGGTAATGTCGGGCAGATTGCCTTTTTCGGTGGTCATCTCCGAAACGGTCTTCCCCGCCTCGCGCAGCAGTTCATTCAGTTGATTTTGCAGTATCTGGCGAAACTCTTCGGTTTTTCCTTCATCCATGTCAATTCCCTCACAATTTATGTTATTAGGGTATCTTAAGTTTCTGGCGCCGTGCTGTCAAGTTCATGCGCCGGGCGGCAGGCGCTGGCTACTTCCGCGATTGGGCGCTGCGCTGATCGGAACTTTCGTTGGTTTTCTTTTGTCTTTCCTCGCGCCACATGTCGATGAGCAGCATCACAACCCCAGCAGTGATGGCCGCATCGGCGACATTGAATGCCGGCCAGTGGTACTGGTACCAGTGAACATCAATGAAGTCGATGACTTCACCGAGGCGAATGCGATCAATCAGGTTGCCGACGGCGCCGGCCAATACCAGGGCCAGAGCTAAGGGCAGCCAGCGGCGTTGCGGTTCCAGGCGGGAAATATACCAGAGAATGCCGATTGCGGCTAGCGTGGCGACGGAAATAAAGAAAGGAATGCGCATGGCGCTGTCGGCGAGAATGCCGAACGCAGCGCCGGGGTTGCGCACATAGGTGATACGGAAAAAATTCTCGATGACGACCACCGACTCGTAAAGGGCAAAATTACGGTCGATGTAAATCTTGGTCAGTTGGTCGAGGGGCACCACCAGGACCAGGGTCGCCAGAAGAATGCGATATTTTATAGCCAAGAAAAAATCTCGTTTCTCAGGAGGCGGTCGGTTTGCGCTTCAGCTCAGCGCTTCCTGGCAGCGGTGACAGACTTCGGGGTGGGCGTCCCACTGGCCGACGCTGGTGGCGTAGTTCCAGCAGCGCGCGCATTTTTCGCCTTCGGCCGGGGTGATGGCGACCCTCAGGCCCGGAACGTTTTCACCGGCCACGCCGTCGCTGAGATGGTCGCTCAATTCCACCTGCGAGACGATAAACAGCGTCGGCAGCGCTTGTGCATAGCTGGAAAGAAGCTCCTGGTATTCGGCGGGGGCCGCGATCCGCACCCGTGCCTCAAGGGAGCCGCCGATGCGTTTTTCGTTGCGCGCCAATTCCAGGGCTTTGGCGACATCGGCGCGCACCTTGAGCAACCGCTCGTAGCGCGTTTCGAGATCGGCATCGACGAGGCTGGCCTCAAAACGCGGAAAACCGGCCATATGCACACTTTCTTCACGCCGTCCGGGCAATTCTCTCCAGATTTCGTCAGCGGTAAAGGACAGCACCGGGGCGATGAGCCGGGTCAGGGCGTCGAGAATGCGGTACATGGCGGTCTGCGCGCTGCGCCGTGCAAGGCTCTTGGGAGGAGTGATGTAGAGGCGGTCCTTGAGCACATCGAGATAAAAGGCGCTCATGTCAAGGGAGCAGAAATTGTGCACAGCGTGATAGAGCACATGGAACTCGTACTCGTCGTACGAGCGTTCCACGCGCGTGACCAGCCCTTCAAGGCGCGATAGGGCCCAGCGGTCGATCTCCAGCAAATCGCCGTCGGGGACGCTGTCGGCGGTGGGGTCGAAGTCGTGCAGGTTGCCGAGGATGTAGCGCGCCGTGTTGCGGATGCGGCGGTAGGCATCGGAGAGGCGTTGCAAAATTTCCTGGCTGATGCGGATGTCGTCGCGGTAATCCTGGGCGGCGACCCACAGGCGCAGGATCTCGACGCCATATTTTTTGATCACCTCTTCGGGGGCGATGACGTTGCCCATGGACTTGGACATCTTCTTGCCGGCGCCGTCGACGACGAAGCCATGGGTCAGCACCGCCTTGTAGGGGGCTTGATCGCGGGTGCCGACGGAGCATAGCAGCGAGGAGTGAAACCAGCCGCGATGCTGGTCGCTGCCTTCGAGGTAGAGATCAGCCGGTGCGCTGAGGTAGTCGCGTGCCTCGACGACGGCGGCAAAGGACACGCCCGAGTCGAACCACACATCGAGAATATCCATTTCCTTGCTGAAGCCCTCGTGCCCACAGGCGCCGCAACGGCTGCCGGAGGGCATAAGCTGCGCGGTCTCCCACTCGAACCAGATGTCGCTGCCATGCTGCTCAAACAGGTCGGCGACATGGTGCATGGTCGGACCATCGGCCAGCGCTTCGCCACATTTTTCGCAGTAAAACACAGTGATCGGCACCCCCCAGCTGCGCTGGCGGCTCACACACCAGTCGGGACGGTTTTCGATCATGCCGAAAATGCGTTCGCGGCCCCAGCGCGGAATCCACTGGACGTCGTTGATGTGCTCCAGGGACTTGCTGCGCAGGTCGTTGGCGTCCATGGAGATGAACCATTGCTCGGTGGCGCGAAACAGAATGGGTTTTTTGCAGCGCCAGCAGTGCGGGTAACTGTGGCTGACCTTGCCTGCTTTGAGCAGCGCGCCGACTTCTTCAAGCTTGGCGATCACCGCATCATTGGCGGCAGGCACTTTGAGACCGCCGAAGAATTCAAGGTCTTCGCGATAGCGGCCGTAGTCGTCAACCGGATTGTAGATGTCGAGGCCGTACTTGCGACCGATGATGTAGTCGTCCTGTCCGTGGCCGGGGGCGGTGTGTACGCAGCCGGTACCGGCCTCCAGGGTGACGTGGTCGCCGAGGATGATGAGGCTGTCGCGTTCGTAGAAGGGGTGGCGGCAGGCGCGGCCCTCGAAATCGCCTGCGGACAGGATGGCGCTGACCTGAAAATCGCCGATGCCGGCTTCCTTCATAACCGCTTCGACCAGGCCCTCGGCTATCACCAGACGCTCGTCGCCGATGTCGACCGCCGCATAGGGCAGATCCGGATTGAGGCAGACCCCGAGATTGGCGGGAAGGGTCCAGGGCGTGGTGGTCCAGATGACGAAGGAGAGGGGCTTGTCGGCCAGTTTCTCCAGCCCGGCGGGCAGTTCTCCCCGGTAGGGGAACTTGACGTAGATGGTCGGGGAGCTGTGGTCGGCATATTCGACTTCCGCCTCGGCCAGGGCCGTGACGCAGGAGGCACACCAATGAATGGGCTTTTTGCCCTTGTAAAGGTTGCCGCGCTCAGCAAAGCGTGCCAGTTCGCGAGCCGTGGCGGCTTCATAGCTCCTGTTCATGGTCAGATATGGGTTGTCCCACTCCCCCAGGACGCCCAGGCGCTGAAATTCCTTGCCTTGAATATTGACCCAGGTGTCGGCGTAGGTTCGGCACTCGCGGCGGATATCGGCCTTGCTCAGCTCCTTTTTGCGTGAGCCGAGTTGCTGGTCGACCTTGAGTTCGATGGGCAGGCCGTGACAGTCCCAGCCGGGCACGTAGGGAGCGTAAAAGCCCTGCATGCGGCGGCTCTTGATGACGATGTCCTTGAGAATTTTATTGAGAGCGTGACCGATGTGGATGTGCCCGTTGGCGTAAGGGGGGCCGTCATGCAGTGTAAAGCGCGGGCGACCGGCGCCGGCCGCCTCGATCTTTTCATAGAGCCCGATGTCCTGCCAGTGCTGAAGGATTTCCGGTTCGCGCTTGGGCAGGTTGCCGCGCATGGGGAAATCGGTCTGGGGCAGATTGAGGCTCTCTTTGTAGTCCATGCTGTGTCATCTCCCGGCAAGGTCGAAAAAATCGAAGCCCACAAGGTAGCAAAAACCGTGATTATGTCAAGGGAAAAGGGCTGCCGGAGGCTGCTGGCGGGAGGCGGGCGGAGGCGGAAAAAGGGGTCGCGGGGAAGAGGCGAGTGGGGGGCTCACCTCTTCCCCGCGACGGCTATGGGGTGGGGCGTTGTTTGAATCACGCCTGGGGACGGTCGTGGGTTTCTTCAAGCAGATTGAGGCTGCGCCGCAACAGGGTTGAAATGCTGGTGCCGTGAGATTTGGCGATTTCCTGCAGGGCTTCCATTTCCTGGTCGCTGATCCGGCACGAGATGATGTAGCGCTTGGGGTTTTCAACCGACTTTCCCATGATTATGCTCTCCTTTTCTGATTAGTGTTTCTGAGCTGCAAGCTCGGATGTGTCAATTTGTTACGTATACACAATGCAGGGCGAATGCCAAATTTCGATTATTTTCAATAAAAAATAAAAAAAACAATAAAAGCAATGTCTTGCATGTGTGAACGATAGTGGTGGGTGAAGCGGGAGCGGCTTGAGAGTGGGACGTTTTTACACATTCTTCCGCAATGTGAGACAAAACGAAGCAGGTGGTGTGTCAGGGGTGGCACGCCTGCGCAGGTGTGCCGGTCCGGCAAGGGCGCAAGCGGGCGTGGGGCTGCGCCGATTTCGTGCCGCAAGGGAGGGCAGACGCGCCGTTTGTGCTCTGCGGCGCGGCACCTTTCCGCGATTCTTGCAGCCCCGCTACCCATCGCGCATACGGGGACGGGTATGCGGAGGGTTTGAATGTGTGTGTCAGTCGTGACACAGGTTCTGTGCCGGACGGCAAAGAGGTTTTCGTGTCGACCAGAACGACCGCCGGAGCAAGCGGGCGTTCCTTGCGTGCTGCCAAACCTGTCTCTATACTCTCTTTGCGCACTAAATAAATAGCAACCGATGACAACTGACAACTGACAACTGACAACTGAGGAACTGAGGAACTGAGGAAGTGAGGAAGTGAGGAAGTGAGGAAGTGAGGAAGTGAGGAAGTGAGGAAGTGAGGAAGTGAGGAAGTGAGGAAGTGAGGAAAAAAAAACGGGAACCAAAAAATCCGGCCGGCGGATGGCCGCGCGCGCTGCTCGGACGGCTTGCCGTTTTTGCCCTGCTGTGGTGGGTGTTGACGGATGGAGCGGCTGACGCCTGGGTGATCGGAGCAGGGGTGATCCTGCTCGCCGCGGGGGTGTCTCTGGCGTTGCGCCAGCCTTGCGCCTGGGGGCTGAGCCTCGGGGGAGTTCTGCGTTTTGTCCCGTTTTTCTGTCTGCAATCCGTGCGTGGCGGAATCGACGTGACACGCCGCGCCTTTTCGCCAAGTCTGCCCCTGGAACCGCTGTTGTTCGTATATCCTCTGCTGCTGCCGCCGGGTACGGCGCGCATTTTTCTGCTTAATACCGTTAGTCTGCTTCCCGGAACTCTGAGCGCCGATCTGCGCGGTGATCAGTTGGTGGTACACGGTCTTGATGGTACTCTGCCGCTGTCCAGGGATTTGCAGCGTCTTGAGTCATATGTGGCGGCCCTGTTCGGGCTGCGTCTTGGAGGTAGAGATGGCTGAACTTTGTCTGGGCCTGGCTCTGTTGTTGCTGTTGACCATCGTCGCCGGACTGGTGCGGGTGCTGCGCGGGCCGACGGCTGCCGACCGCATGCTTGCCGCGCAGCTCTTCGGCACCACAGGAGTGGCTATCCTGTTGCTGCTGGGGCAGGCGACGGGGCTCTCGGCCCTGTGGGACGGGGCGCTGATTTTTGCTTTGCTGGCCGCCATAGCGGCAGTAACCTTCGTGCGCTGTGCCTGGCCCCAAGAAGCGAAAGAGGGAGAAACGCATGGAGGTTAGGGAATTGCTGGGCGCCGTGCTGTTGCTGACGGCGGTGCCCTTTTTTCTGGCCGGAACTCTCGGGCTGTTGCGTTTTCCTGATGTCTTCTGCCGCCTGCATGCCTTGACCAAGGCCGATAATCTCGGCCTGGGTCTGATTGTGCTCGGGCTCATGGTGCAGGCGCGCTCCTGGCAGGCGGCGGCGAGCCTGTTTTTGACCTGGTTGCTGGTACTGTTGGCGGGGGCGACGGTTGCCCATCTGATTGCACGCAAGGCCCTGGCCGATGGTCAGCGCCCCTGGAGCCGTTCATGAGCGGGCTCGGCATGCTGTTTGATGTGGTGCTGCTGGCTACCCTGGTGTGGCTGGCTTGGCGGCTTCTGGCCAGCGCCGATCTGTTCAAGGCGGTGGTTTTGTTCATCGCCTTTGGTCTGTTGCTGGCCCTGGCCTGGGCGCGGCTCGGCGCCCCGGATGTCGCCCTGGCCGAGGCGGCCATCGGCGCCGGCATTACCGGTGCCCTGCTGTTGGTCGCCCTGCGTCGTCTTGGGCCCGAGACCCTGGGGATGCGGCGCCATGCGCCGACCATCGGACAGCGTCTTTCGGCAAAAACTTTGATCGGGCTCGCGGCGTTCGTTGTTGCCTTTATTCTGGTGCGGGCCTTAGCCCTGCTGCCGGCGTCGGCTTCGGGGCTTGCTCCCCGGGTCGCTCAGGAGATGGTGCAAAGCGGGGTGGCACACCCGGTGACGGCGGTGTTGCTCAATTTTCGCGGCTTTGACACCTTACTCGAGGTGGCGGTGTTGGCCTTGGCGGTGCTCGGCATCTGGTGTCTGAGTGAAGCGCCGGTTTTCGCTCCGGCGGAGCCGGACTCCCCGGTTTTGCTTGGCTTGGCGCGCATTCTCTTACCGTTGCTGGTGATCGCCGGTGGTTATCTGCTGTGGCTTGGCAGTCAAGCACCTGGGGGCGCTTTTCAGGCCGGTGCCTTGCTGGCTGCGGCTGTGGTGCTGGGGTTGCTGGCCGGATTTGTTTTGCCGCGGCGCTGGAGCGGCCTGCCGCTGCGCCTGGTGTTGACGATGGGTTTTGTGGTGTTTCTGGGGATCGCCGCGGCGCCGCTGCTGCTGGGCGGACTGCTGCTGGAATATCCGCGGGGCTGGGCCAAGTTCTTCATCCTGACGGTTGAAACTCTGCTGAGCGGATCCATCGCCGCGGTCCTTGCCGTGGCGGTGATCGGTGGCCGTCCGCCGGAGGTCGGCGCGGACTATCCACCGACCCCGGAAGATACCTCCTCAGGGGGGGCGGCATGAGCGTCTCGCTCCTGTATGCCGCAGGCGGTCTGGTCCTGTTTTGCCTGGGGCTTAATGCGATTTTTGTGCGCGTGCATCTGCTGCGCAAGATTCTTGCCGCCAATGTCATGGGCAGCGGGGTGTTCATGGTATTTATCGCCCTGGCGGCACGGGTTCCCGGCGAGGGGGCCGATCCGGTTCCCCATGCCATGGTGCTGACGGGCATCGTGGTGGCGGTCTGTTTTACCGCTCTGGCGGTGGCACTGGCGGTGAGAATTGAACAGCTCAGCGGCCGCTCGCGCTTGCCGCGCAAGGGCGAGGAGGGGGCATGAGCCTGTTGCTCGGCGAGCCCTGGAGCGCCTGGGCGATTGTGACCCCTATGTTTGCGGCCACAGCTGCGTTCCTGCTGCCGCGCCAGGCGGCCCGCGTGGGCCTGGCTGCGGCGTTGGTGGTGCCCCTGATGGTGGCGGCCGTGGTGCTGCAGGTGCATACCCTGGGCTCCCAGTCCCATGTCGTGGGTGGTTGGGAGCCGCCGCTGGGCATCGCGTTGCGCACCGACGGTCTATCCCTCATGCTGCTGGTGGCGACCGCGCTGGTGGGACTGGT
This sequence comes from Geoalkalibacter ferrihydriticus DSM 17813, assembly GCF_000820505.1. Classification (NCBI taxonomy): domain Bacteria; kingdom Pseudomonadati; phylum Thermodesulfobacteriota; class Desulfuromonadia; order Desulfuromonadales; family Geoalkalibacteraceae; genus Geoalkalibacter; species Geoalkalibacter ferrihydriticus. The sequence goes on along the minus strand of NZ_JWJD01000008.1, from coordinate 96,940 downwards.
GGTCAGCCTCTATGCCCTGGGTTATTTCGCCGGAGGTGTGCATGAGCCGCAAAAACGCAGATATTTCTGGCCCCTGTGGATGTTTTTGTGGGGGGCCTGTAATGCCCTGGCGGTTTCCGGGGATCTTTTCAATCTCTATGTGACTCTGGAAATGGTGACCTTGGCGTCCGTCGCGCTCACCGCCATGGGTGGCGGTATCGCCGCCCTGAGCGCGGCCATGCGCTATCTGCTCAGTGGTCTGGTCGGTTCCCTGGCCTACCTGCTGGGAGTGGCGCTGCTCTATGGCGCCTATGGCACCGTTGACCTGGCGCTGCTCGGCCAGGTGGTCAGCGACGATGGCCTGGGGCGCGCCGCCCTGGCGCTGATGGTGAGCGGACTGCTGCTCAAAACGGCCCTCTTTCCCCTGCATTTCTGGCTGCCGCCGGCCCATTCCATGGCACCGGCGCCGGTCAGTGCCCTGCTCTCCGCGCTGGTGGTCAAGACCTCTTATCTCATTTTGCTGCGCTTGTGGTTCGAGGTTTTCCCGGCGGTGGTGACCCCGGCCATGGGCCAGCTGCTCGGCGGATTGGGCGCGGCGGCGATTCTCTGGGGGTCACTCATGGCCCTGCGCCAAGAGCGGCTTAAGCTGTTGGTGGCTTATTCCACCGTGGCGCAGTTGGGCTACCTGTTTCTGGTCTTCCCCCTTGCTCAAGGGGAGGCGACGGCGACGGCCTGGGCCGGAGTGGTGTTCTTCGTGCTCGCTCATGCCTGCGGCAAGGCGGCCATGTTTCTGGTCGCGGGTACCATCTACCATACCGCCGGCCATGACCGTATCGCCTATCTGGCCGGCGCCGGTGGGCCCCTCGGGGTCCAGGTGGTGGTATTTGCCCTGGCGGCGGTCACCATCATCGGCTTGCCGCCAAGCGGCGGCTTCATGGCCAAATGGATGCTGCTCAATGCCGCCATCGTCAGCGGCCAATGGTGGTATCTGGTGGTCATGGCGCTGGGCAGCCTGTTGGCCGGTGCCTATGTCCTGCGCGTACTGAGCTGGGCCTTTCTGGATGTGCAGCGCACCTTCTATCCGACTCTGGCCTGGACTCTGCGCTGGCCGCCCCTGGCCCTGGCCCTGGTTGCACTGCTGCTGGGCCTGGTGGCGTTCATGCCGGTGCATCTGGCCCTGATCGATGCGCCGACGGCGGGCCCGGTGCTGTTGGAGGTGCGGCCGTGAATCTCGACGCCCTGTTGCTGCTCGCCATCCTGGCGAGCTCCCTGATTCCGGGACTGATCATTTTTGGCCTGCCCGAAGAGCGCCACCGGCTGCGCACCATCCTCAATCTCTCCGGTGCTTTCGTCAAACTGAGCCTGGTGGGGGTCCTTTTTCTCGGCGTTTATACGGGGCACAGCTATGCGTTTCGCCTGCCGTTGCTGCCGGGGATGGATCTGGTGCTGCACGCCGACGCACTGTCGTTGCTGTTTATCGTGCTTTCGGCGTTTCTCTGGTTTGTGACCACCGTTTATGCCGTCGGCTACTTGGAGGGTTCGCCCAACCGCAGCCGTTTTTTCGGCTTTTTCAGCCTGTGCGTTAGCGCCACCACCGGCATCGCCCTGGCTGGCGATCTGATCACTTTCGTGATTTTTTACGAAATGCTGACCATCTCCACCTTTCCCCTGGTGGTGCATCGTGGCACACCGGAAGCGCTACGCGCCGGACGCATTTATCTGGCCTATACTCTCAGCGGCGGTGTTCTGCTGTTGGTGGCGACTGCCTGGCTGCGGGTTTTGGCGGGGCCTTTGGATTTCGCTTTGACCGGGGTTCTCGGCGGGCTTGATGCCGCGCTGCACCCGACCTTGCAGTTTCTTTTCCTGTTGCTGATCATCGCCCTGGGGGTCAAGAGCGCTCTGGTGCCCCTGCATTCCTGGTTGCCCACCGCCATGGTGGCGCCCGCGCCGGTCAGCGCTTTGCTGCATGCGGTGGCGGTGGTCAAGGCCGGCGCCTTTGGCATCGCGCGGGTGGTCTACGATGTCTACGGCATCGGCTTTGCCTTGGAACTGGGCGTACTCATGCCCCTGGCCGTGGTGGCCGCAGTGACCATCGTCTACGGCTCGGTGCGCGCTCTTTTTCAGGACGATCTCAAGCGGCGACTGGCTTTCTCGACGGTCAGCCAGGTGTCTTACATCGTGCTCGGTGTCGCCATCGCCAGTCCCCTGGCGACCATCGGAGGACTGGTGCATCTGGTGCATCAGGGCATGATGAAGATCACCCTGTTCTTCTGTGCCGGAAATCTGGCCGAGACTCTCGGCATTCACAAGGTCAGCGAGATGGCCGGAGTCGGGCGGCGCATGCCCTGGACACTGGCGGCCTTTACCCTGGCGGCGCTGGGCATGATCGGGGTGCCGCCCATGGTCGGCTTTATCAGTAAATGGTATCTGGCTCTCGGCGGACTTGAGGCGGGGCAGTCCTGGGTGGTGGCTTTGCTGGTGGTGAGCACCCTGCTCAATGCCGCCTATTTTCTTCCCATTTTGTACACCGCCTGGTTCGGTGTACGGCAGCAGCCCTGGCCCCATGAAAACTTGGGCAACGCTCATCGCGAAACCACCTGGGCTTTGCTGCTGCCGCCCCTGGTCACGGCTGCGCTGGTGGTACTGCTCGGGGTGCTGGCCAGCGCTCCTTTAAGTCCTTTGCAGTGGGTGCAACTGATTGCTGCACGGGAGTATGGCTTATGACGGGAGCCGGGCTCGCACAGGTGGGGTTGCTGCCCCTGGTGCCGCTGCTGCCGTTGGTGTTGCTGACGGTCCTGTGGTTTCGCCGCTGTACGGCGACGGCGTTGCGTCTGGTGCCCTGGGCACCGCTGCCCGGGTTGCTGTTGGTCCTGCTGCCGCCAAGCGAGGCTGTTTTTGAACTGCCCTGGATGTTGTTGGGCGGCAGCCTTGGGCTGGATCCGGCCGGGCGTCTCTTTCTGTTTCTTTTCTCGCTGCTGTGGATGGCAGCCGGCCTCTATGCGCGCGGCTATTTACGGGAGGATCCGCGACAGAGGCGCTTTTTTGCGTTTTTTCTGCTGGCCATGTGCGGCAATTTGGGCATGCCCATCGCCCGCGACATGCTCGATTTTTATCTGTTCTTTGCCATGATGAGCTTCTCCGCCTACGGCCTGGTGGTGCACGACAGCAGCGAGTTTGCCTTGCGCGCCGGGCGCATCTATCTCTACCTGGTGCTGGTGAGCGAAGTGGTATTGTTTGTCGCCTTGGTGCTGGCGGCACAGGCTGGCCAATCCCTGGCATTGGCCGATGCGGCTGTGGCGATTGCCCTGGCCCCCGAGCGCAATCTGATTATGGCCCTGCTGTTGGTGGGTTTCGGTATCAAGATGGGGGTCGTGCCCCTGCATGTGTGGCTGCCCCTGGCGCACCCGGCGGCCCCGATTCCCGCCAGTGCGGTGCTCAGTGGGGCCATGATCAAGGCGGGGCTGCTCGGGTTGCTGCGTTTTCTGCCCCTGGGTGAGGTTGCCCTGCCCGGATGGTCTCTGGTGTTTATTCTGCTGGGGCTGGCCATGGCCTTTTTCGGAGTTCTGGCGGGGTTGGCACAGCATCAGGCCAAAGCGGTGCTTGCTTATTCCAGCATCAGCCAGATGGGTTTTCCCCTGCTCGGCCTGGGGCTTGCCTTGGCGGCTCCGCAAAGCTGGCCGCTGCTGGCGCCGGTGATCCTGCTCTATGCCCTGCATCACGGCCTGGCCAAAGGCGCCCTGTTTCTCGGCGTGGGCATGGCGGGGGAGTTGACGGTAAGCACCAGGCGCCGGTACCTGGTTCTGGGAGGCCTGCTTTTGCCGGCCCTGGCCCTGGCTGGCGCGCCTCTGACCAGCGGTGCTCTGGCCAAAGGCGCGCTCAAGCCCCTGGTATCCATGGCACCGGGTGGTTGGGCGGAACTTTTGCCTTGGTTGCTGTCCCTGGGCGCCATTGGAACCACCCTGCTCATGGCGCGTTTTCTCGCGGTACTCTGGCCGCGGTCCGCCGCCCGCCAGGCCCCGCGGCCCCTCATGTGGTCGGGCTGGGGCCTGCTGATTCTGGGCGTGTTGCTCTGCCGCGACGGCCGGCTTCCGGATTTCATCGGCGTCACCGCCACCCCCGGTGGTTTTTCCTACGGGCTTTGGGATGCTCTGTGGCCGGTCGCAGTCGGCGCGCTGGTGGCTGCCGCCGCCTGGTTGCGTCTGCCACGACGGGGAGGCGAGGCCGCGGCCTTGCTGCCCCCTGGTGAGCTGTTGCTTGTCCTGCGCAAATTCATGCAGCCTCTGACACAGTTGGCGCGGCGGCTGCACGTTGATGTTCTGCCGCGACGGTTGAAATGGCGCGCGCCGCCCGGTGTCCGGTGGCACAATCTGGCCCTGCTGCTATCGCTGCACGAAGCCGAACAGGCCCTGCGGCGTCTTCCCACGGCGGGGTTGGTGTTTCTGATTGTCTTGCTTTTGCTGCTAACTTTGTGAAATTATGCTCATCCTTCGGTTCGCTCTCTTGATTGCTGCGGTCCAACGCAGCAGGTTCCCGAGCAGCTAATTCTCGTGTACAAGGATGACTTGTTTCTATGCGTGTGTTTTTTTGGAATTTCCTGCTTGCGGCAATCCTGACCCTCAGTGTTCTCCCCGCGGGAGCGGCGGCCGCCCAAAAAGAGTATCCCTGGTCGCTGGTCGGCTATGGGGCGGTTTACACCCCGGATCGACTTAAGGATATTTTCTTCAACCGCCATTCCTACGAAGATTCCTATTTGGCCGCCCTGGCCATAAACCGCGAATTCGCGCGCACCGGACCCTCTCTTGCCTGGGAAGGCGAAGGACAGCTCGTCAAACATTTTGGACGCCAGGAGCACTGGGAGTACAACGCCCTGGTGGTCGCACGCTGGCATCGCTTTCCCTGGAATCACCGCGTGGCGACCTCGCTGGCGGTGGGCGAGGGGATTTCCTGGGCAACGCGCAAACCCAAACTTGAAATCCGCGACGACAGAAATGTCTCGCAACTGCTCAACTACCTGCTTTTCGAGCTGACCTTGGCAAAGCCGCAAAGCCGCTGGTACTGGAGCGGGCGCATTCACCACCGCTCCGGAGTGTTCGGCCTCTACAACGGCGTGCGCGGCGGCTCCAATTTCGTCGGGATGGGCACCGGATATCGTTTTTAAACGCAGGCTTCCCACCCTCCTTTGTTGAAGACTTCCTCTGATTGTCTATACTTATGTTCTGACTGCTCCCTCCGGCTGCGGTTGGTCCTGGTCGCATTCTCGGTGTTCGTGCGGGTCGAACTGGAAAAAATTATCTTCCGCCGCTTCTACAGTGAGAAATAGTCTCATTGCAGATCGCGGACCACGGACAAAGGACAGCCTTTACCATGCATCAATATCTGCGCGCAGCCTTCTGGATTCTGGTCTATCTGGCATTAGTGCTGACGCCCCTCTTTGTCCTGCTGATCGGGCCAAGGCCCCTCGCCGGGGGCTTCTGGGTCGATCTGTCCCTGGCGCTGGGTTTTGCCGGCACGGCCATGATGGCGGTCATGTTCCTGCTTACTGCCCGTTTTCAACGCGCCACGGCCCCTTTCGGCATTGATCTCATCTATTATTTTCATCGCCTGGCCTCCATCGGCGCCTTCATTTTTATCCTGTTGCATCCTTTGCTTCTGGTGGTGCGCGATCCCGCCCTGCTGGGAGCCATGCATCCGGCCGTCATGCCCTGGCATCTGTGGGCTGGGACGGTCTCTTTTGCCGCGCTGGCGGCCCTGATGATCACTTCGCTGTGGCGCAAACAACTGCGCATTCATTACGACGAGTGGCGGGTGGCGCACATGCTGCTCGCCGTGGCGGCACTGGTGCTGGCGGTGGCGCATATCGCCGGGGTTGCTCATTACAGTGCGCTTTCATGGAAAAGTGGGCTCTGGCTGCTTATCGCCCTGAGTTGCGGGGCAACCATCGTTTATGTGCGCCTCGTCAAGCCTCTGCAGATGCTGCGTCGTCCTTGGCGGGTGGTGGAGGTCATCGAGGAGCGCGGCAGTTCCTGGACCCTGGTGGTGCGCCCCGAGCGTCACGCCGGGTTTCGCTTTCTGCCCGGTCAGTTCGCCTGGCTGACCCTGTGGAGTTCGCCATTTGCCATGAAGGAGCACCCATTTTCCATCTCCTCCAGCGCCGAAGCGGTACGCGAGGTGCAGTTCACCATCAAGGAGTTGGGGGATTTCACCAGCCGCATCGGCCGGGTCAAGCCGGGCACACGGGTGTATCTCGACGGCCCTTACGGCACCTTCAGTATCGACCTGAGCCGGGCGCCGGGCTATGTGTTCATCGCCGGCGGGGTGGGCATCGCTCCGGTCATGAGTATGTTGCGCACCCTGGTTGATCGTGGCGACCGCCGCCCCTTGCAGTTGTTTTATGCCTACCACACTTGGGAGCGCCTGACGTTTCGCGAGGAGCTTGCGCAGCTCAAGGAACAGCTGGACCTTGAGATCGTCTACGTGCTCAGTGAGCCGCCGCCCGATTGGCAGGGCGAAACCGGCTATCTCAGCGAGGAAATTTTTGCTCGGCATCTGCCTGCCGATCGCGCCGCGCGCGAGTGTTTCATCTGCGGCCCTACGCCCATGATCAGGGTCGCGGAGCGGGGGCTTGCGCGCCAAGGCGTACCGCCCACCCACATTCATTCGGAACTGTTCGATCTGGTCTGACTCTTCGGGCCCGGGAATTTTTCAGGGGTTCTCTATCATGCGTCTATTATTTGCTAAATTGCTGGCTTGGGCCAGCACCGCGCTGATTTTGTTACTTGCGATCGTTTTTGCCCTGCTGCAAAATTCTTGACCATGGGCGTATGGGTAATCATGGGGGCGTTAGCGCGCCGAGAAGATCGGCCAGGTCCAGGCGGTGCCGCATGCTGGTTTGCGGCGCTGGTTCTGTTTCTGGCGCTAGGTGTGGTACGCGAGGCGCAAGCTTTGCCCTATTCCGAGGTAAGGGTGCAGATAAGAGGCGTCGAGGGAGCCGTTCTTGAAAACGTCGAAGCGGCGCTCGAACTGCCGCCGGGCTTGGTGCGCGACGGACGGGTGAACGAATTGTGGTTGCGGCGTTTCGAGCGCGGTATTCCAAAACGCGTAGAAACAGCACTGCAGCCCTTTGGTTATTATGAACCACGGATTCAGGTCGAGCGTCTGCCGGAAAACCGCCGCCTGCTGCTGCGGGTCAGTATCCAGCCTGGCGTGCCGGTGCGGGTCGTGGGCCGGCGTCTGCGTATGGAGGGCGATCCGCCTCAGCGTTTGCGCCGGCGCTTGAATGAGTTCCCCTTGGCGCCCGGCGAGGTGCTGCGCCACGATCTCTACGAGAACGCCAAGGCGCAACTCAAGAGCCTGGCGGTGGATCTGGGTTATCTCGATGCGGAATTCTCTCTGGCGGTGATCCGCGTCAACCGTGAACAGCGCACTGCCGAAATCGAGATGGTTTTCGATCCCGGCCCCCGCTATCATTTCGGCGAGGTGACACTGACCGGCAATCATCGCTATCCCGAGAAATTTCTGCGCCGCCACCTGGCTTTTAGCGCCGGCGAAGTCTTCTCTTTCGACAAATTGGGCCAGACCCAGCAGAATTTCTTCGACTCTGATCGTTTTTCCGGCGTGATGATCAATCCGCGCATTGAAGAGGCGCAGAACCACCTGGTGCCCATCGAAATCGACCTCGAACCCTCGGCGCCGCGTCGGTTACGCCCGGGTATCGGTTTCGGCACCGACACCGGGGCGCGCTTCACACTGAATTTTCAGGATGTCAATGTCGTGCAGACCGGCCACGAACTGGGCTTGAGCGGCATGCTCGCCGAGCGTCAGAAACAGGCCAACGTGCGCTATATCCTGCCCAGCCACCGCAATATGAGAAGCATGGTTGCGCTGCGGGCCGGTTACCAGGAAGAGGATCTGAAAACTTACGATACCCGCTTCTATTTTGCCGAGGTCGAGCGGATCTACGGGTGGAGCAGGAATCGGCAGGGAACGATTTTTCTGCGTCTGCAACAGGAAGATTCAAATATCGGCGGCGAGGACATTTCTTCGCGTCTCGTCATGCCGGGGGTGCGCTATTCCCAGATGCGCTTCAACGATCCCATTCGCCCAACCCGCGGCTATCACTTACAGGCCGAGGTGCGCGGCACCCATGACAACCTGGGTTCGGACGTTAAGCTGCTGCAGTTTCTGGGCAATCTCAATTTTCTCATCCCCCTGCCGTTTGATACCTTTCTGCATCTGCGCGGCCAGGGTTCCACCACCAACCAGAGTGACGAGATAGGGGAAATTCCCGCCTCGCTGCGCTTTTTCACCGGTGGCGACCGTTCGGTGCGCGGTTATGGCTATCAGACTCTGGGGCCCACCGATGATCTGGGCAATGTGATCGGCGGCAAGCACCTGCTGGCGGGCAGCATTGAGTTGGAAAAGCGTTTTGCCGACAGCAACTGGGCGCTGGCGGCTTTTTACGATACGGGCAACGCCTTTGACAGTTTTACCGACTTTCGGCTGGCACGCGCCGCCGGCGGCGGGGTGCGCTATTATACGCCGGTGGGGCCGATCAAGGTCGATGTGGCCCGCCAGATTGATGAGCCTACGCCTTCATTTCGCCTGCATATCGGGATAGGTTTGGGATGGTAACGCGCATTCTCAAATATGCCTTGCTGATATTCGTGGTTCTTGGTCTGGGATTGCTCTTGTGGGCCGGGCACTGGCTGCTGCGCACGCCCGAGGGCGTGCGCTGGACTTTTGCCGCGGTGTCGCGCTGGACCCCGGCGGAGCTGGAGGCTGAAGAAATCGAGGGGCGCCTGTGGGGTGATTTGCGCCTGCGCAATGTGCAGGTGGCCTGGCCGGGCGGCGAGGCGCGCAGCGATGCGCTGCGGCTGCGCTGGCAACCTCGCGAACTGGCGGCTTTGCGCCTGGTCGTGCACGAACTTGATCTGGGACACCTGGAGATTCTCTGGGATGCCGCCGATAAGCCCGAGCCGCGGCCCGCTGAGCCCGAGCCTGTGCATCTGTCCTGGCCGGAAGTGGAAGGTACGGCGTTGCGCTTTGCGGTGCAGGTGGTGCGGCTGCATGCCGCCCAGGTGAGTTTCGGCGCGCGTGGAACGTCGCCCCAAGTGTTGCGCGACCTGGAAGTCGCTTTGGGGTGGCGTGAGGGCGAGGTGACCGTGGAAGGCCTTGGGGTGAGTGGTGCTTTCGGCCGAATCGAGGGGGATCTGCGCGCCTTGCTGACCGAGCCGCGTCTGGCCGCCGAAATCCACTGGCAGGGACCCCAGGCGGCAGTCGAGATCGACGGCGCCCGCCTGTCGTTGGATTTGAGCGAGGCTTCCGGCCTGGTGGTGGAAGGTCCTTTCACCCTTAGCCTGACGGCCTCTGACGCTCCGCATTTTTCCGCCAAAGGTCGCATGGAGTTGGCGGAGATGGGTTTGCGTCTGGCGGATCTGCAACTGGCGCGCGCCGCGGCGCCGGATCGCATCCGTGGCTGGGCCGCAGTCGACTGGAGCGAGGTCGCGCCCCAGTTCAGCACACACCTGCAAATCGAGCGGCTTAATCTGGTCTCCGAACTCGACCAGCCGACCGATATTTCCGGCACCCTGGAGGCGCGGGGCGATCTGCAGGCCTATGAGGGGCGCATCCAGTTGCGCAATGCTCGCGCGGGCTGGGAAGGTGTCGAACTGTCCGCGCTGGTCAGCGGCAGCGCCGAGGATTTAAAGCTGCGCGAAATTGAGGCGCACTGGCTCGCCGGCATCCTGACGGGTGAAGTCGCCATGCACTGGCGGGACGGCTTATTCCTCGATGCCTGGCTGGAGGGCGCAGGCCTTGATCCCGCCGTGGTCGAGGGCGCTCCTCAGGGGCTCATGAATTTTGACGTGGAGGCCGCGCTGCGTCTGCCTGCGGGCGAGGCATTGAGTGTCACCGCCGCCGGACGTCTGCGCGAAAGCCTGTTGCTGGAGCGGGCCCTCGCGGGAAGTTTCGACCTGAGTTGGATCGGGGAAGACCTGCATCTGCATGCCCTGGAATTGCAGGGTGAGGGGATAGAGCTCGAAGCCGCCGGGCGACTCAGTGAAGAGCTGCATTTTGCCGCAGTCGTGGAGAATTTCGCGGCATTGCTGCCGAATCTGGAAGGCAGCGCCCGCGCCGACGGCCGCGTGGTGGTGCGCGATGGCCGCGCGGGTGGAGAAATCCGCGCCTCGGGGGCGGATCTGGCCCTGGACGAGCTGCGTCTCGCCGGCTGGCAACTCGATGCCGAGCTGGCGGATCTTGAAGCCCCTGTACGTATCAGTATCAGCTTGACGGACCTGCGCCAGGGCGATCTGCGCCTGCGCGAGGTCGAGGCCAACCTGGTAGGGCTGCTCGAAGAGCACTCTCTGGCATTGCGCGCTGACTGGGGCACCGGGTGGATGAACGCCGAGGCGCATGGGGGCTGGGTCGATGCCGCCTGGCGCGGCGAAATCGCCAGTCTGCATGGCCATGAACGCGGCCTGGGAGCCTGGCGGTTTGTGCAGCCCACCCTGCTCAATGCCGGTGCCGCGCGGCTGGAACTTTCCGGGTTGGCGCTGGCGGCCGAAGCCGGAGGGGTCTTGCGCCTCGATGGGGACTTTGACCCCCAGGAGTTTAGCGGATTTTTAGAGGGGTCCTGGCGGGATTTCAACCTCGAGCTTCTCAACCCCTGGCTGCCGGACATGCAGTTGGCCGGGGCAACCACTGGCGATGTGGACGTGCGCATCCATTCGGCCGAGCGCCTCGATGTGTTCGGCGAACTCGACTTATTCGCCCAGATCGCCCTGGAAAAAGCAATCATCGAGGTCGAGCAGGCCGCTCTGGAACTGGCGTGGGATGGCCAGGGCCTGGCGGCGCGCGCGCAGGTAAGCGTTACGGATGCCGGAGCGTTGCGCCTGCAACTGACCTCCGACCAGCCAGGGGCACCGCGTCTCCCGGCCCGGGGCCAAATGGAGGCGGACTGGAGCGGCGTCGAACTTGCCGACCTGGCTGACCGAATGCTTCTGCCCCTTGATCTGTGGGGGGCGTTGGGCGCCGAAATGGCGGGCGGCTGGGATGCGGATCTGAACCTTGATCTCGGCGGTGCGGTGCGCGTAAATGAGGGTGGTTTGCGCTGGCGCGACGAGGATGGTGAAATTATCGCCGCCCTGCAAACCGCCGATCTCACTTGGCATTGGCGGGGCGAGGATCTGCGCGGCGAACTCGATCTGCGCCTCGCCGATTACGGCGAGCTCCTCGGCGATTTTCGCCTGCCCCTGCCGGCCCGTTTGCCGACCGCCCTCGACGAGACAGCTCCCCTGCAGGCTGCACTGCGATTGCAGGTGCGCGAACATGGGCTGCTGGCAACCTTCCTGCCGGGGCTGGCGGATGAGACCGCGGGCGAGGTCCGCGCCGATTTGCAAATTGGAGGCAGTTGGCTGAGTCCTGAGCTCAGCGGCAATTTTTCCCTGACCGATGCCGGTGCGATCCTGCCCGCCACCGGAATCGGTCTGCGCGAACTCGAGCTGCACGGCGAACTCGATGGGCAGCAGGTGCGCATTACCTCTTTCGGTGTGCGCTCCGGTCCGGGGCGCCTTGATGGCAGCGGCATCGTGCATTTTGACGGCTGGAACTTCGCATCTTTCAATGCGCGGCTTGCCGGGCAAAATTTTCAAGTGGCGGATTTGCCCGAACTTGAAATCCGCGTCAATCCCGATTTGCGACTTGAGGGCGGACTGGATCGCCTTCTCGTCGGCGGCGAGGTGCGCATTCCTCTGTTTATCGTCACCGGTTGGCAGGCGCGCACTCCCGTTTCGCCCAGCGCCGATGTGGTGTTCGTCAACGGCGAGGAGCTTGAGCCGCAACAGGATCTGCCCTTCGATCTGGATCTCAATCTGCGCCTGGTGCTGGGCGAGAGCGTGGTGATCAAGCTCGCCGGCCTCGATGCGCGCCTCGGCGGGGATCTGACCCTGACCACCTCAGAGCGCAACGCTATCATCGGGAGTGGTGAAATTCGCGTCGTGCAGGGCCATTACGCAGCCTACGGACTACGGTTGCCGATTACGCGCGGGCGGCTGTTTTTCCCCGGCGGACCCGTGGAGCGGCCGACCCTCGACATCCTTGCCCTGCGCACGGTGGGTGAGGTGCGTGCCGGGGTGCAGGTCAGCGGTACCCCCCAGGTGCCGGTGGTTCGCCTTTACTCGGAACCCGGCATGCCTGATACCGACATCCTTGCCTACATTGTCCTCGGTCGTCCGCTGGGCGCCGGTCAGGGCCAGGTGGACGCCCTGATGCTGGCGGCCGGAGCTCTGCTGTCGCAAGGCGAATCGGCGGCGATGCAGGATAAGCTGCGGCGGCGGCTGGGTATCGATGTCTTCGAGGTGCAGGCGGGCAATGGCGAGGTCGAGGCCGCCATGGTAACCATCGGCAAGTACCTCACGCCCGATCTCTACATCAGTTTCGGCCAGTCGCTGTTCGGCCAGGGCAACGTCGCGCGAATGCGCTACAGCCTTACCGAGAAATGGCAGATCGAATCACAACTGGGCGAAGTCAGTGGCGCCGATCTTTTTTACCGTCTTGAATTCCGTTGAGTGCGGCGCTTCAGGGTGCGTAGCAGATTTTTGAGTTCGCCGCGCTGTGCGCGACTCAGGGGCTGTTCACCGTAGAGGGCGGCAGCAAAGATGTCGACAAATTGCCGCGCCGCCGGATCCCCAAGGCGCGCGGCGATCTCGTAGAGGCCGAGATGGGGCGGCAACCGGCGCAGGCCGAGGCGGCGTCGGGCGTGAGCAAAAAAGCCGCGTAGCAGCGGGTCGACGCCTGGTGTGCGGTGGCGGATGAATTGAATCGTGCCCGCGGCGGCCAGGGTTGCCAGAAGCGCCCCGGCACCCCAGCGAATCAGTTCGTCGGACCGCGGTGGCGATTCCTGAAGGCTGCGGCGGGTATGGCGCACTGCCTGCAACTGGCGTTCGAGGTCGAAGGTAAGCAGGGTCACCGACCAGAAGTGCTCCAGGGTATCAAGGGCCATGCGCAGCGACAGCCGCCAGCCCTCGCCCAGGGGCGCGCGCAGCGCGCTTTCGTAGTTGACGGCATAGATAGACGGATCCAGGCGCTCCCATCCCACGCCTTCACGCAGGACCTCCACCCAGACATGAGCGCGGTTTTCGCGCACCAGATAGTAGCCGCCCATCTCATTGTAATCGCCCCCGTAAAAGCCTCCCACCAGGCGCGCGGGAATTTCGCCCAAGCGCAGCAGCACGGCAAAGGCCGAGGCGAAGAACTCGCAATGGCCGGTGCGCTCTTCAAGGAGAAAGCGGCTCAAGGGATCGCTGCCGGTGGGCAGATTGCTGGTGGCATAGCGAAATTCGCCTTCGGCAAAAAAATTGCGCAGGCGTGAAAGCCGTTCTTCGGGAGCGACGGCGTCGCCGAAAATTTCCGCCGCCAGACGGCGCAATTGCGGGGCGAGATCCTCAGGCAATTGCAGATAAAAGTCGCGCTCGACAGCGCTTGGGGTTGCCAGTACCCGGCTGAGGACCGAGACGGCCTCATAGCTGAGCCGTTGTGCGCTGCGCCGGCGTCCGCTGAAAACCAGATCCGTGGTGGTTTCGTGGGTCAGACCCTGGATCGACAGGGGAGCGTCGAGGGCAAAGATCACCTGCTGTGGACTGGGTTCGGGAAAGATGCGCTGCGTCACATTGGGTCCGGCGGCGGGCTGCTCCCGCTGGGTACGGGGCGGCGCGCTCCGCACCCAGGCCTGGCCGTCGAACTGATTGAGTACCGTGCCGCGCCAGTAAAGATCCTCGGCGGCTATGGGCGCCATTTCCGCGCGCAGCACCAGGGCGTTGCCGCCGGCGATGGCAGGGGATGCTCCCGGCTGCACCCGTTCGGTGTAGCCGGCTTTGGCCTGGCCCTGCTGGTTGAGAACATTCCACAAGGGAACCTGCGCGCGGGGCAGTATCAGAAACAACGCGGCCGCCAGGGGCAGGGCGAGGCTCGGCAAGAGCAGGCCGGTGCCGAGCAGACTGCGCCATTGCGCGCGCGTCAGGCGCAGGTCGGGTTCGCTGCGCAAGAATGTGAGGAGCACCAGCGCCAGGGCGACGGCGATAAATTGAATCGCCAGGTAGAGAGCAAAGCGGGGCGAGAGATCAAACAGCGTTGACCCGGCCAGGGCGAACAGGGCGAGAATGTAGCTTTGCAGCAGGTGGCGCGGGGATTTTTCCCCCAACAGGCGCAGCCCCAGGAGCAGGATCAGAATGTTGACGGCGGGCACCAGGTGGGTGCGGTCGAGCTGCGGCAAATAAGCGGCAAAGGCCGCCAGACCCGCAAGATTTGCCGCCCAATTCGGCATCCGCCGCAGACCGCGCACTTCGCATACGACCGCCAGGCCGAGCATCAGTGGAAAAGCCAGCAGGGGCAGAGCATCGAGGTGCGGTGCCAGGGCCAGATAGCCGAGCAGAGCAATCAGGCCGGTGAGGGTGTGAAGAACGGTTTTAAGCCGCATCGTACAAAGCCAGTTCGCGCAACAGGCGCAGCCGGTGACGACGGCCGCGCCCCGGCGCCAGGGTCTGCGCGCCGATCTGCAGCCCCAGGGGACGGCCGCTGCGCCACCATAGGTTGATGAGATAGACCGCGTTGCCCAGGCGCTCTTCGAGGGTTGCGCCCGGACAGTCCTCAAGTCTGACCCACAGCGGGCGGGCAGCCGTCGCGGCGAGTTGCTTGACCTTGACCGCATCGTGCCGCGCGCTCTGTTTCCAATGGATCAGCTTGAGGGGCTCACGCCCGCTGTAGTCGCTGACCGCCAGCAGGTCGCCGTCGTGGCCGTGGCGCGAGGTGCCGGCTTCGCCGCGTGAGCGCTGTGCCTGGCTGGACGTGGGCGTTGCGCAGGGTACCGGGTGCGGCAAAACGATCAGGTCCCGCTCCAGGGGCAGCCAGGCGCTGCGTTGGAAAAAACCCACCGGGAAGGGCGAACTCAGGCGCAGGCCGTCGATGCGCCGGCGTCCGCGTGCGGCAAAGTTTAGGCTCAGAGATTGTTCATCCGCAGCCTGAGGGTCAATGACGCTAAAATGGGCGTTGTTTCCCTCCAGACGCGCCGTCAGGAGAAACCGCGCTCGCCGGCGGCGGTTTGTCAGGCTCAGTATGGCGCTGGTCGGTACCCCGGCGTAAATCTCCTCGGGCAGGGTCAGCTGCGCTGCGAGCCCGATTAGATTGGCGCGGCCGAGCACACCGGAGACGATAAGCAGTCCGAGCAGGGCCGCAACCAGCAGATACAGCAGATTGTTGCCGGTGTTGACAGCGGCCAGGCCCAGCACCAGGGTGACGGCGATATAGAGGCTGCCGGCGGGGGTCGGTTTCAGGCCCGAGGCACGGGCAGATCGTTGAGGAGCAGACGTAACAAATCCTCCTTTCGCAGGCTTTCATGTTCCGGACGCAGGATCAGGCGGTGGGCGAGGGTTGCCGTTGCCACCTGCTTGACGTCCTCCGGGGTGACGAAATCGCGCCCGTCGAGATAGGCTGCGGCGCGACCGGCTTCTCCGAGGGTAATGGCGCCGCGCGTGGAAACCCCGGTCAGCACCGCGGCATGCTCACGGCTGGCAACGACCAGGGCATGGATATAGTCGACCACTTTTTCGCCGAGGTGTACTTTGCGCAATGCGGCGCGTGCGTTGAGGATCTGCGCCTGGCTGAGCAGGGGCTGCAGGCGCCCGATCCGGTCGCGCACGCTGCCCCCGCCGATAATGCTTTTTTCCACGGCCGCCGGCGGGTAGCCGATGCCTGTGCACAGATTGAAGCGGTCGAGTTGGGATTCCGGCAGGGGGAAGGTGCCGATCTGTTCCACCGGATTCTGGGTGGCAATAACCAGAAAAGGTTCGGGCAGCACGTGGGTGGTGCCCTCCACCGTGACGCGGCGCTCTTCCATGGCTTCCAGCAGGGCGCTCTGGGTCTTGGGCATGGCGCGATTGATTTCGTCGACCAGCACCAGATTGTTAAAAATCGGGCCGGGCATGAATTCGAAACGGTTTTCCTCGCGCCGGTAGATGGAGAGCCCGGTGATGTCGCTGGGCAGCAGATCGCTGGTGCATTGGATGCGGCCGAAGGACAAGCCCAGAACCCGCGCCAGGGCCAGGGCCAGGGTGGTTTTTCCCAGGCCGGGAATATCTTCGAGCAGGATGTGGCCGCCCGAGAGCAGGGCGATGATCGCCAGGCGCACGGCCCGCACCTTACCTTGCAGATGCTGATTGGCGAGGGTATCGATAACCTGTACGATATGGTCACGCTCGGCAAGAACCATGATTTTGACTTTTCCCCCTGTTTTTAAAATCAACCAGCGCTTAAGCAAAATCAGCGCCGAAAACGCCGGTTTTTCCACCTGCCGGTTGTGAAGGCGGGGGAAAGATTGACTCGTTTTTGCCTACTGTGTTTTAATTTTCTCGTTTTTTCCTCAGGATTCAACTTTATGCAAAGTATTTTTCTGGCACTGGGTGCCAACCTCGGTGAGCGCGAAGACGCCTTGCGGAGGGCGCGCGATCTGCTGCAACGCGCGGAGGGCCTGACAATTCTTGCCTGGTCGCCCCTTTACGATACCGATCCGGTGGGGGGGCCGGAGGGCCAGGAACCCTATCTCAATGCGGTCCTGGCCGGCACCACTGTTTTGTCTCCCCTGGCGCTGCTGAGCCTTTGTCATGAGGTGGAACTCGCCTGCGGCCGCCGCCGCACACAACCCTGGGGCCCGCGCACTCTGGATGTGGACATCCTGTGCTACGGCGATCTGGTGCTGGATTCCCCCGAACTGGTGCTGCCGCATCCGCGCCTGCACGAGCGGCGTTTCGTGCTGGAACCCTTGTGCGATCTGGCGCCCGAGCTGGTGCATCCCCTGCTGAAAAAAAGCATGCGACGCCTGCTGGCCGATCTCGACCGCTCACAGCGGGTCAGTCGCAACCTGGAAAATTGGTGACCTTATGACCCGGCTTCTGATTCTGACTCTGTTGATCTGCATCGGCTACAGTCTGTGGACCTTTGTGCGCCGCTCGCTGGGTGGACAGCGGCCCCCAAAAGAGCCCCAGGTACCCCCTCGTCGGACAAGCAGCCTGCGCGGCGAGGATCTGGTGCAAGATCCCCAGTGCGGCACCTATGTGCCCCGTACCGAAGCGCTGGAAACCCAAATTGACGGCCGCCGACATTATTTCTGTTCGCCGCGCTGCCGGGACGCCTTTCGCGAAAAAAAATGATTTATCCGCTCGATTTCAAACCGAAGGCATCGGTTGCAGGCCTGTTATTTCTGCTTGCTGTCCTGCTCGCTCCTGCGGTTGCGGCGCTGGCCTATGATCCGGCGTCGAGTTGCGTGGCCTGCCACGGTGACCGGGAGCGGATGCGGGCGCTGGGTGCCGAGTCCATGTATCTTGACCCTCAGCGTCTCGATGAACAGATCGGCATGGGCGGAGTGCCCACCTGTGTCGATTGCCATCTCGGCAATCCCCGAGCTTTTGACAAAGACCGCGCTCATGCCGGGATGTTCGAAGCCGTGTTGCCTTTGTCTGGGCGCCGCGAGCGTCGGGCGCTGGGCGAAGGCCCGCGCGTGGCGGCTTTGCGCTGGCATGATCGAGAGCTTTTACAGCTGATCTATCGGCCCGGCCTGACAACCAATACCTGTGTCCGCTGCCATCCTGGCGATGGCGATTGAGTCTGCTTGCCCAACCCCCCACAAGGAGAACCGCCGTGAAATTTTTTATCGATACCGCCGATGTGGATGAGATCCGCAAAGCCGTCGACCTTGGCCTGGTCGACGGGGTCACCACCAATCCCTCCCTGATCGCTAAAAGCGGCCGCGATTTTCGTGACGTCATCAACGAAATCACAGCTCTGGTCGACGGTCCCATCTCGGCCGAAGTCATTGCCACCGATGCCGCCGGCATGGTGCGCGAGGGGCAGGAGTTGGCCAAGATCCATCCGCGCAACATCGTCATCAAGGTGCCCATGACCGAAGAGGGGCTCAAGGCAACGCATATTTTTTCCGCCGAGGGCATAAAGACCAATGTCACCTTGGTTTTCAGCCCGTTGCAGGCACTGCTTGCCGCCAAAGCCGGCGCCACCTATGTCTCGCCCTTTGTCGGGCGGCTCGACGACGTCGGCCACGACGGCATGGAGGGTGTCGACGATATCCACAGCATCTTCGAGAATTACGGCTATAATACCGAAATCATCGTCGCTTCGGTGCGTTCGCCCTTGCACGTTCTGCGTGCCGCGCTCATCGGTGCCGACATCTGCACCATCCCCTACAGCGTCATGCAGCAGTTGTGCAAACACCCTCTGACCGATGTAGGCATTAAAAAATTTCTCGCTGACTGGGGAAAAACAGGCATCTGAGCCACTCTTTCCGCCTGCCCTTCGCTGACTCGGCCCGGACTTTTATGCTAAAAGTTCGGGTTGTTTTTTTTGGGGAGACTAAAAATGGTAAGGCCTCTTGACAGTCTCATTGAAAAACCGGTAATTGTGTATACGTCATTGGTCGCGTATCGCGGTATCCTCAAAGAGGTCACGGAGGACGCGATTATGTTGCGTGGTGCCACCGGCTGGCACCAGATCCCCATGGACCGCATCAAAGATATACGTTCGGGGTGAGCGGGCCGTTCGATTTTTCGCCACATGCGGCGGGGAGTAACCGACGGCCAAAAGGACGCCCTCCCCGATTCGGGGCGCGAAGCGGCGCAATTGCGGCCCTAAGCTATGTATACGGCCATGGCACCCCTTTTGCTCGGTGTATACGCGGCGCGGCCGCCCGAGCGGTCGCCGCAGGCAGATTTGTACAATGTGGCTTTGTGCCGCGGCGTTTCCCTTCAACCCAGGCGAGGATTGTATGAACATTCATGAGTACCAAGCCAAGGAGATTCTGCGCAAGTACGCAGTGCCCGTGCCCGATGGGCACGTGGTCTACAACAGCAACTCGGCGCGCGACTGGGCCAAGCGTCTTGGCGAAGGCCCCTGGATTGTCAAGGCGCAAATCCATGCAGGTGGTCGCGGCAAGGGCGGCGGCGTCAAGTTGGCGCGCACGCCCGACGAGGTGAAGAGGCTGGCCGTGGAGATGATCGGCATGACTCTGGTAACGCATCAGACCGGTCCCGAAGGCAAGACCGTCAAGCGCGTACTGGTGGAGAAGGCCTGTAACATCGAAAAGGAATACTACCTGTCCTTTCTCGTCGATCGCGGCACGTCTCAAGTGACGCTCATGGCTTCGGCCGCTGGCGGAATGGATATCGAGGAGGTTGCCGCCAACACTCCGGAGCAGATTTTCTTTGAATCCATCGATCCGCTTATCGGCCTGGCGCCCTTTCAGGCGCGCAAGGTCGCCTTCAAGTTGGGACTGGGCGCGGCGCAGGTCAAGCAGGCGGTGCCCTTGCTGATGAACATTTACAAGATGTTCGTCGAAGAGGACTGCTCGCTGCTGGAGATCAACCCCCTGGTGCTGACCAAGGAAGGCAACCTGTTGTGCATCGATGCCAAGCTTAACTTCGACGACAATGCCCTGTTCCGCCACCGTGTCATCCGCGACATGCGCGATTATGACGAAGAAGACCCCAATGAGATCGAGGCCTCCCAGTACGATCTGTCCTACATCGCCCTCGACGGCAACATCGGCTGTCTGGTCAACGGCGCGGGTCTGGCCATGGCGACCATGGACATCATCAAGCACTACGGCGGCGAGCCCGCCAATTTTCTCGACGTGGGGGGCGGTGCGACCATCGAGCGGGTCACCGAAGCCTTCAAAATCATTCTCTCCGACGCCAAGGTCAAGGGCATCCTGGTCAACATCTTCGGCGGCATCATGAAGTGCGACATCATCGCCACCGGCGTCATCGAAGCGGCCAAGCAGGTGGGTGTCAAGGTGCCCCTGGTGGTGCGCCTGGAAGGCACCAATGTGGCCAAGGGCAAAAAGCTGCTGGCCGAATCGGGCCTCAATATCGTCAGTGCCGACGGCATGACCGAGGCCGCCGAAAAGATCGTCAAAGCCGTACAGGCCGCAGCCTGAGGAGGAGACTGACAGATGAGCATTCTGGTCAATAGGAATACCAAAGTTATCACCCAGGGCATCACCGGCGCCACCGGTCTGTTTCACGCCCAGCAGTGCCGTGACTACGGCACGCAGATGGTCGGCGGCACCACGCCCGGCAAGGGCGGCACCAGCATCGACGGCTTTCCCGTGTTCGATACGGTGGAAGACGCGGTGAAAAAGACCGGCGCCAACGCCTCGGTCATCTACGTTCCGCCCATCGGCGCGGCCGACGCCATCCTCGAAGCGGCTGAAGCCGGCATCGAACTGGTGATCTGCATTACCGAGGGGGTGCCGGTGCTTGATATGGTCAAGGTCAAGCAGTATCTCAAGGGCACCCGCACCCGCCTGGTCGGACCCAATTGCCCCGGCGTCATCACGCCTGATGAGTGCAAGATCGGCATCATGCCCGGCTATATCCACAAAAAAGGCAAGGTCGGCATCGTTTCGCGTTCCGGCACCCTGACCTATGAGGCGGTGTGGCAACTCTCTACACGCGATCTCGGTCAGTCGACCTGCGTCGGCATCGGCGGCGACCCGGTCAACGGCACCAGCCATCTTGACGTGCTGCGGATGTTCGAGGAAGACCCGGAGACCGAGGCGGTGATCATGATTGGCGAGATCGGCGGCGACGCCGAGGAGCAGGCCGCCACCTTCGTCAAGGAAAACATGAAAAAGCCCGTCGCCGCCTTCATCGCCGGCGCCACCGCGCCTGCCGGCAAGCGCATGGGCCATGCCGGTGCCATCATCTCCGGCGGCAAGGGCGGCGCCGCCGAGAAGAAAGACTATCTGCGCGCCTGCGGGATCTCCGTGGCCGACAGCCCGGCGGAAATGGCCGAGGCGCTGCTCAAGATCTGGACGCCCTGAGCTGGCACTTCAGCGTTTGCGACACACCCCAGCCGCCGGGATGGTTTTCCCGGCGGTTTTTTACGCGATTCAGCCGGCTGAGCGCTTCGCGGCGCGCCCGGCTTTTTTTATTGATCGCAGCGATCCCTTCGGTTGCCGGCCCCACCCGTGACCTTGTCCTTTTTTCACCTTCTGCAAGATCCTCTTTGGTTGACTGGAACAATTTTAAAGCAAAGGTATACTTATGCGTGTCGCTGTGCTTATCCACAGTAGTCCGATGTGTATTTGCAGCCGTTCTGCTGCGGCACGAAGAGAAGGAGGTGGTTGTGAGTCAAAATGCCCACATGTTTTGCTGACCTTGAGTTTGCCGTTGACTTTACCCGAGGAGAAAATTCATGAAAAAGATCGTGGTTTTTTTTGCCGCTGTCCTATTTCTGTTCGCCACCTTGAGCGTAGTGCCGGCGGCGGATGAGGATCAGGGCAACCTGCGGTTCAAGAACCTGCCGCAGTACGGAACCTACCTGAAGAACAACGACGACACTCAGATGACCGAGTATGGCGGGTCGGTGCCCCATGACAAGCATGACGGCATTAATCCACTGCCTGTGGGCTACAAACACGCCCAGCCCTACCTGAAGAATCTATGGCTGGGTTACCCCTTCAGCTATGAATATAAGCGCGCCCGCGGCCATACCTATGCCGTCGAGGACATCTTCCACATCGACCGGATCAATCGTTACAGCGAGCAGGCGGGTCTGCCGGCCACCTGCCTGAACTGCAAGGTCAACAATATCCCGGCCCAGGTTGAGGCCCAGGGCGATGCCTTCTGGTCCTCGGAATTCAATGAGTATCGTTTGCAATACAATGGGGAAAAACATGCTATCGGCTGCACCAACTGCCATGATCCGGATCAGGCCATGCGGTTGGTCATCACCAGTATTCCCTTGGCCGAGGCGCTGGAGCGTCAGGGCGTGGACTGGCGTGAGGCCTCGCGCAACGAAATGCGCTCCCTGGTGTGCGCCCAGTGCCATGTTGAGTACTATTTTGAGACCAAGGACCACGGTGTTGCGGCCAAGCCGCACTTCCCCTGGGACTATGGGATGAATCCGGCCGATATCTATAAATTTAAATCCGATGGGGATCCCGAGCGTGATGGCTTCAAGGGCCAGTTCGTCGACTGGACCCATGCCGTTTCCAAAACCCCTATGATCAAGACCCAGCATCCGGAATATGAGATGTATCACGACAGTGTGCATGGCGCCGCCGGGGTGTCTTGCGCCGATTGTCATATGCCGCGTGTCAAGGTCGGCCCGGCGACTATTTCCTCGCATCACTGGACCTCGCCTCTGAAAAATGAAGAGATGATCCGTGATGCCTGCATGGGCTGTCACGGCGACAAAACCCCGACTTATCTACGTGACCGTGTTATTTACCATCAGGAGCGTGTGTGGAAGCAGCTTAATATTGCCCAGGAAAAATCGGTGCGTGCCCACGAGGCGGTGCGTCAGGCCATGGAATTCGACGGCGCCGACAAGGACGTTTTGGCCGAGGCCCGTGAGATGGTGCGCAAGGGCCAATGGTTCTGGGATTACGTTTCCGCCGAGAACAGCGCGGGCTTCCATAATCCGACCAAGGCCCTGGATACCCTGGCCTTCTCTCAGCAGTACAGCGACGAGGCCGTGCGCCTGGCCATCCGCGCGACCGATTATGCCATTGCCGCCAGCCTCGATAAGCCCATCAAGGAGCTGGTGCCGCCTATCATGGAGCACAGCCGAAAGTTGCAGCAGAGCCAGGAACATCTCGACAGCCATGTCTGGTTGCGGTACCTGCCGAAGCTCCCGGAAGCCGATCTGGTGTGGGACGGTTATGAGCGGGTGCGCTGATGCGCGCGTTTAAGGGCGGAAAAGATCCTGGCAAGGCGGGGGAGGCGGTTTAGGGTGCCCCGCGAAGGGAGTGATTATGGAAAAAATCAGCAGCAAACTCTGGTTGATCGGGGGCACGGTCATTGTCGTCGTTTTGGTGGTCGCCGCCTGGGGCATGGCCCGGCAGACCTCCAAGGACAATTTTTGCGTGACCTGCCATGCTTACGAGAAGGTTTCCTGGGATCACGGCAAGCATCCCGAAGTTGGCTGCATTGCCTGCCATACCAAGGGGGTGGTGCGAGACAAGACTGCCGGCATGCGCAAGGTCTTTCTGACCTTGACCGATCAGGTGGATCCGCACCATGACAATCTGCCGAGCTACAAGGACAAAATCAACGACAACTGCATCGCCTGCCATTTTGAGGAAGAACGGGTGGCGTTGATGCCCTTTTTCAAAGAGCGCCATGATGAGTATCGCAAACACACCGAAGTCTGCATGGGTTGCCATGAGGCCGGACACGTCATCAAGCTCAGGGATCTGCGGCAGCCGGGAGTGCGTCTGAGGATCTGATGATCACGCACGGTCTGCTTTAGTCCGAACCCATCGCCCGGATGTCCGTCTTGCGCGGATCTCCGGGCGAACTTTTTTGTGTCGCCGTGCTCTTTTCGAGTTCTGGCCCCATCAAGGCTTTCCAACGCCGACAGAGATGGTAGAATGCCTCCAGCCGCGCTGCGAATGGCGCGGACTTTTATCTTATGCCGAAGGATATGTCATGACCTCCAAGCTCAATGTATTGATCGCCGCCTCCGAGGCGGTTCCCTTTGCCAAAACCGGAGGCCTGGCAGACGTTGCAGGCGTCCTGCCTCGTCATCTGGCGCAACTGGGCTGCGACGTGCGCCTGGTTTTGCCCCGTTATTACCGCATCGACAAGGCCAAGTTCGCCCTGAAGCGCTTGCCGGGGGTGCTGAGCGTGCCCATGGGCGTGATGGGCAACCAGTATGGCGCGGTCTATGAAGGGCGCATGCCCGGCTGCGAGGTGCCGGTCTATTTCATCGAGCAGGAAGGCTATTTCGGCCGCGATGGACTCTACGAAGAAAACGGTTCGGCCTACGCCGACAACGATCTGCGCTTCACCTTTTTCTCGAAGGCTTGTTTGGAGTTGTGCCGGTTCCTCGACTTCGCTCCCGACCTGATTCATGTGCACGACTGGCACACGGCGGTGATTCCGGTGCTGCTCAACACCACCTATCGCCGCGACCCCCACGTCGGGCGCGCCGCCAGCCTGCTCACGGTGCACAATCTGCAGCATCAGGGCTGGGCCTTCAAAGGTCTGATGGATGTTCTGGGCATCGGCTGGAAACATTTCAATTACCTGGAACTCGAAATGAACGATCAGGTCAATTTGCTCAAGGGCGGGCTTTACCATGCCACCCGTATCTGCACGGTGAGCGAGGGCTATGCCCGCGAGATCCAGACCCCCGAATACGGCGAGGGGCTGGACGGCGTGCTGCGCGATTGCGCCTGGAAGCTCTCAGGCATTCTTAACGGCGTTGATTACGACGAGTGGAATCCCGAAACCGACCCCTATCTCGTGGCCAACTACTCGTCGCAGGATCTCAGCGGCAAGGCGCGTTGCAAGGAGGATCTGCAACGCCTTTTCGGCCTGCCGGTGCGCGCCGATGTGCCGCTTTTCGGTCTGGTGTCGCGCTTGGTCAAGCAGAAAGGCATCGATGTGCTGGCCGCAGCCATCCATCAGATTCTGTCCCTTGACGTGCAGTTCGTGCTGGTGGGCAATGGTGAGCCTTGGAGCCATTTCTATTTTGGCGACACCGCTGCGGCCTATCCGCAGAAATTTTCCGGTTTCATCGGCTACGACGAGGCGCGCGCGCATAAGGTTGAAGCGGGCGCCGACTTTTTTCTCATGCCCTCGCGCTTTGAGCCCTGCGGCCTCAACCAGATGTACAGCCTGCGCTATGGGACCCCGCCCATCGTGCGCGCGACCGGCGGCCTGGATGACAGTGTCGACAACTTCGATCCGGCCACCCGCCGCGGCACCGGCTTCAAGTTCGGGGACCTCACGCCGGGCGCCCTGTTCGATACCATCGGCTGGGCGGTGCACACCTACTATGATGACCCCGACGGCATGGCCGCCCTTGTTCAGAACGGCATGGCGCAACGCTTCAGTTGGCAGGACGCGGCGCGCCAGTATCTGGACCTCTATCTGCGCACGGTGACGCCACGGCTGGGACACTGGGGCTAGGAAAGTCGACCGGCGGTCGCGCAGCTTAGGGCGCCTCAGGCGATTCCAGGTGGCTGCTTCTCCTGGAGCCACTTGTCCAGCACCGCAAACAGTTGCTCGAAATACACCGGTTTGGTGAGAAAGTCGTTCATCCCCACGGCCAGGCAGCGTTCGCGATCTTTTTCAAAGGCTCCCGCGGTCAGGGCGATGATGGGCAGGTGCGGCAGGCGGTTGCGTTCTTCCCACTGGCGGATGTGGGTGGTGGCCTCAAGGCCGTCCATGACGGGCATCTGGCAGTCCATCAGCACCAGATCGGGCGGGTTGTCGCCGGTCACTGCGGTAAGTGCTTCGCGGCCGTTTTCAGCATGCGTTATCTCAAGGCCGCGTTTGCGCAAAATGCCGTCGAGCAGCTTATGGTTGATCTGATTGTCGTCCACCACCAGAATTTTTTTTCCGGAAAACAGCAATGCATCGTTCTGGGATGGGTTTCCGGCCGTTTGTTTCAAGGGGGCCCTGTGCTCTGTCGGCTCGGCTACGGGCGCGCACACACTGAACCAGAACGTCGATCCGCTCTGTCGCGAACTATCAAAACCCACCTCTCCGCCCATCAGGGTTGCCAGGCTGCGTACGATGGAAAGCCCGAGGCCAGAGCCGCTATGGGGGCGCGTATCTGAACTGTCGATCTGGGTGAAGGGCTGAAACAAAATGTGCTGCTGGTCCTCGGCAATGCCCATGCCCGTATCACTGACCGAAAAGCGCAGCTCGGCCATGCCGTCGTCGCGCGCAATTTCTCGGCCCTGCACGCGGATGCCGCCTTTATTAGTGAATTTAACGGCATTGCTGATGAGGTTGGAGAGCATCTGCCGCAGGCGGATGGGGTCGCTCCAGTAGATCCGGCCCGCGGGACCCTGCCAGAAAACGTCCAGTTCGAGACCCTGGTCACGCGCTGCCTGGGCAAAGAGTCCAGCGGTCTCTTCAAGCAGCAGCTCAGGCTTGCAGCGCGCTTTACCGACTTCGAGCCTGCCGGCCTCAACTTTGGACAGATCGAGAATGTCGTTGAGCAGCGCTAGAAGCACTTTGCCTGAATCGAGGATGATCTGCGCCGAATCCTGCCGCTCTGTATCTGAAACTTCAGGCATCTGCAGGGCTTGCGCCATGCCGAGGATGCCGTTGAGGGGCGTGCGAATCTCGTGGGACATGGTTGCCAGAAACCGGCTTTTGGCGCGATTGGCGGACTCTGCCGCGGCTTTGGCTTGCTGCAGCTCGGCTTCATGAAGCTTGCGCTCGCTGATGTCGAGAAAAATCGTGGCGAACAGGCCGGGCTGCGGCGCATAGGCCGTGATTTCGAAATGTTTGTTCAGTGCTTGACTGTATTTTTCAAAGTGAAGAGGTTGTCCGGTGAGGGCCACCTGTCCGAAATTTTCGATCCAGTCCGGCTCGATTTCCGGCAGTATTTCAAGAACCCTGCGCCCGAGTATGCCGCGCACCTCCAGACCGGTGAGTTTTTCAAAAGCGGGGTTGGCCTGCAGAAAAAGGTAATCGCAAGGTCGCCCCTGCTTGTCGAGGAGGATTTCATGCAAGGCAAAGCCGACGGTCATGTACTCAAAAAGGTTGCGATAGCTGCTTTCGCTGGCGCGTAGCGCCTTTTGCGTGGCCTGCATGCGGCGATGGCTGATGATCAGTACAACCAGAAGCAGGGAGCCTGAGGTGACGCTGATCCCAAGCATGATCAGAAGACCGCCGTACCTTGCCCAAATGTCGCTCCAGGTAAACTGGGGCGCGGCGTCAAAGGGCGGCAAGCGTAGATTTTCAAGCAGCGCGCGCACCGGTTCGTAATTGTAGGGCACGGTGAAGCCATGAATGCCGAGGGCCAATGCGGTTTCGCCACCGTGAGGCAGAGAAAGCAGGGCTGCGGCGACTCGCGCGGCCAAGGTGTCGTCGACGTGGGGCAGGGCCGCGATGGGCCATTCCGGGCACAGGGCCGTCGATGCTTTATGGGGAAAGTTGGGCAGGTCTTGTTGGTTGAGAACCCGCAGAGTCCCCGGTTTCACCCGACCCTCCCTGAGCAGTGCTTCATAGAGACCGCTGCGCACGAAAGCGGCATCGGCACGCTTCTCCAATAGGGCTTCGACTGCGCGGTCATGGGGCATGTCGGTTTCAAGGATTTTTACGGCCCCAGGCATGCGCAAACCGGCCTGAACTAGGCTATGGGCCTGCATCTGATAGCCGCCCAGGGATGATTTGCTCGGGATAGCAATGTGCTTGCCTTGCAGATCGGTTGGGCTGCGCAGGCCTTCATCTTCTGCGCGTACCAGGATGACGCCGGCGAACCCCTTGACTGGAGCGCCTTCAACGAGGTTGATCTGGCCGACGAGTGGTGCCGAAAGTCCAGTGCGGTGGGCGATGAGCACGTAATGGCCGGGATTGGTGAAAACCAGATCGATCTGCTGCCGCTCCACCGCTTCGTCCAACCCTTGGTAGTCAAAAGCCTTAAGGCGGACCCTGACCCCGGGAAGTTGTTCGTGCAGGTAGTCCGCTAGCGGCTGCCAGCGCGACACGGATTGCTCAGTAGCGCGGAATGCCAGAACGCCGAGAGTCAGGCTTTGCTCTGACCACGCCGGTGCAGCCGGGACCAGAAGCAAGGCGAGCGCGAGCAGCGTGCGAAAGGACATCTTCATCGGCCTTGACTTGAATCTGGATCTCGTTGATCCAGGAGGAAGGATGGCATGGGCGCAAAAGACTACGGAAAGCTTTTGCAAGGATTGCGCCGCGCCCCTGGAATGGGCTGACTTGAGGCTTTTGTGTCGGGATTTTTGACTTTCAGGGAGAGTGGCCGTTCTTAGGGCCAGGCCTTAGGCATCACGGCTGATTCGTGGCAACAAACGAATTTCCTCGGTGTCCTGATTTGGCAGTTTGGCCTCGCCGGGGCAGTGCACCGGGCGGCCCTCGCGGTCAAGTACGGTGTTGTCGTCGAGGATCACCAGGCCGAGGCGTTCCATTACTTCCCGGCGGTATTGCTGTTGCTGTTTGATCTTTTTTTGACGCAATACGAAATTGAGAATCAGCCATGCGAGAATGCACAGGGCGACCGCGCCTAGCACCGCGGTGAAAGTCAGCAGAAAGTAGCGCGCGGTGGTTTCCCCGGCGCGGGCCAGATAAAGGGCAATCATATCCATGTTGTAGCCGATCCAGCAGGCGGCGAGCAGCAACAACAGGCTCAGAAGAAAGGGCATCTGCTGGGTGAATGCCAGAAATTGTCCGGCCTTGCCTTGGTCGGAGTGATCGGACTTTTGTTGGGACTCGGACCTGAGGGGGGCTTGCAGGAGATAGCGATTGAAAGTCAAAACAATGACTGCGAAGATGAAGGTCAGAGCCAGAGGCGCGGCGAAGGAGGCGAAGATGTAGGCTTTCCAGGGAAACTGACCCTCGGTGGCCGCCAAACCGCTCACGAAACAGACGAAAAAGATCAGACCTTCGACCACCACCACGGTCACTAGGTAGTTGATGAAAAAGGTCTTGAGTTCCTTGCCCTGAAAGAGTCCGCCGAGGCCCGGCCGGATTTCTGACTTGGAGCAGTCCTGGGGGGAATGGTCCATGGCTTGATGTCTCCCCGAAAAAAAGAGTGTCGCCCCGCGCTGAAAACGCCGGCAGGTCGATTATATCCCGGAGGGTGAGATTTTTTAAGGATAAATTTCGATGGGGGTGTGGTCCGCGACGAGTTGCCAGATTTCCTCCATGTCCTCGTTGCGCACTGCAATGCAGCCTTCGGTCCAGTCGAGGCCCTCGAAAAGTTCCGGGGCACGGCGATAGCGGTTGGGAATGCCGTGGATCATGATATGCCCACCGGGTGAGCGCCCCAGACGTTGTGCCCGTTCGCGGTCGCGCTCGTTGGGGTAGGAGATGTGCATGGATTTGTGAAAGCGACTCTGGGGATTGCGCCAGTCAAGGTAATAGCGGCCTTCGGGAGTACGTCCGTCGCCTTTATACAATTTATGGCCGACGGGGTTGGCGCCCAAGGCAATGTCGTAGCTGCGGAAGACATGGCCGTTGCTGACCAGGTGCAACTTGCGTTGAGATTTTTCCACAATGACCAGATCGGCGGTCGAAATCAGCCGCGCCGAAGCCGTCAAAGGCGTACCGGCGGAGAGCAGGGCGACGACAAACAGCACGAGCATAATTGAAGACGGCTTCATAGGAATCACCTGGTTGGAAAAGATTCATGATGAATCTAGCAAATCTCGTTCCAAATCTCAAGGCTTTGTTAAGAGACGGTTGCGTGGTGGCTGCAATGGCGAATACGCGGACAGGGTCCGGCAAAAAACCGATCATCCTCTGCCCGATATGGCGCCCAGCGTTGCATCGGACGGAAAATCTGGAGTATAAAAGGGGCATTTCAAAAAAAGGAGTTACGCATGGGTTATCGCAATATTCAGGAGTGTGTCTCAGATCTCGAACGCAGCCACCAGTTGCGGCGTATCAACGTCGAGGTCGACCCCGATCAGGAAATCGGCATTATCCAGCGACGGGTTTATGCCGCGGGTGGCCCGGCGCTGCTCTTCAGCCATCCCAAGGGCTGCCGCTTTCCCATGCTCGGCAACCTGTTCGGCACCCTGAAGCGCACCCGCTACATTTTTCGCGACACCCTTGAGCAGGTGCGCCTGCTGGTCGAGACCAAGCGCGATCCACGCAGCCTGGCGCGTAACCCCGGCAATCTGCTGCGTGTGCCCCTGGCCGCGCGCCTGCTGCTGCCCAAGCGCGTCGCGCGCGGCCCGATCCTGGCGCAGCGCACCAGTCTTTCAAGCCTGCCGCAGCTCAAGTCATGGCCCCTGGACGGCGGGGCTTTCGTCACCTTGCCCCTGGTCTATAGCGAAAGTCCGGCGCGGCCCGGCCTGCGCCACGGCAATCTCGGCATGTACCGGGTCCAGATTTCCGGCGGGAGCTATGCCCCTGATCGGGAAGCCGGATTGCATTATCAGATTCACCGCGGCATCGGCGCTCATCATGCCGAGGCTCTGGAGCGCGGCGAGTCGCTACGAGTCAACGTATTCGTCGGCGGACCGCCGAGCCTCTCCGTCGCCGGGGTCATGCCTCTGCCCGAGGGTATGCCCGAGCTTTCCTTCGCCGGCCTGCTCGGCGGCCGGCGCCTGGAATTGGTCACGGCCGCCAACAATCTGCCCATGCCGGCGGAAGCCGATTTTGTCATCTCCGGAACCATCGATCCGCGTCGCACCCTGCCCGAGGGGCCCTTCGGCGACCACCTCGGCTATTACAGCCTGGAGCATGAATTCCCGGTGTTGCAGGTCGATGCGGTTCATCATCGCGCCGACGCCATCTGGCCCTTCACCACCGTGGGGCGGCCGCCGCAGGAGGACACCACCTTCGGCGCCTTCATTCACGAGCTGACCGGCCCCCTGATTCCCGAGGTGCTGCCCGGCGTGCATGCGGTGCATGCGGTGGATGCCGCCGGGGTGCATCCCCTGCTGCTGGCCATCGGCAGCGAACGCTACGTGCCCTACGCCGAAGAGCGGCGACCCATGGAGCTGCTCACTCTGGCCAATGCGATCCTTGGCCAGGGGCAGTTGTCCTTGGCCAAGTACTTGTTCATCATCGCCCGCGAGGACGCTCCCGCTCTCGATATCCATGACATCGCCGCGTTTCTGCGGCATGTGCTGGAGCGCGCCGATTGGCGCAGCGACCTGCATTTTCACACCCGCACCACAATCGATACTCTGGATTACAGCGGTCATGGTTTCAACGCCGGCTCCAAGGTGGTCGTGGCCGCCGCCGGTCCGGTGCGGCGCAAGCTTCCGGATACTCTCGGTGGCGATCTGGCGTTGCCGCCGGGGTATAGCGAAGCGCGCCTGGTGCTGCCCGGAGTGCTTGCCGTGCAGGGGCCGCCACACCGAGGCGAACGGGGGGTGGAGGCTGAGGATATGGCGGACTTCTGTGCTTTTTTCGACGACCGGGCACCCCTCAACCAATTTCCCCTGGTGGTGGTGGTCGATGACAGTGAGTTCGTCGCCCGCACCTTGAACAATTTTGTCTGGACAGTTTTCACCCGCTCCAACCCGGCTACCGATATTCACGGCATCGGCGCCTTCAACAGCGCCAAGCACTGGGGCTGCACCGGCAGTCTGGTGATCGACGCGCGCCGCAAGGGACATCACCCTCCGGCGCTGGAAGAAGATCCCGCGGCGGTGCGCCGCGTCGAGGAGCTGGCGGCCAGGGGTGGGCCCCTGCACGGGCTGTTTTGACTCTGGATTCCAGAGATTTCCAAGGAGCGGTTTAGGAATTTTCTGATGACGGCTCTTTTCATTAATTGCCCATCCGGGTGCGCATCGGTATAATCTACCGGTCTCGTGCCCCGTGCGGTTCGTCCTGCCTTCTAATTCTGGCTCTTTTCGGCGCTGCCTGCGTTGGCGACGCCTTGACAGCACCAAAAATACCTCAGAATTATTTGACACGACNGTCCTGCCTTCTAATTCTGGCTCTTTTCGGCGCTGCCTGCGTTGGCGACGCCTTGACAGCACCAAAAATACCTCAGAATTATTTGACACGACGAACCGCCCGGAACACTAGGCACTGATCAGGAGGTTGTCCATGGAGATGCCCGAGCTGGTTCGTAAGTGCGCGGAAAAAGAGCTTTTCTCCTATTGCGAAACCAAGGTTCCGCCCTGTTTTCGCAATGAGGTACGGGTCAATTTTCGCATCGAGGGCGAAACCGCCACCCTCTATGAAGAACGTATCACCCTGGCCAATCCCGCAAACTGGAGTTGGCGACCGGTGGCACAGTTTCGTTTTCAGATCGAACTCAATCAGTGGTCTTTGCACTATCCCGTGGACCGCGATTCCTGGCGGCTTTACCTCAACGCCGGCCCCACCCTCAACCTCAAAAGCCTGCTCCGGGCCGTGGACGACGATCCCTTCAACTCGTTTTGGCAATGAGTTGTTTTTCAGGGGGGCATTGGTTCAAGGGGGACAGCTTGAGCAATGCTGCTTTTCGGTGTTATTTGGGCGAGGTGGTTTTCGGAATTTTTGCCTTAACCTAAGGTTTGCCATGCGTGCTGCCCGTTGGATTCTGAAAATCGTGCTTGTTGGCTTGGTCATGTTGTCCGCCGGCCTGCCCACCTCGGCCGCTGCGGCTATGACCATCGGCGTGGTGGTTGACGGCCCCTGGGCGGGCAATGATGAGGTGCTGCGCTTGTTTCGCGGGGAAATCAAGGTTTTGGTGGAGCGCGAATTCCACGTCGCCTTTCCCGCCGATAAGCTGCGAATTGGGGATTGGAGTGTGGAGTCCGTTCGCCGGGCTGTCGACGCGCTGCTCGACGATCCCCAGGTCGACCTGGTGCTGGCCATGGGCGTGATTGCTTCTCATGAAATCAGCACACGCGGCTCTCTGCCCAAACCGGCGATCGCCCCATTCATCATCGACCAGCAGATGCAAGGCATTCCTCGCCGCAACAACGCCAGCGGCGTGAACAATCTCAGCTATATTGCCGCGCCGCCGCCGACCTTGCGCGACTTGCGGGCTTTTCACGACCTGAGTCCTTTCAAGCATCTGGCGGTATTATACAACCGTGCACTTTACGAGGCGATTCCCCGGTTGTCCGCAAACCTCAGGGATTTGACCGATGAACTCGACAGTCGGCTGACTCTGGTGCCGGTGGATGAGGCCGCAAGCGAGGCCCTAAAGCGACTGCCGGCGGGAATCGATGCGGTGTATGTTGCGCCTCTGCTGCGCTTGTCGCCAAGCGAGTTCGAGAAATTGGTCAGCGGCCTCAAGGCGCGGCGCTTGCCGAGTTTTTCCCTGATGGGACGTGCCGAGGTGGAGCGCGGTATTCTGGCAGGCATCGCGGTGGATGATTTCACCCTGCGCGCGCGACGCACCGCCCTCAACCTGCAACGCATCCTGCTCGGAGAAAGGGCCGCAACCCTCGAGGTGGCCCTGACGCCGGGTGAGCGGCTCACCATCAACATGGAAACTGCCCGTGCCATCGGCTTTTATCCCAGTTGGGGGATTTTGACCGAGGCTGAGCTGCTCTTCGAAGATGGTCGACCCACCGGCCCGCTGCTGTCCCTGGGGGGCGTGGCCCATGAAGCACTTAAGGCAAACCTGGATCTGGCGGCGCGCGCTCAGGCCGTGGCCGCCGGCGAGCAGCAGGTCGTGCAGACCCGCGCGGCGCTGCTGCCGCAGGTTTCCGTGGGCGCCGAAGCTCTGCTGATCGATCGCGATCGGGCCGAGAGCAGCTTCGGCAATCAGGCGCAGCGCACCCTGAGTGCTACGGCGCGTTTGCGCCAGTCCCTTTATTCCGAGTCAGCCTGGGCCGACTTTGAAAGCGCCGAATACCAGCAGCAGGCACGGGAGCAAGATCGCAATGCCCTGCGCCTGGATATTGTCGCCGAGGCGGTACAGACCTATCTGAGCGTGCTGCGGGCGCAGACCGTACGGCGCATCGAAGGGCAAAATATTGAACTGACGCGCACCAATCTTGAATTGGCACGGGTGCGCCGCGAGGTCGGCTTCTCCGGGCCTGAAGAGGTTTATCGCTGGGAAAGTCAGATTGCCACTGACCGCCAGCGGGTCATCGCCGCCGAGGTCAACGAGGATCTGGCGCGCATTGCCCTCAACCGACTGCTCCACCGCCCGGTGGAAACGGTTTTTCAGCTCGAGGATATCCGTGTTGATTCTCCCGAGATGCTGATCGGGCGACCCGAGGTCTTTCGCTATGTGGACAATCCCTGGGATTTTAGAATCTTTCGTGATTTCATGGTGAGCGAGGGATTGGCGCGGGCGCCGGAATTGCACCGATTCGACGCGGCGGTTGCTGCCGAGCGGCGGCAGCAGAGCGCGGCCCGCCGGGCCTTCTGGACCCCGGAGGCCGACTTGCGGGGCGAACTCAGTCAGCGCCTTGCCGAAGGCGGCGCTGGGCAGAGTCCGCCCGCAGCTGATGTGCCGTTGACTCTTCCGCAAGAGGACGATACCCGCTGGAGCCTGGCCATCAATTTGTCTTTGCCGCTTTACAGCGGCGGCGCGCGTCGTGCCGAACTGGGTCGCACAACCGCCGAGGTGGCGCGCTTGCAGTTGGAGCGCGCGGCTCTGGCGCAGCGCCTGGAGCAGAACATTCGCAGTGCGCTGCTGAGCAGCCGCGGGACTTTTGCCGGAATCCATCTGTCGCGCGCCGCTGCCGATGCCGCGCGCAACAACCTGGAGCTGGTCAAGGATTCTTACTCGCGGGGAGTGCTCTCCATCGTTGAATTGCTCGACGCGCAGAGCGCGATGCGGGTGGCCGAACTGGTCGCCGCCAACGCGGTGTATGATTTTCTTCACGATTTTTCTGAAGTGGAGCGGGCCACGGGCTTTTTTTTCTTTTTGGAAAGCCCGCAGGAACAGCATGACTGGCTGGCCCGTTTGCAAAATTTTTTCCACGCGGCCGAGCCCATGCCTTGGCGGCAGCGTTGAGAAGCGAGAGTAGAGAAAGGCGATGGACCTGATGCTGCGACGACTGAGTTTGTTTCTGGTGCTGCTGCTGTGGGCCTGCGGTGAGCAGCCGCCGCTGCCTGAGGAGCCCTTGCGCGTGGTGCGTACCCAGCAGGTGGTCCTGGATGAAGGGGTGCGCGTACGCGCTTTTTCCGGCACCGCACGTCCTGCCATCGAGGCCCGCTTGAGCTTTCGCGTGCCGGGCACCCTTGTCGAGATTCCCGTCAGGGTTGGCGATCAGGTGCGGCGCGGCGCGCTGATCGCGGCTCTGGATCCTGCCGATTACCAGTTGCAGGTCCGCGAAGCCGAAGCCGCTCTGGCCGAGGCCGGTGCCCGAACGCGCAATGCCGACGCGCATTACGAGCGGGTCAGGGCCTTGTATGAGAATCATCATGCCTCCCTCACCGATCTGGATGCGGCCCGCGCCGGGGCCGAATCGGCGCGAGCCGCCGAGGCGGCTGTGGCCATGCGGCTGGAATTGGCGCAATTGCAGCTCTCCTATACGCGCCTGCACGCACCCCTTGACGGTTTCATCGCTGCGGTCAGTGTCGAGGTCAACGAAAATGTCGCAACCGGTGCCGAAGTCGTGGTGTTGACCGCCAGTCGTTTTCCGGAAGTGGGTGTTGCTCTGCCCGAAGCGCTCATCGGCGGCATTGCCCGCGGTGATACTGTGAGCGTGACCTTTGACGCCATCGGCGGCGAGCGTTTTGCCGGGATGGTGACCGAAGTGGGCGTGGCGGCAAGCCCTGCGGGCGCCACGTATCTCGTGACCGTGCGGTTGCTTACGCCGGATCACCGGGTGCGCCAGGGCATGAGTGCTGAGGTTGTTTTTCGTTTTGCGCCGGCGCGGGAGGTTTCGCGAATGCTGGTGCCGGCGGCTGCGGTGGGCGAGGATCAACAGGGGCGCTTTGTTTTCGTGGTGGAATCCAAAGAGGAGACAACCGCCGTGGTGCGTCGCCGGGCGGTCGAAGTTGGAGAATTCACCCTGGAGGGACTGGAGATTCTCGCCGGACTGACTCCGGGTGAGCAGGTCGTGACCGCCGGGGTCAGCCGCATTGAGGACGGCCAGCGGGTGTTGCTCGCCGCGACAGAGGAACCTCAGCCATGAACCTGACCCGCGCGGCGATTGAGAATAACCGGGTCACCCTCACGCTGCTGGTGGTTCTTCTGGTGGCGGGGGTGTGGTCTTTTTTCACTTTGCCGCGTGATGAAGACCCGGGATTCACCATTCGCACCGCTCAGGTTCTGACCCTTTTTCCGGGCGCCGCTCCCGAGCGTGTTGAGCAACTGGTAACGGATAAGCTGGAAAAAGCGATCCAGGAAATTCCTCAGATCGATTTCATCACCAGCGAATCCAAGCCCGGTGTTTCGATGATCCTGGTCAATATCCAGGAGCGCTATACCGACATGCGCCCCATCTGGGACGACTTGCGGCGCAAGGTCGAGCGCACCGCGCGCGAACTGCCGGCAGAAGTGGTTGGTCCGGTGGTCAACGATGAATTCGGCGATGTGTTCGGCGTGGTGTTCACCATCCGCGGCGAGGGATTGAGTTACGCCGAACTCAAGAAGATTGCCGAAGACTGTCGCAACGATCTGCTGCTGTCGCGCGAGGTGGCCAAGGTCGATCTTTTCGGTGTGCAGCAAGAGCGCATTTTCGTCGAATACAGCAATGCCCGCCTCGCCGAATACGGCGTCTCGCCCCTGCAACTGCAGGAAATTCTGGAAGCCCGCAACATTATTATTCCCGGCGGTGAAATTTTTACCGATACGGAGCAGATCATTCTCGAGCCCACCGGCAACTTCGATTCGGTGGAGGATCTGAGCCGCAGCGTGATTGCCTTGCCGGGCCGCGATGAGTTGGTTTATCTCAAGGATCTGGCCGATATCCGGCGCGACTATATCGATCCGCCGCGGGCCAAGGTGCGCTACCGTGGCGAGCCGGCTCTGGCGGTGGCGGTCAACCTGCGTCACGGCGGCAACATCCTCGCCCTGGGCGAGGATGTGCAACAACGCCTCGCGGAGTTTCGCCAGGTCTATCCCATTGGGGTCGATTTCGACATGGTGGCCTTTCAGCCGCAGCATGTGCAGAAAAAGGTTGATGAGTTCGTGGTCAACCTCATGCAGGCGGTGCTCATCGTGTTGCTGGTGGTGCTGGTTTTTCTCGGCGTGCGCACTGGTCTGGTGGTGGCAAGCCTGATTCCCGCGGCAATGATTCTTGCCCTGTTTGTCATGGGGCGCCTCGGTATCGGCATCGACCAGATGTCTCTGGCATCGCTGATCATCGCCCTGGGTCTGTTGGTGGACAATGCCATCGTCATGTCCGAGTCCATCAAGGTGTCCATGGAGGAGGGCCGCGCGCCTCTGGACGCGGCGACGGCTTCGGCGCAGGAGCTGAGAATTCCTCTGCTGACCTCGTCCTTGACCACCGCGGCGGCCTTTCTGCCGATCTTTCTTGCCGAATCGATCACCGGGGAGTATACCGCTCCCCTGTTTAAGGTGGTCACCATCACCCTGCTCTGCTCCTGGGTGTTGTCTCTGACCCTGACGCCTCTGCTGTGCGTGCGTTTTTTGCCCAAGTCAAAGCGCGCCGCACAGAACTACCAAAGTCTGTTTTATCGTGGCTACCGGCGGTTGTTGCTGATGCTGCTGCGGTGGCGCACTTTGACCCTGGCGGCAATGTTCCTGCTCTTCTGCTTGGCCGTGTTCGGGTTGCGCTTCGTGCCGCAGATTTTCTTCCCGCCCAGCGACAAGCCGATCTTTTTTGCCGAATTGCGCCTGCCCATCGGTACCCCCCTGGCGCGTACCGCGCAGGTGGTGGGTGAGCTTGAGGAGTACATGACTTCCAATTTTATGGCAGATAAGGGCCAGGGTCGCGAGGGAATAGTCGACTGGGTGACGTTTCTCGGAGAGGGCGCGCCGCGCTATATCCTTGCCTATAATCCCGAGCCGCCGAGTCCCGAGTATGCCTATCTGATCGTCAACGGCAGCTCTCGGGAGGTGCTTCTGGACCGGGTTATCCCGGGGTTGGAGGATTTCTGCCAAAGGCATTTTCCGGATCTCGATGCACAAATCCGCCTGCTGTTTCTCGGTCCCCCGGTGGAAAACCCCGTGGAAGTGCGTATCTCGGGACGCGACAGCGAGCAGATTTTCGCCCTGGCCGCCGAAACCCGCGACCAACTGGCGAAGATACCCGGGGTGCGCAGCATCACCGATGACTGGGGGCCGCGCACCAAGAAGCTGGTGGTGCGGGTTAATCAGCCACGTGCTCAGCGGGCCGGATTGTCCAATCGGGACGTGGCGGTGTCCTTGCAGACGATTCTGACCGGTATGGAAACCACGGATTTCCGTGAGGAGGACGAGATTATTCCGGTCATTCTGCGCTCCGTCGCCGCCGACCGGCAGGACATCGGCAAACTGGAAACTTTCAATCTTTATGTGCAGAGCACCGGCAAATCTGTGCCCCTCAAGCAGGTAGCCGACATCGAGATCGCCTGGCAACCGGGCAAGATTTTGCGCCGTGATCGCCTCCGGACTCTGACCGTGCAGGCCGACGTGCATCCAGGGGCCAACCCCATCGCCATAGCGCGGCAACTTGACGAGGTGCTCAAAGTGCAGAGCGCCGCCTGGCCCCTGGGGACCAAGTACGAATTGGGCGGGGAGCTGGAATCCTCCGGCCAGGCCGGCGAAGCAATCAATGCCAAGATGCCGGTGGCCGGCTTGATCATCCTGCTATTGTTGGTTACGCAGTTCAATTCCTTTCGCCGGCCGCTGATCATCTTGCTCACAATCCCCCTGGGACTGGTCGGCGTGACCACCGGCCTGCTGTTGACCGGCACGTCCTTTGGTTTCATGACCCTGCTCGGGCTGGTGTCGTTGGCGGGCATCGTTATCAACAATGCCATCGTGCTGCTTGAACGGATTCGCCTGGAAATCGACGAAAACGGGCTCGAACCGACCCGGGCGGTGATCGAAGCCTGCCAGAGGCGCTTACGCCCCATTCTGCTCACCACCATTACCACCATGGGCGGCCTGCTTCCCCTGTGGCTCGGCGGCGGACCCATGTGGGAGCCCCTGGCCATCAGCATCATTTTCGGTCTGGCCTTTGCCACCCTTCTTACCCTGGGCTTGGTACCGGTGCTTTACTCGTTGTTTTTCCGCTTGAATTTTCGTGATTTTCGCTATTGAAGCCAACCCGGATTTGAATCGCGATTCCCGTTTGCTATACTTCGGCTTATGAGCGGGTCGATGCGTTTTTTCCTTTTTTCGCTGCTGCTGGTCCTGATGATGAATCTGATCGGCGGCTGTTCGCCGCGGCGCGGTTACGAAGCCGTGTTGCTTCTCGGCGATGTTTCCGCCGGCGAGGAGCCGAGCCGGCTCAAGGCCAAGACCGCGGAACCCGCGCGGATTCAGGTGCGAATCCCGGTGGCGCCCGGTTTTCCCGTCGCCGCCGGGTTTTACGGCGCCGATCTTTACTTGCCTCAAGAGCCGGTTAAGGCGGGCATGCTGGTGGTGCCAGGGGTCGCCGAGGAAGGTAAGGATGATCCGCGGCTGGTCGCCTTTGCTTATTCCTTGGCGCGCATGCGGTTCGCGGTGCTGGTCCCTGAGCTGGAAAGCATGCATCGCCTGGAAGTGCGAGCGGAAAATACCGATGAAGTGGCCGCAGCCTTTGCCTGGTTTCGCAACCGCACCGAGTTGGTGCCGACCGGCCATCTCGGCATGATGGCTTTCAGTTACGCAGTGGGGCCGACACTGCTGGCGGCCATGGCCCCTGAGGTGGGCGAGGACGTGGGTTTTGCCGTGGGCGTCGGCGGCTATTACGACCTCCACGCGGTGATGACATTTTTTACCACCGGCTGGTTTCATGACGGCGATGACTGGCAGCGCGGCGATCCCAACCGTTACGGCAAGTGGGTCTTTGTCGAGGGAAATCTGGATCGCCTGGCCGAAGAGGGCGATCGCCGGCGTTTCCAGACCATGGCGGAGCGCCGCAAAGAAAATCTCGACGCGCCCATCGAGGATCTGGCGCTGGGGTTGAGTGAGGAAGGCAAGGCCCTGTATCGCTTTATCGTCAACGAAGATCGCGAGCGGGTGCCTGCCCTGATCGCCAATCTTCCCGAGTTTCTTCGTCGTGACATTGGCGCGCTTAATCTGGCGGATAAGGACCTGCAAAAGCTGCAGGCACGGCTGATTCTTATACATGGCCTTGACGACCCCATCATTCCCCATAGCGAAAGCCGCAAGCTCAAGGCCGCGCTGCCCGCTGGGCAGGCCGACCTGTTTCTGGTGCGCGGGCTTATGCACGTCGACGTAATGCCCGGCATCATCGGCTCCTGGCGCATGTGGCGCGCGGTGATGGCTTTGCTGCGCGAACGCGACGGGGTGCGCTGAGGGTGTTGCCCTGGGCTGGGCGCGCCGAGGCCACGGGGTGCGGACTGGCCGGTTGTTTCCTGTTTGACAGGAAAGAACCGGCTGAGCTATCTTCTGCAGCGCGTGTACGAGAGAAGACGCCATCAGATGCCTTTGCCCGGATGTTCCGACAACGATGACCTTTTCCCCTGATTCTCTGCGGTTTTTTACGTTCATCGGCGCTCTGCTGGGTGCCTGTTCGCTACTGCTGCTGACCCGGCACCATATTCTGTCCCGTTTTCATCGTCGCTATACTTGCAGGTTTGAGATTTTCTGGGACCGCAAACTGC
The DNA here is from genome assembly GCF_000820505.1 of Geoalkalibacter ferrihydriticus DSM 17813. NCBI lineage: Bacteria > Pseudomonadati > Thermodesulfobacteriota > Desulfuromonadia > Desulfuromonadales > Geoalkalibacteraceae > Geoalkalibacter > Geoalkalibacter ferrihydriticus. The sequence goes on along the minus strand of NZ_JWJD01000008.1, from coordinate 56,828 downwards.
GCCCCTATTGCCCGCGTTGTCGCAACCGGCTTAGCGAGTGGGGCATGCACCAGAGCTTTAAATTCGAACTGCGCGACGGACGTATGCAGCGTATTCCCGTAACTTTTGGCGCCTTTCGCTGCGTGCCCTGCGAAACCCTGGTGCGTCTGGTCGATGAGGACGGCTTCGAGGTGGATCTGGATTTTGCCTTGGAGAGATTACGCACCGGCGGGACGCCAGCAGTCCCTTAGGCAGGAGACAGCCCTTCAAGCGCCTGCGAAAACTCCACGACTCCCGACATCCTCTGAATCCTTTACGCCCTCTGGTTTCTTCATGGAACAAACCGCATCTTCGCCGTTAAATCCCCTGGCGGGCGCCCTGCGGGACCTGCCGATAGGGACCCTTTACACCCTGGGACGCAAAGCCCAGTTGGTCGAGGCTTTGCTATTGTGCCAGAAGAATGCCGTGGCCCTGCCGGTATGGAAGAAGAGCGGCGAACTGTTGAGCGTCGATGTCGGCAACGCCTTGGTGCATGAAGTCTCTCTGCACCTCAACAAGGGCGGGCGGATCGAAACCCGATGCCGCTGCGGCAATCGCGCTACGGGGGATGTCTGTGCCCATAGCCTGGCGGCTTTGCTGACGTTGAAAAAAGCCCTGGTGCCGGCGGCGGTAAGCGGCTGGCGTGCCGTGGATGCCGATCTGGAAAAGATTCGCACCTCCCTGCTGGCGCCTGTGTTGCCCCGGTCTGAAAAAATAGGACCGCGCAAGAGAAAATCATCTGCAAATAAGCCCGACTCTCGCCCAAGGGACCAGGCCGACTATGCCATTGTGCTCAGTGAGCGCTACGGGATTCCTTTTGTTGAAGTCACGCGCAAAGGGGACGTGCTCCTGCCTTTTACCCATCGCGTCCCTAAGCCCTTGCAGCCTCTGCTCGAATCGCCCTGGATGGCCGGCGGGCACTCGGCCACGGCCCTGTGCGCTCTGTTGGAGGCGGGAAAGCCGACCTGGCCGGTACAGGTGCGCGACAGCGGCGGCCGGCTGCACACGTTGAAGGTCGAAGCGTCGCAAGCTCTAAAGGGCAAGCTGGTGTTTGATGCCCGCGATAGCGGCCTGCGTCTCCAGCGGGTGCTCGATGACGGCAGTTGCCTGGGGGGGCGTCTGCTGTGGTTCGGCTCCTGGGTCGCCGACGCGCAGCATGCCCGCCTGGTGCGGGTGGTTGCTCCGGAGGTCTGGAGCCTGTGGCCGCAACTGGCCGCAGTCGGCACGACTGTCGAGGATGGCGCGGGTTGTCTGGTTGCTTGGCGCGATTTCGGCGGCATCGAGTTCATGTCCGACGAAGATTCTCCGCCTCTCGAAGAATGCCTTTTGCAGATCGACGGACAAGAACAGCAGGTGCTGCCCACACACCTCAGGGATTATTCTCTGGAAATCAACCCTGGCGCGGACGATGAAGTGACGTTGCGCGCCGTGGCTCGGCATGGCGCCTGCGAACTGGGTCTTGACTCCCGTGCCCTGGCGTTGTTCAGCGAGGCTTTCTTCGACGGTGTATCCTTGCCTTTGCGCGCCCTCAAGCGCCGCCGCGCGCTCTATGAAACCTTTTTCGCCGCGCGCCGTGCCACGACCAAAACCGAGCGCAACCGTATTCTGCGTAAAAACATTGCGGGTGCGGATTTCCGGCGGCGGGCCCTGGTCAGCGAGGCTCGCGGCCGACTTGAGAACCTGCTTGAGTGCGAGCGCCAGTGCACCTGGCACCTGAGTTTTGCCGAGGAACACTGGCTGCTGCTGCAACGCGACCGCGCGCTGGAAGCTGAGCTGCTGGAGGTTCTCTATGGCTATTTCGGGGTTGCGGCCTTGCGTGATGCACCCTTTGCGGGAGCTATGCGGGTCAAGCGTCAGACGCTGTTCGCCGCCCTGCCGGCGTTGGTCGGCGAACTGCGTGCCCTGGGCGTTGACCTGCGGTATGGCGGGCGCCCAGCCGTGCCGGCGCGGCTTGACATCCGTGTCACCGCCGGAGCCAAAGACATCGACTGGTTTGAGCTGCGCCCGGAAATCAGCTGCGCGGGGGTGGCGCTCGACGAGGAAACCTGGCGCAAGGCTCTTGAAGAAGGGATTTTTGAAGCCGACGGGTGTCTGCATCTGCTTGAGGCAGGCGATCGGGAGGCTTTGACGGTCCTGGCCGGACTCCGCGGAGCAGGGCAGAAAAAAGCGCATCGCGAACCGGTGCTTATCCCGCGTCTGCATATTCTCGATCTGCTCGCCCTGCGCAAACTGGGAGCGACTCTTCATCTTGGCGCCGAGGATGAAACTATCCTCGCCCGTCTGGAGAATTTCGACAAGTTGCCCGAGGTGGATGAACCCCGGCTGCGCGCCAAGCTGCGCGACTACCAGGGGCTGGGCTATCGCTGGCTGGCCTTTCTTTATGAGCACAAATTCGGTGCCTGCCTGGCCGATGACATGGGGCTGGGAAAAACCATTCAGGCCATCAGCCTGCTGGCGGCTCTGCATCAGGGTGTACTCGCCGCGCGCGCACCGCGAGACATCCCTCACCTGGTGGTGGTGCCGCCCAGCCTGCTGTTCAACTGGGAGAGTGAACTCACGCGCTTTGCCCCCGATCTGCGCACCCTGGTCTATCGCGGCCAGGATCGCTGTCTCAACGCTTTTGAGGGCATCGACGTGGTGCTGACCAGCTACGAGATTGTGCGCCGCGATATTGAGGAACTGTGTGCGCTGACCTTTCACGTCATCATCTTCGATGAGGCGCAGGCCATAAAAAACGTCCATGCCGCCATGACCGGCGCGGCGCGGCGTCTGCAAGGCGCTTTCAAGCTGGCTCTCACCGGAACCCCGGTCGAAAATCATTTGGGTGAATACTGGTCGATCATCGACTTGGTGCTGCCCGGCCTGCTCGGCCCCTATCGCCGCTTCGGCAGTAACCGCAGGGAGGTCGAACCCGGTGCGCTGCAGCGCCTTATCGCCCGCACCAAGCCCTTCGTGCTACGCCGCACCAAGGAGAAAATTGCTGCCGAACTGCCCGACAAGGTCGAAATCGATCTGCATCTCGATCTCAGTGCAGAGCAGAAGGTTCTTTATCAGAATACCGTGGCCGCGGTGCGCACCGAGGTCGCCGCCGCCTGGCAAGAGCAGAACCGCGCCCAGGCGCGCATCACCGCCCTGGCTGCACTCACCCGCCTGCGCCGCCTGTGTCTCGACCCGCGCTTGGCGGGTGGCACGGCGCAGGATGGTGCCTCGCCGAAAATCGCCGCTCTTTGCGAACACCTGGAAGAGCTGCAGGCCGAGGGACACAGCTCCCTGGTCTTTTCTCAGTTCACCAGTTTTCTCGACCTGGTGGAGCCCCATCTACGTGCCGCCGGCCACGGGTTTATACGCCTTGACGGCAGCACCCCGGTGGCGCAGCGTAAAAAGCTGGTGGAAGCTTTTCAGAACAGCGAGGAGCCCCTGGTCTTTCTCCTCAGCCTCAAGGCCGGTGGGCGTGGTCTCAATCTAACCCGCGCCAGCTACGTAATTCATCTTGACCCCTGGTGGAATCCGGCGGTGGAAAACCAGGCCTCCGACCGCGCCCACCGCATCGGCCAGACGCGCAAGGTCACGGTGCTGCGCCTGCTCATGCGCCACACGGTGGAAGAGAAGATGATGGTGCTCAAGGAGCGCAAGCAGCGCCTGTTCCAGGCCCTGCTCGACGAAGGTCGCGACGGCGGCGGTGTGCCGCTGAGTCGGGAGGATTTTGAGTTTCTGGTGGGAGACTGAAGGTCGGCGAACTGGGTGGGCAGCACTCAGCTTTGATGCACTCGCAAAAACTAAGAGGATGGCTAAGCAAAAATTTCGTCCTACAAGGCCTGGTGGTTTTTCAGGGGCGAAGGCATACATCAGAGGTCCTGAAAAAACGCCGTAACGCCGTAGGGCGGACTTTTTGCGACGCCATCACCTTTGCGGCATTTAAAACATTCGCTTCATCGCCTGCTCCAAGGGCTCCTCCTCAGCGTGCACCCAGTGAATCTCAACTCCCTGGCGTTCCATGCGGCGAAAAAAAGTTTCCTGGCGCTTGGCGAACTGGCCGATGGCGGTGGCAAGCTGCTGGAGCATTGTATCGTAATCGAGTGCGCCCTGTAGGTGACGGGCGATGAAGCGGTATTCGAGACCGTAGAATTCCAGCCGCTCCCAAGACACGCCCGCCGCGTGCAGGCGCGCGACCTCATCGACCATGCCCTGTGCCAATCGTTCGCGCAGGCGCAGGCCGATGCGGCGGCGCAACGCGGCACGCTCCCAGCGCAAGCCCAGCACCAGAGGGCGCACCTCGGGCAGGGGGGGGAGCTCGGCTGCGGCAGCGCGTTCGCCCTCGGCAATCTCGATGGCGCGCACCAGGCGCGCGCGTTCCATCAGGTCAGTGGTGTTGTGTTGCTCGGGTTTGAGGCGCCGCAGGCGGGCGCGCAGAGTCGCATCGTCGAGAGTCGCCAGCCGCGCGCGCAGGCTGGGATCGGGCGGCACTTCGATAAGCCGGTAGCCGCGCAGCACCGCGTCGAGATACAAGCCGGTGCCACCAACCAGCAGCGGCAGGCGGCCGCGCCTCTGAATGTCGGCGAAGGCGGAAAAAAAGTGACGCTGAAAAGCGAACAGGCTGAATTCGCTGCCGGCCTCGGCGATGTCAATGAGATGAAAAGGAACCTCGCCGTATTCGCTCAGATCCTTGCCGGTGCCCAGATCCATGCCGCGAAAAACCTGGCGCGAGTCGGCGGAAATGATTTCACCGTTCAGGCGCCGCGCCAGCTCGACACCCAGGCGGGTTTTCCCCGAGGCGGTGGCGCCCAGCACCACCAGCAGGTTGATGTCGGTCTTTTCTCGCAAACCGCCTCGCTGCTCTGCCGCTTCCCGCAAGTGACTCTCCCCCCATTTTGCCGTCAAATGCGGCAGGCCGATTTAACGCTTTTCCGGCTGCGCTCTTTCTGCTACATTTGGCGCCGGAATGTCAACCCCTGTAACCTGCCGAAATGATGATGCCTGTCGATCCTTCCGCGAAAAATACTGATTGCCCTGCGGTAATTGTGCCGCGCGCCGCGCACTGCATCTCCCGCAAGCAGATCGACGAAGAAACCCTCAAAGTCATGTACCGCCTTCACCGCAACGGTTTCAAGGCCTATCTGGTGGGCGGCGGTGTGCGTGATCTTCTGCTGGGACGGCGGCCCAAGGATTTCGACGTGGGCACCGACGCCACGCCCAATCAGGTCAAGAACCTGTTTCGCAATTGTTTCCTTGTCGGGCGGCGCTTTCGACTGGCGCATGTGCGCTTTGGTCGCGACAAGGTGGTGGAAGTGGCGACCTTCAGGCGCAAGCCCGCCGTCGGCGAAATGCCGGAGGATCCGGAGGATCATTTTCGTTTTCAGGAAAACGTATTCGGTTCGCCATGCGAGGACGCGTTTCGTCGCGATTTCACCATCAACGCCTTGTTCTACGACATTAACAGCTTCAGTATTATCGATTACGTGGGTGGACTTGAAGACCTTGCGGCGCGCCGTTTGCGGGTCATCGGCGAGCCGGTGGAGCGCTTTACCGAAGATCCGGTGCGCATGCTGCGTGCTCTTGAGTTCTGCGCACGTCTGGATTTCAGCCTCGACGCCGAGGCACGTCAAGGGATTTATCGCGCTGCGCCCCTGATTGCCGACGCGGCGCCGGCGCGCATCCGTGAAGAATTGATGGAGCTCTTCCGCCACGGGGTGGCCGGAGCGGTGCTGCGCCATGCCGCGGCCATGGGCCTGCTGGAGCCACTGCTGGCCGGCTATGCGGGCGATGAAGAAACTTTTGACCTGCTTGAGCATCTCGACCGCCGTACCCGCGGCGGCCTGCCCGTGGTTGAGCCCTTTGCTCTGGCGGCTCTTTCTCTCAGCCGCTTTCTGCGTGCCTGCCCGCCGAACCGCGAAGCGCCCGTCACCGAGGTGGTGCGCCTGGCGGGCCTGGTGCTGGCCCCCCATTGTGGGTATTTCAGCATCGCCCGCGCCATTTCTCATCAGGCCCGCGAATTGCTGGTCGGAATTTATCGCCTGGCCCGCGGCCGCCGCCAGCGCGGTGAGCGGCGGCTGCTCGGCAATCCCATGACGCCCCATGCCCTGGATCTACTCGGGTGCTGGAGCGAGGTGACGGGCGATTACCGCGATCTGGTCGGACAGTGGCGCGCTGCCCTGGACGGCAAGGCGCCCGTATCTACGCCGCCCCCGGACGCTCCGGCCAAGCGACGTCGCCGCCCGCGGCGGCGCAAGCGAAACACCGACAAGGGATCCCCGGGCTGAAAAGGGAGAAAGTTAATTCGACCACGGATCAAATCTGATCAAGGCGGATATAAGGCAAAAGCAAAAACCCCTTGTTTCTTTCACCGCAGAGAACGCTGAGAACGCCGAGAAAACCAACCTAAAAAATTGAAATTAAAGGACGAAAAGAAAAAAACAACACAGAATTTTTGTTTTCAAGCCTTTAATCCGCTTTGATCAGATTTGATCCCTGTCCCATTCGCCTCTAAATTTCATTCCCCCGTTCCAATCGCTCCACGAATTCCGCAATTTCCGCAAAATACTCCCGCTGATTAACGAACATGAGGTTGTTGTGGTCGCCCCGCGCGAAGATGTGCAGGCGTTTGGGGCCGCCGGCCCATTGGTGCAGCCGTTTGCCGTGGGAGACATCCACCAGGCTGTCGCCGCGCGCATGCATGACCAGTGTTTCTCCAGGGTAGGCGTGCATTTTTTGCTGCTGATCGAGGCGCTGAGCGACGGCTCTTTCCAGTTGCGCAGGGCTGGCCCCCAGTTCTTCCGGGGTCAGGCGCAGCAGCAGACGCTCCAGCACATCGGCGACCGCACTTTCCAGGATTAGTCCGGCGATATTGGGATAGAGCGAGATACCATGCACGGCAAACAGCGAACCCACCGAGCGGCCGAAGAGAATCAGGCGCTCGGGGGCGACGCCGGCGGCATTGATGAGTGCTTCGACATCGTCGAGCATGGCTCCCAGCAGCGGACGGCCGCTGGAGCCGCCGTAGCCGCGGAACTCCGCCAGCAGGCAGTTGAGTCCCAGGGAGGCCAGCGCTTCGGGGAACCCGTCACGCCAATCCGCGGCGACTTCGCCATTGCCGTGGAAATGAATCAGCGTGTAGCCGTGGGAATGTGGACGATGATAATGGCAGGCCAGCCGCGCCTCGCCGACATCGACCCAGAAGGGCTCGGCGAAGCTGTCGGGCCGGGGAAAAAAATAGCGTGCGGCAATCAGCGGATGGTTGAGCAGATCTTCAGACACGAACTGCCTCCAAAGACTTTCAATTTAGCGAGACTCAGGTTATAAAGCGGACATGGACAGTCCTCAGCCCGCCCAAGCCGGGGAAAAAATCATCATCGCCGCGGTTGGCGAAAATGGCGTTATCGGTCGCGACGGTAATCTGCCCTGGGATGTCGCGGCCGATCGCCGCCTGTTTCGCCGTCTGACCCTGGCCCACACGGTAATCATGGGGCGGCACACCTTTGCATCCCTCGGCGGCCCTCTTGATGAGCGTCTCAACCTGGTGGTCAGCCGCAGTCTGGATTCCCGTCCGGGCATCACTGTTTGCCGCGGCTTCTCTGCGGCGCTGGCGCAGGCAGAAGGGGCCGGGCGCGGAATTTTTTTCATCGGCGGCGCCGAGATCTATCGCCGCGCCCTGGCGGTCGCCGACCGGATGATCCTTTCCCGCATCCCCGGGAAGTTTTCCGGGGACACCTTCTTCCCACCTTTCAGTTCTTCCGATTGGCGCCTGGTCAGCGAACAAGACCAGGGCGATTTCATTCTGCAAGTCTATCTGGCGATAAGACAACCCAAATCGTAACTGTTCAGCCTTCCAGCAGGGCGCGACGGCATCGCCTGCGGATCCAGGTAAAACTAAAGGGACATGGGATTGCAGAGATCTTGCGCCTCGTTGGCGTAAGCGCCACAGTTGCGGCAGGCGAAGGCCGGATGCGTTGAACGCTCGGATACCTCGCGACTGCGTCCTTGCTCCATGAGAATACACAGGTGTTCGCGGTGTTGTTGTGCGTTGGTACACTCGTTGTAGCTTTGTTCGCTCTCTTTGGCGGGGGTCATGGCTGCCTCCTGATAAAGGTGTTCGCAAGAACTATAGCATAGCAATTCGCGATTGTGCCGGGTTCCTCGGCCTCAGCGCGTCGGGCGGCCAGGGACGAGGGGTTGCGAGAGACTGGGAATTGGGAGTGTTTTTCAGGTCGGGAGAAGCGGGCGGCGGTAAATATCATTGAGCATCTGGGCGCAGCCGGCATAGACGGCAAGGATGCCGGTCAGTACACCCTGCCATCCGGCCAAGCGGTCCAGGGCGACCAGAGTGTGAGCCTCGCTTAGGGCAAGCAGGAACAAGAACAGGCTGAGGTTGGCGAAAATCAACGGCAAAAGCCGCCCCAGGCGCAGAGCACCGATGAACAGCACGCCGCTGAACAGGCCCCAGAGAACCAGGTAAGAAGTCAGCGCCAGCGGGGAGGGCAGATCACCGATGCCGGCGCGCGGCAGAGCCACCATGCCCACCAGGGTCAGCCAGAACAGGCCCCAGGCGCAAAAGGTGGTCGCGGCAAAGCTTTGGTTGCGCCGCCACTCGAAAATGCCGGCGATGATCTGTGCCAGGCCTCCGTAAAACAGGCCCATGGCGATCATCATGGCGTCCAGTGGCAGCAGGGTGGCCTGTTGCACACCCAGCAGAAGAATCGTCATGCCCGTGCCGAGCAGGCCCAAAGGCACCGGCGCGCAGCGTTCCGCGCTTGACTCGTGCAGGCTCAGGCACGCCGTTGCACTCCTTGCGCCGCTGATCAGGGGGGCGGGGTTTCGATTGTTCAGCGGCGCGGGGTCGAGCTCGCGCCGGGCGCTGTGCAGTGCCCCGCCGCTTCGCGCAGCCGCCTGTTGCTCGGCAAAATGCGCCGCCAGTTGCTGGCAACGAGGACATTGCTGGTGCTGCGCGCGGCAATAACGAATGATCTGATGCACATCGGAGGGGGAAATATAACCGCACCCGACATCGCACAGGTCTTCATCCATTCCGAAGTAGGGACAGATGCTGTCATCCGCCATGGCCGCACCGCTTTCTGCCGTCATTTTTTGCGCGATAGGTTGCGAACTCGAAGACCGCCCCAGCGCACTCCTGGGGATTTAAAAGCAGCAAGAGCTATTCCATCTTGGGGGACAGGTCGAGAAAATCGAAAAAAATGAGTGATTCCATTGGCTTGAAAGGTCGAGGCAAGATCGGACTATGGCGCTTTTTTCGCACCGGTGCGAAGCGCCTGCGTCCCGGCGGCGGTTCCCGCAACCTCCCCTCAATCCCCGGAAAACTTAGTGATTTCAGTTGGGTGTCCGGGAGTTGAGGGTTGCGGAAAAGAATTCGCAGATTTGCAAATGGTTTTTTCGCACCCTTGCACCTGTGCAGGTCAGAGATAATCGTCTTTGCGCAGGTCGTATTTCTTGAGTTTGCGGTAGATGGTTGCCATGTTCATGCCGGCGCGGCGCGCGGCGACCTCGACGTTACCCTCGGTTTTACGCAACAGCTCTTTGAGGTAGCCGATTTCAAAATCAGCCATGGCGCTTGAATAGTCGTTGTCTTCCGCGCGCTCCACGGGGGCGGCGTCATCGATCTCGATAAACTGGGCGAGTACCGGCAGAGTTATGTATTCGCCGTCTTCCATGGCCACCGCTGCTTCGATCACGTTGCGCAACTGGCGAATGTTGCCCGGCCAGGAAAATTCCGTGACCGCCTCGAGGGCTTCGGCGGACAATCCTTTGATATGGGTGGCGAATTTTTCGTTCTGCGCGCGGATGAAATGATCGACCAACAGGGCGATGTCGGCCTTGCGTTCACGCAGAGGCGGCAGGTGAATGTTGACTACGTTGAGGCGATAGTAAAGATCTTCGCGAAAATCGCCCTGCTTGACGCCCTCGCGCAGATCGGCGTTGGTCGCTGAGAGAATGCGCACATCGACCTTGGTGGAGGTGGTGTCGCCGATGCGGCGGAATTCCTGCTCCTGGAGAAAGCGCAGCAGGGTTTTCTGCACGTTCATGGGCAGATTGCCGACCTCATCGAGAAACAGGGTGCCGCCATCGGCTGCCTTGAGCAAGCCTTCGCGATCCTCGGCGGCGCCGGTAAAAGCACCTTTTTTATACCCGAACAGCTCGCTTTCGAGCACCGACTCGGGCAGCGCGCCGCAGTTGATGGCGACAAAGCGCTTGTCCTTGCGCGGTGAATTATAGTGCACCGCCTGGGCGATAAGTTCCTTGCCAGTGCCCGACTCACCGGTGATGAGGATCGACGTGTCGCGGATGGCGAGTTTTTCCACCTTGTCGAGCACCGCGCGCAGCTTCTGCGAGGTGCCGAGGATGTTGTCGAAGCGAAAGCGCCCGGCGATTTCTTCGCGCAGATCCTGGTTCTCGGCGCTGAGTTCGGTCTGGCGCAGGGCGTTTTTCACGCGAAACAGCAGTTCGTCGGGCTCGAAAGGTTTGGTGACCATATCATAGGCGCCGCGCCGCATGGCCTGAATGGACATCTCGACGGTGGCATGGGCGGTGATGATGATCACCGGAATGCCGGGGTCTTTGTCCTTGACCCGCTGTAAAACCTCGATGCCGGTCATTTCGGGCATACGAATATCGGTAATGACCAGGTCATAGCGGCCGGCCGCGAACTCGCTCATGGCCACCACCGGCCGATTGTAGGCGCGCACCGCGTACCCCTCGTCGCCCAGCACGGCTTCAAGCATGCGGCACAGGCCTTCCTCGTCATCAATGAGCAGAATCTTCGGCTTTTTCGTCATAGGTCAGTGCTTTCCCGAGCCGGGGTGGGCAACCGCACCAACACTCTGGTGCCGCGCCCCGGTTCGCTGTCGATGTGAATTTCGCCCTGGTGCAGTTCGATGATCTGGCGGGTAATTGCCAGCCCCAATCCGGTTCCCCGGGGCCGTGTGGTAAAGAAGGGCTCGAATATTTTTTCCAGGTATTCGGGCGGAATTCCGCACCCCGTGTCGGCAAAGCTGAGTTCCACAAAACCGTCGGCGCCCATGGAGGTGCCCACCACCAGATCGCCGCCCTCGGGCATGGACGCGCCGGCGTTGAGAATCAGATTGATGGCCACCTGGCGGATCTGGTCGCCGTCGATCATGGCCGGCGGCAGTTCGGCAGTGAAGGCTTTGCGCACCCGAACCTGGTGCATGTCGGTATGGTTGGCGGCAAAATCGACGATCTGCTCAAGCAACTGGTTGATATTGGTTGCTTCCAGCGCCGGCTTGGGGGTGCGGGCATAGTTAAGGAGATCCTGCACGATTTTCTTGCAGCGCTTGCTCTCGCGCTTGATCTCGTGCACGTACTTAAATTTGGGATCGTCGGGGTCGAGCTTGCCTTCAAGGTAGGCGGCATAACCCAGAATAACTCCCAGGGGATTGTTGATCTCATGGGCCACGCCCGAGGAGAGTATGCCGAGGGAGGCCATTTTACCCTGTTGCGAGAGGCTCGCCTCCATTTCCTGGTTGCGTTTCATGATGTCGGTCATGCGATTGAAGGCCGCGGCAAGTTCGCCCAGCTCGTCGTGGGTGTCCACTTGCATCTTGGCGTCGAGGCGTCCCTTGCGTACCCGGCGGATGACGTCGATCATGTGATGGATGGGGTTGGTCAGCACTTGCGCGGCAACAAACACCATGAAGATCGCCGTTGTCCCGACAAAAAAAGTCAGGATGAAGAGACTGCCGAGAATGCGCGTCTTGATGAGCTTCGCCTCTTCGAAAAACTCATCTTCGTAGGAACCCACCGCAACAATCCAGTCCCAGGGCTTGAAATAGAGGTAGCGCACGATTTTCATGCGCGGTAGTGAATCCTCGGTGCCGCGCCAGGGGTAGCGGATCCAGCCGTGCTTGTTCTGCACCATCTCGCGAACAAAAGGGTTGCCTGTGAAATCGGTGCGCTCAGCGATATTGAGCCCTTCATCCTCAGGATGGATGTGGAGAGTGCCCTGCGTATCCATGCAATAGATGTAGCCGGTGCGGCCGACCTTCTTGTTTTTGATCTTCTGTTTGAGATCGGCAAAGGAGCGTCGCTCAAAGGCCAGATCCTCGTAGGTTTCCTCTACATAACCGGTGGCGGCGATAATCCAATCCCATTCGGGAAAGTAGCGATAGGCGGCCATCTTCTGCCGTGGCGCCTGATCACCGAGCATCTCGTTGCGCCAGGGATAAAGAGTGAACATGACGGCCCCCGGCGGGGCGCGCGTGGCCGCCTGGGACATGGCGCGGATGAAATACCGGCCGTCCTCGGCCTGCTCGTCGAAAATATTTTCCCCCTCGCGGGCCGGATGCACGGTCAGGTCACCCTGGCTGCTCATGGCGAAAATGTAGCCGCTTTGGCCGATGCTGACTTGCTTGAGGGCCCGTCCAGCCTCGCTACGCGCTCTTTCCAGGCTGATTTCGCCGCTCTGGTACTGGTGGTGGTGTGACTCGGCCAGGCTGTAGGCCAGGTCGGTCAGGGTGCGCAGCTCGTTGCGCACCGCCTGCCGCTTGTCTTCTTTGTAGACCTGGAACTGTTTGTAGTGAGCGTCGAGCAGATCGAGGGTGAAACGTGCCATGTGGTCGAGGTCAGCTTCGCTGGCCTTGGTAATGCCGCGATAGGCCTGCTGGTAGCTGATATAGCCGATGACCCCGCCGACCACGAAGATCGGCAGCACCACCAGCGGCAGCACCACCACCAGCATCTTCCAGCGCATTTTAAGATTGGCGACGAAATTGAACAATAGACCGCGCATGAGGTATTAATCCCGGGTGCTGGGTTGGGCCGAGCAGGGTTCAGGCGCGCCCTTTCCACAGGCGGCGCAGGCCACCGCCTTTGTCTCCTTCCAGAGGCTCGAGACGGCTTTTGAGTTTTTTGCTGGTCACGATGCGCCTTTCGCCGGCAAAGGCTTCGTGGTTCTTCTCGATGTCTTCGAGCCGGTAGAGGTAGTTGACCATGAGTCCGCAAGACTGTTTCATGCCCTTGGGTGAAATGTCTCCCAGCCAGTTGAGCATCTCGATGCGTGCGCCGTTGCCGAGATGGAAGCGCTCGACGGGATCCAGGGGAAAACCGTCCGCGCGGCTCTCGTGAAAATAACGCAGACACTGCACTTCCAGGGGCTCGCGCAGCAGATTCACCACCTCTTCGTTCGCCCACCAGTCGGAGGTGTCGATGACGGCCGCCAGGCTGGAGGGTGTCCCGAGAATTTCCGCCGCTCGATCAAGGGCCTGCTGCAAACGACTCAGCGTCGTGTCGGTTTCGGCGGTGCTCAGCGCCTTCTCCAGCCAGGGGCGCAGGCCGGGGATGGGCGAGAGGGTGGCGAAGGATTTAAGGCCGGGCAGATCATGTCTGAGATCGTCGACTACCTGCTTGATGAGAAAATCGCCGAAGCTGATGCCGCGCAGACCCTTTTGCGCATTGGAAATGGAATAAAAAATGGCGGTGTCCGCCTCCTCGGGATCGGCCACGGGTGCCTGTGGATCGAGCAGTTCCTGAATGCTTCCGGCCAAACCTTCCACCAGGGCCACCTCGATGAAAATCAGCGGCTCCTCGGGCATGGCCGGATGAAAAAAAGCATAGCAGCGGCGATCCGACTCAAGACGGTTGCGCAGATCTTCCCAGGAATGAATTTCATGCACCGCTTCGTAGGCGATGAGTTTTTCCAGCAGGGCGGCGGGTGAATCCCAAGTGATGCGGCGCAGTTCGAGAAAACCGATGTCGAACCAGGTGGCGAGCAATTGACACAGTTCGCGATCCAGGCTCTTGAGCCAAGGATCCTCAGGGGTCCATCTGAGCAGATCGGCGCGCAGATCGATGAGAAACTTGATCCCCTGGGGCAGGGCATTGAAGTGTTTGAGCAGGCGCAGGCGCGGCGAAGTCAAGAGGCTGCGCAGATGTTCTTCGGCGGCGAGGTAGTCGCTTTCCTTTTGGGCTGCGCAAAGTTTCGCGGCCGCATCGCACAACCGCGTATGATCCGCAGGGAAGTCCTGGGCGAGAATTTGCAAAAAGCGTTGTCTTCCGCGGTCGTCGAGGCCGAGATAAAGACGACCGAGGCGGGCCGCGTGGCCACGCGCCGACACTTCGCCGCCGCGCCCTTCAAGGCACTGCTTGATCAGGTTGCGCAGGTGGCGGGCATCCTCTTCGGACAATTCGGGAGAAAAGGCCGGTTGCTTGTCATCCTCGGCAAAGGGCGCGGCGATGCCGCGCCAGATGCGATTGAGATTGCCGAGAGCATGGCGGAAAACCTGAGTTGCAGCCACGAGATGATCCTCCTTGCGTTTTTCGCCGAAGTCGATTTGCCTTCGGCATGAATGTTGCTTCTGTTGAAGAGGGCCTGAAAATGGTTTGCACAAAACGTCATCATACCGACAGGCTTTCATGAAGACAAGCGTGATGTATACAATGGGTCGCGCCGAAAAGGAGGGACAAACTCTCTCCGTTTAGGTTATGATTCGCCCTGCGGTTCTTATTTTGTAGATTTGTTCGGGGCGCGCCCGCCAATTAGCGGGTGGCGATTTTTGCGGATTTGGTTTATAGTTCCTTCTTGTGTTGAAACGCCGATGGATTTTCTTTCGACGAGGTTGTCTACGTGAACAAGCGCGCGCCCTGGGCGTTGAGTCTTTATTTCACCTGTTTTTTGGTGCTGCTGGTCTGGGGGCGTTTTCCAGAGGAGCCCTCGGTGTGCGCCAACGCGGGCTTGCGCCTGTTGAGCCCGGGCACCCAGCAGTTTATCAGTGAATACCAGGCTTCCCCTTTCTGTCCCGCCTGCGGGGGGCCGTCCCAGAGGGCGGCCAAGGGCGCTCCGGCGCTCGCGCAGTTGGCCAATACCTTTTCTGACGGCAAGAACAGTGGGGCGCCGGCGGCGCTGCCGCTTCCTCGTTATGCCTACCATGTCGCTTGCGCCGACAGCGTAAAGGCTTCCCTGTCCCTCCTGCCCGACACGCGCCTGGTTTCGTTGCGCACCGTCGTGCTTCTGAATTGAGTCGACCGGCTTTTTCCCCCTGATGGTTTTTAGCAAGGGTTGCAGCTTGAAATGCTCGGTACCGAGATGTCTCAGGCGGTATCTCGGGCGCGTGACTGCATCCGCTCATCAATTGATTTTTCCCGGAGAAGAGAACCTTGAACACAAAAAAGAGCTCCTTTTTAGACGCCCTTTGGGATTTTTGCTGCTCACTCAAGTTGACGATCATCACCCTGATCCTGCTTGCGGCGACCTCGGTCATTGGCACGGTGATCCAGCAGAATCGCTCTGCCGAGGAGTATATTCGCGTCTATGGCGAATCCACCTACCGCATATTTGAAACCCTGGGCTTTTTCAACATGTACCAGTCCTGGTGGTTTCTGGGATTGCTCGCCCTTTTTACCCTCAACCTGACCGCTTGCTCCATCAAGCGCCTGCCGCGGGTATGGAAGCTCGTGCGCAACCCGCTATTGGTGCCCGACGATAATCATTACCGCACCCTCTCCAACGTGGAAGAGGTTGTCAGCAAGCAGAGCCCCGATGCGCTCAAAGCCAAAATCGGTGAGTTTTTCAAGGCCAATTTCGCCCCGGCACGTGTTACCGAGGGGGATGACGGCAGGGTGCATTTCTATGCCGAAAAAATGGCCTGGGCGCGCTTCGGGGTGTATATCACCCACGCCTCGATCATCATTATTTTTATCGGCGCCATCATCGGCAGCGTGTTCGGCTACAAGGCTTATGTCAATATCGTTGAAGGCACCGAGACCAATCGCGTGTGGAAACGCGGCGGAACCGAGCCCACGCCCCTCGATCTCGGCTTTACAGTGCGCGTCGACAAGTTTTCGGTGGATTTCTACGAGGGCAGCCGACGCCCCAAGCTCTATGAGAGCATCGTCACCATTGTTGATAACGGCGTGGAAGTGAAAAAGGACCGCTCGGTCATCGTCAACGATCCCCTGACCTACAAGGGAGTTGTTTTCTATCAATCGAGCTATGGGCCCGCCGGCGACCCAACCTTTGTGCTCGAGGTTACCGAGCGTGCCACCGGAGAAAAGCAGACCTACAACCTGCGCCAGGGCCAGCCTGCGCGCCTGCCCGGTGGGCCGCCGTTCCGCGTGGCCAATTTTTCCGAGAATTTTCAGAATTTCGGTCCCGCGGCCCGTGTTGAGGTCATGCCCGAAGGGCAACCCCTGCGTGCCTTCACCGTTCTTCAGGCCTTCCCGCAGTTCGATGCCCAGCGCGGTGATGATTTCATCTTTTCCCTGGTCGACTATACGCAGCGCCAGTACACCGGCTTTCAGGTCGCCAAGGATCCCGGCGTGTGGGTCGTGTGGATCGGCTGCATCCTGCTGATGGCAGGATCGGTCATCGCCTTCTTCCTGTCGCATCGCCGTATCTGGGTTACCCTGGTACCTCTGGAAGGCGGTAAGACGGGTGTCAAGTTCGGCGGCGTCGCCCATCGCAACCAGACCGGATTTGAGCTGGCTTTCGACGAATTCAAAAAAAACTTCAAGGAAAAACTTAATTCCTGACGGTCATTTAACCGCTGCGGAGGAAAAACACCATGATCGATCACATGTTCAGCGATCAACTTTTCAACTACACGACACTCGCCTATTTCGTGGCGATGGTTCTGTTCATCGCCTACATCGCAACCAAAAACCATACCGTGGGCCTCGTCGGTACGCTCATTGCCTGGCTCGGCTGGGTGCTCAACACGGCCGCCATTGGTGTGCGCTGGAATGAATCGGCGCAGATGGGCATGGGCCATGCGCCCATGACCAACCTCTACGAATCCTTTGTTTTTTTCGCCTGGTCGATTCTCATCGTGTATCTGCTCATGGACCTTAAATACAAAGCTCGCGCTGTGGGCGCTTTTGTCCTGCCGGTGGCGGTGTTTTTCATGGCCTGGGGACAGATGATGCCTGATCACAGCAAGGCGATTCAGCCCCTGGTCCCGGCTCTGCAGAGTAACTGGCTGACCTATCACGTCATCACCTGTTTCATCGGCTACGCTGGGTTCGCCGTGGCTTTCGGCGCCTCTGTCATGTACCTGATCAAGGTTGGTCGCGAGGAAAAGAGCGGTGGAGGCAACACACCCGCAGGCGGTCTGCTCGCCATGTTCCCCAGCACCAAAGTGCTCGATGACATCAACTATAAGGCCATCATGATCGGCTGGCCCATGCTCACTCTGGGAATCGTCACCGGCGCCGCCTGGGCCAACTACGCCTGGGGCACCTACTGGAGCTGGGATCCCAAAGAAACCTGGAGTCTCATCATTTGGTTCATCTACGCGGCTTTTCTCCATGCGCGTTTTACGCGCGGCTGGGTGGGACGCAAGGCGGCCTGGCTGTCCATCATCGGTTTTGGCGCCACCATCTTCTGCTATCTCGGCGTCAACCTGGTGCTTTCGGGACTACACTCCTACGGGGCCGGGTAAGGCAATAAGCCCATAAAAAAGGCCGGTTCGGGTTTTCCGAACCGGCCTTTTTTTTATCGGCGTCCTTGGTTGGTTGCTATCTCTCCTCCTGCGCGAGAAACCTCGAGCGTCCGTCCTTAGCCAGGGTGTCGAGCAGTTGCCGGTCGTCGCGGCCGTCGCGTTGGGCGACCAGGGTCGGGCGGGAGAAAACATCCAGGGCTTCGCTGACCGCCAGGGTGCCCACGGCGGAATCCTTGCAGCCAGTGAAAGGAAAGCTGTCGGGGCCGCGCTGACATTTGCAGTTGAGGTTGACGCGGGCCACTCGATTGGTCAGGGCGTCGATGAGGGGGGCCAGTTCCGCGGGGTCGTTGCTGAACAGGCTGATCTGCTGGGCATAGTCGGAATCCTGCAGAAAGGTGTCGACCGGGGCAAAATCATCAACGGGAACTACCGGCACCAGGGGCCCGAACTGCTCCTCATGAAAGAGGCGCATGGCGGGGGTCACAGGATAGATCAGCGCCGGGGCGAAAAAGCTTCCGGTCGTGACGCCGCCGTCGGAATTGCAGATGCGTGCGCCCTGGGCGGTGGCATCGGTGAGCAACTCATGCAGATAGGCGGGGCGCTCGGGTTCGGCAAGGGGCGTGATCCAGAGGCCTTTTTCCCAGGGCATACCCTGACGAATGCGTGCCATGGCTTCCAGGAATTTCCCAATGAAGGTCTCGGCCAGGGAGCGATGCACGAAGAGAATTTTAAGGGCCGTGCAGCGCTGCCCGTTGAAGGCGAGGCTGCCCAGCAAACATTCGCGCACGGCGCGATCGAGATCGGCGCCGGGCAAGACCACGGCGGCGTTCTTGGCGCCCATGCCCAGCACAGCGGTCAGGCGCAGGGGGCGGGGATGGGCGCGCACCAGTTTCTGCGCAACGCTGCCCGAGCCGATAAAGGCGAGGACGTCGACCCGGCCTGTTTCGAGCAGGGAGGGCAGAAGCTCATCGCCCTCACCGTAGATGACATTGACGACCCCGGGAGGAAAAATTTCACGAAACAGCCCAAGCAGGGGGCGAAACAGCAGCACTCCGATCTTGGGCGGCTTGAGCACCACCGTGTTGCCCATGGCCAGGGCCGGTAGCAGTGTGGCGAAGGTCTCGTTGAGTGGATAGTTGAACGGGCCCAGGCACAGGGTCACTCCCAGCGGGGCGCGGCCGAAGCGCGCGGCGATACCTTCGCGCGCCACCAGGGTGGCGGAGTCGCGGGCGCGGCGTTGCAGGTCGGCACAGGTTTCGTCGAAATAGCTCAGGGTGCGGTCGAATTCGCCTGCGGCCTCGGCGAGGCTTTTTCCGACCTCCCACATAAGCAGGGTAAGGATTTCGTCACGCCGCGCGACCAGTCCCGCACGCAGATCGCGCAGAGCGCGTAGGCGCTCTGCGCTGCCGCAGGTCGGCCAACGGCCGCGCCCCTCGTCAAAGGCGGTCCCCGCGGCATCCAGGGCGGCGAGTGCGGAGACCCGGTCAAGCTGGGGGGCGCGACCGAGCAGGCGGGGGAGAAGTTCCCTTCCACGGCGTAAGGGCAAAGGCGAGTAAATCTCCTGCAAAGGCCCATCCCATACACGGAATAAACCGTCTACCAAATATTCGCGCTGATCTTCGGCGGCGGGGGGACGACAGAATGTGGGGATGTGCTGCTCTTCGGGAAAAATTTCAATCATGCGCTTGTCGCTGCTCACGAAAAATCCTGTCATGCGAATGTGCCCGGCTCGCGGGCCAGGGTGGCCAGTCGGTCGGCGGCGATCTGATCGCCGTTGCAGGCCAGGGTTGCCGTCGGCAAGGGTTGGCGCAGCAGTGCTTCGAGATCTTCGCCCCAATCGCCGCGCAAAAGTTTTTCGTTGCTGATGCCCCGCGCTCGAGCGTAACGTTCTAGGCCGGCGACCAACAGAGCCTGTTCGCAGAATGCGCCGCGCGAAGTATAGAGTACCGCGGTGCCGTTGACGATAGCCTCGGAAACGATACCGTAGCCGGGTTTGGTCACGACCACGTCAGCCGCCCCCACCAGGTCGGGATAGGCCAGAGTGTCCGGGGGCAGGGTCAGGATGTTGGGGGCCTCCGTGGAGAGACCGGCCTCACTGACGAAAACCCAGTCGCGCAGGCGCGCCAGGGCGGAAAAATCAAAATCCGCCAGGCCAAAGCCGCCAAAGGAGATCAACGCCAAGCGCTGGTCAGGGGCCAGGGCCAGATGCTCGCGTACTTGCGCGCGGGACAGACGCGCGCTGCGCGCGACCAGGGGAAGCTCCTCGCTGGGCACCTCCTCGGGAAAGGGGCCGTGAAAAGGCAGGCGCAGATAGCCTGATGCCTGGCGGTAATCTTCGCGCACCGAGGTGAGGACATCGTCAAAGCCGCCGTAGCGCGCAACGAGATCGGCGTAAATCCACTCCCAGGTGAAGTTGGCGATGCCGATGCCGGGAATCCCTGCCTGGCGCGCGGCGGCCAGCGCCAGGGGCGGGATGTCAGCGGCCACCAGGGAGACGCGCTCAGCGCGCAGGGAGGCGGCTTCGGCGGCCGCCAGCAGTTGCCGCTGTGGGAGAAACTCGCGATAGGCGGTGAGGGTTTGGGCTTCCTGCATGCGTAGGCTGTCAAGCTGCAAAACGCCGATGTCGAGCTGTGCGCGGCGCAGGGAAACCGAGGGGTCGAGAAAGCTCCGGAAAAACCACTCGTGGGCGTCCGACACCACCTCGACGGCAATATCGCCATGGCGTCGCCGCAGAGTGTTGATGATTTGACAGGAGCGGCTGGCGTGGCCGAGGCCATGGCCGCTGATGTAGTAACGGATTTTCGGCATGATTGCAAAATTTATCGGTAAAGGTGAATGTTCGGCGTGATTGGGCGGCGCGGCTGAATATTTACCTTTATCACAGGTCGAATCATCGAAACAAGAGCGGCGCGGCGTCTTTGGCGGATCAAAGGCTTGCCGCGAACGGCCGGCCTTGGTTATACTGATTTTTTGCCCCGATCGTCGGGCTTGTTCACGCCATCTGTGAAAGGACTTTGATTTATGGCTTTGAAATTCGCCAAGATGCATGGCGCCGGAAATGATTATGTTTATGTCAACGGCTTTGAAACCCCCGTCGACGATCCCGTCGCCCTGGCCATTGAGCTGAGCAACCGCAACTTTGCCATCGGCGCCGACGGCCTGATTCTGATTCTGCCCTCGGATAAAGCCGATGTGCGCATGCGCATGTTCAACGCCGACGGCAGTGAGTCGGAGATGTGCGGCAACGGTATCCGCTGCGTTGCCAAATATGCTTACGATCATGGCCTGGTGAAAAAAACCGAAATCACCGCCGAAACCGGCGCGGGGATCTTGACCTTGCAGCTTTTCCCCAATGACCAGGACAAGGTGAGCCGTGTGCGCGTCAATATGGGACGCCCGCGCCTAAAGCGCGGCGAAATTCCCATGACCGGACCTGCCGAGGAGGAAGTGGTAGGCGCCGAGCTTAAGGTGCTCGACCGCACCTTTCACATCACCTGCGTGTCCATGGGCAACCCCCACTGCGTCATTTTCGTCGACAACGTCCATGAGTTTCCCGTCGCCAAGTACGGCCCGGTCATTGAAAACCATGCTCTGTTCCCGCGCCGCACCAATGTCGAGTTCGTCGAGGTGGTGTCTCGCGGCGAAGTCAAGCAGCGCACCTGGGAACGCGGTTCCGGTGAAACCCTGGCGTGCGGCACCGGCGCCTCGGCGGTTGCCGTAGCCGGCGTTCTCACCGGGCATACCGAGCGGCGCATCGTCAATCATCTGCTCGGCGGCGATCTTGAACTGGAGTGGACCGAAGACGGCCAGGTGTTCATGACCGGTCCCGCGGTCCAGGTCTTCGAAGGCATCTACGATCCTACTTAGGAGCGCAGGAAGCCGCGCCCGGTTCGCCCCTGCGCCCTGCGAACACCCTGAGGAGCATCATGAACGTTACCATCTTCGATCTCGACAACACCCTGTACGCACCCGAGCGGGAGCTGTTTTCCCTGATCGATGTGCGCATCAACAGCTACATGAGCGAGGTGGTGGGCATTCCCCTCGCGCAGGTGGATGGCTTGCGGCGCGCATACTGGAAGCAGTACGGGGTGACTCTGGGCGGATTGATGCGCCATTATCAGGTCGACCCCGAAGATTATCTGGAGTATGTGCACGATGTCGACGTGCAGACCCGGCTATTGCCGGATCCGGGTCTGCGCGCCGCTCTGCGCGCCCTCGACGGGGTCAAGGTGGTGTTTACTAACGGTTCTCGCGGCCATGCCGAACGGGTTCTGGCCGCCCTGGGTCTCAGCGATGAGTTCAGCGCCATCTTCGATGTCCGGGTCGCCAACTATCTGCCCAAGCCTTACGCCGACCCCTACCGGGCGGTGCTGCGGCATCTCGACACCGAGGGTGAGCGCTGCGTCATGGTCGAGGACTCGCTGCCCAACCTGAAAACCGCCAAGGAGCTGGGCATGAAGACGATACTGGTCGGACCGCGGGCCGTCGCACCCTACGTGGATGTTCAGGTTGCGTGCGCCGAGCAGGCGGCGGCCTATCTCGGCAGCCGGCAATGAGAGCGGTGCTGCAGCGGGTGACCGAAGCACGGGTCGAGGTTGCCGGCCGCGTGGTGGGCGCCATCGGCCCGGGGTTGCTGGTGCTGCTGGGGGTCGGTGGCGCCGACAGCAGTGCGGATGCCGCCTTTCTCGCCGAAAAAATCGCCGGGTTGCGTATTTTCGAGGATCCCGCGGGCAAAATGAATCTGTCGGTGAGCGAGGTCGGCGGCGCTGTGCTGGTGGTGTCCCAATTCACACTGTATGGCGACTGCCGCAAGGGCCGGCGGCCGAGCTTTGCCCCCGCCGCCGCGCCCGATATGGCGAATCGCCTCTATGAAGAGTTCGTCGCGGGATTGCGCCGGACGGGGCTGGAGGTTGCCACCGGTGTCTTTCAGGCACAGATGCAGGTACATCTCGTCAACGACGGCCCGGTCACCCTTCTGCTCGACAGCCAAAAGGACTTCTGATGGAAAGTTTTCGTGAAACGGCTCCGAGCCGCAGCGCCGTCAAGCGCCGTGCCCAGCAGATCGAAGATCTCGCCCGGCAAATGCTGGAGCTTGGTGACTCTGAGGTGCGCCGCCTGGGCTGGGAAGCTCCCCTGCTGGAGGCGCTGCGTTTGGCGCGCGAAACCCGCCAACACGGGGCGCGCAAACGCCAGACCAAACATCTGGCGGCGTTGCTGCGCCGCGATGAACAGGCCCTGGCGGCCGCCGAGAAGTATCTTGATGTTCGCAGCGGCCGGCGCCAGGAGCAGGTGAAGGACTTTCATCAACTGGAGCAGTTACGCGACCGCCTGTGCAGCGACGAAAGTCAAGAAGAGGCCCTGCACGAGATTTTGCTGCTGTTTCCCGGCTGCGACCGCGAAACGTTGGCCGCGCTGGGCGAGGATTTTCGCACGAGCGGTGATCGCCGTGCCTACCGCGAAATTTTTCGCCTGCTGCGCGCCGGGGCGGAAAAGGGGCGGCCTTGAGGTTGCGCGCCGGTCACTGTCAAAGGTTGAGTTAAGGAGGCTGAGTATGCTGCGCTGGGCACTGCTTGCACTGGCTTTTCTGTTTCTCGCTCCCGGATCGGCATGGGCGGCGGATGAAATCTATCGCTGTCGCGATCAGAGCGGGCAACTGGTCATGACCGACGATCCCGGGAAATTCCCGCCGGACTGCGAACCCCTGGACGAGGCGCCCGAAAGTGAGGGGACCCTCAGCGTGCAGCCGACGCCCGAACCACTTCCCGGGGTTGCGCGCAGTGCCGAGGAAGACGCGCACCGCGCGCGGGCTGAACGCGCCGAGCGCCAGGAGCGGATCGCGGCGTGGAAAGACGAGGCCCGCGAGCTGGTCGCGACTTTCCAGGGTGCGGAAACGCGCCGCAACCAGGCCTATCGTCGCTGGAGCTACAGCAGCCGCGAGGTGGTGCAAGAGGCTCTGGAGCAGATGGAGGCGGCCCGGCAGGGCAAGGAAGAGCTTTTGCGCGAGATAGACCGGGTTTACGTGCCGGCTCCCGATCGCGAGGAGATCGACCGCATTCTCGAGGCGATCCCCGCGGAGGAAGATGCCGGGTAACTTAGCGGCATGCACCGCAGGGCGTGGTGGCTGAAAAAGTACGATTTCTGAACGAAAAAAGGCCCCTTGCGGGGCCTTCATGTTGAGCGTTGCGGCGGCTCAGAGAGCTTTCTTGATCAGCCCTTCAAGCTGATTTTTCGGGACCGCGCCGACCACCTGGTCAAGAACCTGGCCGTCCTTGAACAGAATCAGCGTGGGAATGCCGCGCACCCCATACTGACCGGGGGTCGCCGGGTTTTCGTCGACATTGAGCTTGGCGATTTTGACCTTGCCTTCATACTCATCGGCCAAGCCGTCCACAACGGGACTGATAGCCTTGCAGGGGGCGCACCAAGATGCCCAGAAGTCAACCAGTACGGGGGTGGAGGATTTGAGAACTTCACTTTCAAAGTTATCATCCGTTACTTGTACAACCTTATCGCTTGCCATATAAACTGCTCCTTTGCGGGATGGGTTGATAACTCGACGCCTGACATTTTTCCAGCATGGTTAAAAGAATAGAGCAGGGGGAAAAAAAATCAAGGGTTTAATCCTCTCCCCTGCCTTTCCTTGACAGCGTGCGGGACCCTTTCTATCATCCCCTCCGGGGTTTCGATAAACCGGCGAGAGGTATTCAATGAGCCAGGAACGCATCACCCAATCATTGCAGCAGCACACGGATTTGCTCGAAGGCTTTCTCGGCAAGCAGGGCGCTGAGCTTGAGCAGTTGGCGCAAGCGCTGGTTGAGACCTTCCATGAGGGCGGGCGCCTGTTTCTTCTCGGCAGCGGCCAGTTTGCCGCCATTGCCGATCTGGTGGCGAGCCTGTTCAATTTTCGGCTGTCGCTGGACCGTCCACAGCTGCCGGTCGTTTCCCTGAGTCATGATCCGCTGTTGGCGTTGGCCCTGGCCCGTGAAGAGCAGGCCGGTCAGTACTTTTCCCGGCAACTGCGCGCCCTGGGGCGGCGCGGCGATGTGGTGACAGCGCTGTGTGGAGTGCCACGCGACGAGGCGGTGGAAGAGGCCCTGGCCCTGGCGCGGCAGAACGGCAACCGGGTGGCGGTCTTTTTTCACGGGCGTGAAGAGGAGTATTTCGGCGAGCGCCCCGACCATTTTTTTGTTCTTGAAACCGAATCCCTGGCCTGCGCGCTCGAAGCCGCGCTGTTCTGCGGGCGCCTCACCTGTGAGCTGGTGGAGGCGGAGCTCTTCGGGCTCTGAGGCAAACTCGTGGCGGATTATCCGATGGCGCTCTCTCTCGTGGACCGGCTGTGCGTGGTGATCGGCGCTGGTGCCGTGGGGCGGCGCAAGGTGCAGGGCTTGAGAGCGGCTGGAGCCCGGGTGCGGGTGGTTGATGCACGGCAGCAGGCCCTGGGTGGGCTTGAGGGGGTGGAAGTCGTGGCGCGACCCTATGGTGTCGAGGATGTCGCCGGTGCGCTCCTGGTGTTTGCGGCAACTGCCGATGCCGGCCTGAATCGGTGCATTGTCGAGGATGCCCGTGCCGCCGGGGCCTTGGCGCAGGCGGTCGATGATCCGCAGGGCAGCGACTTTCATCTGCCGGCCCTGGCGCGTCGCGGCGATCTGACCCTGGCAGTTTATACCGGCGGCCGCAGTCCGGCGCTGGCAGCGGCGGTGCGTGATCTGCTGTCCCTGGAGTTTGGACCGGAGTGGGCGACGGTCCTTGAACTGGCCGCGGCCCTGCGCCAAAAGCGGTTGACAGGGGATGAAGCAACCTCCTACAATCACAATGTTTTGCCTGAACTGTTGAGCGGTGGTCTGGCCGCTCTGGTGGCGGCCGGAGATTCTGCCGCCGTTGAGCAGTTGTTGCAACAGGTTGCGGGGAAAAATGTCACCCTTGAGTGCCTGGGGATCTCTCTGCCGAAAGGGCTTAAATGAGCGTCAACATCCTCCTTTTTAAAATGGCCCTGCTCATTTATCTGGGAGCGACCATCCTCTATCTCGCCGATATCATTTTCCGGCGCGCCAACCTGGGAAAGGCCGCGCGCTGGGTTCTGGTGTGCGGTTTTGCCATGCATTGCGCGGTGCTTGTCGTGCGGTTTGTCGAAGCCGGGCACACCCCGGTGACCAATCTGCATGAGTCCCTTTCGTTCTCCGCCTGGACGCTGGTGGGCACCTTTTTGGTCTTCGACACGCGTTATCGCCTGGCGGTGATCGGCGCTTTCATTACGCCCCTGGCTCTGGTTCTGATGTTTTTCGGCGGGGCCACTTTTACCCGCGTCGGCGAGATCGATCCGGTTTTGCAGAGTTGGTGGTTTCCGGTGCATGTCATGTTGGCATTTCTCGGTAACGCCATGTTTACCATGGCCTTTGCCGTGAGCGTCATGTATCTGCTGCAAGAGCGCATGCTCAAAAACAAGAAGCTCTCCGGACTTTTCTATCGCCTGCCGTCGCTGAGCAAGCTGGATGACATCAATTATAAGTGCCTGACGTTCGGCTTTCCCTTGATGACCATGGGCATTATTTCCGGAGCGGTCTGGGCCAACGCGGCCTGGGGCGGATATTGGCGCTGGGATCCCAAGGAAACCTGGAGTCTGATCGTGTGGTTCATTTATGCGGCGCTGCTGCATGGCCGCATGACGGCGGGCTGGCGCGGGCGGCGCGCCGCGATATTTTCCATCATCGGGTTTCTCTGTCTGCTGTTCAGCTACCTGGGGGTCAATTTCCTGCTCCCCACCGAGCATCGTTTTAAATAGACGCAGACCTTCTTATCTTTCCGCCGAACTCGAGTCGATTGCATGAATATCATCGTTGTGGGGCTCAGCCACAAGACCGCCCCCGTTGAAATCCGCGAAAAGGTCGCCTTCGCGCCGACTGCCATGGAGAAGCCCCTGCGGCAATTGGTGGAGCTGCCGATGGTGACCGAGGGGGTGATCGTCTCCACCTGCAACCGGGTAGAGCTATATGTCACCAGCCGCGACGTGGATGCGGCCATCGCGCGACTTAGGCGCTTTCTTGCCGACTATCACGGGCTCACTCTCGATGAGCTCGCGCCTCACCTCTACGATCTGTGTGGTCTCGACGCCATTCGCCATGTGTTTCGCGTGGCCTCCAGCCTTGACTCCATGGTCATTGGCGAGCCGCAAATTCTCGGTCAGATCAAGACCGCCTATGGCTACGCCTGCGATTATAAGACCTCCGGGGTGATCCTCAACCGCTTTCTGCACAAGGCTTTTTCCGTTGCCAAGCGGGTGCGCACCGAAACCCAGATTGCGAGCAATGCGGTGTCAGTGTCTTTTGCCGCCGTGGAGTTGGCGCGTAAAATCTTCGATACCCTCACCGACAAAACCGTGCTGCTCATCGGTGCCGGGGAAATGTGCGAACTGGCCGCCCGCCATTTCGTGGCCAACGGCGTTGCTCAAGTGCTGGTGACCAACCGCACTTATGAGCGCGCGGTAAAGCTTGCCAAGGAATTCAACGGTAAGCCGATTCTGTTTGAAAATTATGCCGACAACCTGCACCGGGTCGACATCGTACTCACCTCCACAGGCGCGCCTAATTACATCCTGCACCAGCGCCAGGTCGAAGAGGTGATCAGGCAGCGCCGCCACAAGCCCATGTTCTTCATCGATATCGCCGTGCCTCGCGATATCGATCCCAAGGTCAACGAGGTGGACAACTGCTATCTCTATGATGTCGATGATCTGCAGGGGGTGGTGCAGTCCAATCTCAAGGAGCGCCACAAAGAGGCGAAAAAGGCCGAAGCCATCGTCGAGGAGGAAATCGGCCAGTTTCATCAGTGGATGGCGGGGCTTGACGTGGTGCCGACCATTGTTGCGCTGCGCACTCACTTCGACGAGATCCGTCGCGCCGAACTCGATAAGACCTTTACCAATCTCAAGGATCTCAACGGCAAGCAGCGCAAAGCCATCGAGGCCATGGCGCAAGCCATCATCAACAAGGCCCTGCACCAACCGATCACCGTTCTCAAAAACGGCCAGAGCGATCCGTCCGGCGACAATTACGTGGAGGCGCTGCGCACTCTGTTCAATCTGCCGCCGGTTGACGGCGAGGAACACCCGGCGTCCTGCAAAAAACACAGCGACCCTTAGGCGCGCAGCACGCTGCGCCCGGTCGTGGCATTTTGTCGAATCCATATAATGGGTGCAGCATGCTGCGCCCCTACCTCTTTAATCAGGAGCGAAATCAGCGATGAGTAGAAAAACTCTGCGGATCGGAACCCGCGCCAGCCAACTGGCCCTGTGGCAGGCCAACTGGGTCAAAAGCTGTCTGGAACAAAGATATCCCGACCTCGAGGTGACCCTGACCAAGATCAAGACCCAGGGCGACCGGATTCTCGATGTGCCCCTGGCCATGGTTGGCGGAAAGGGCTTGTTCGTCAAAGAGATCGAGGAAGCTATGCTGCGCGATGAAGTGGACATCGCCGTGCATTCCATGAAGGATGTTCCCACGGTGTTTCCCGAGGGACTGGCCCTGCGTTGCATCACCGAGCGCGAGGATCCGCGCGACATTTTGGTGTTGCGCCCGGGAGTCGCAACCTGGCGCGAACTGCCTCAGGGCGCGCGCATCGGCACTTCCTCCTTGCGGCGCAAATCACAGATGTTGCACGAGCGGCCTGATCTGCACATGCTCGATATCCGCGGGAATGTCGAGACGCGCCTGCGCAAGCTGACCGAAGAAGATCTCGACGGCGTGGTGCTGGCGTCGGCCGGCATGAAGCGTCTGGGTTTTGCCGCTCGGATCAGCGAATATCTCGCGCCCGAGGTCATGCTGCCCGCCATCGGCCAAGGCGCCCTGGGTCTGGAGAGCCGGGTGGACGATGCGGAAATCAATGCACTCATTGATTTTTTCAACCACTCCGAAACCGCCTATGCCGTCACCGCCGAGCGCGCCCTGCTGCGCCACCTCGAAGGCGGCTGCCAGGTGCCCATTGCCGCCTACGGTACGGTGAGCGGCGATCAGGTGCGTTTGACCGGCCTGGTGGCGAGTGTCGACGGCCGCCAATTTCTCAAGAAAACCCTCAGCGGGCCGGTGGCCGAGGCGCAAGCCCTGGGCGTGTCTCTCGCCGAGGATCTGCTGGTCATGGGCGCCGACAAGATTCTCAACGAGGTCTACCAGCACGAAACCTTCAACCGCGACCGCGAAGACGTGTGAAGCGTACAAGACGAAACGATAGGATTGAAATTCCGGTAGGGGCGCGGCATGCTGCGCCCTTACGTGGTTTGACGGCATGACAAAAACGGGAGTGGTCTATCTTGTGGGCGCCGGTCCCGGTGACCCCGGCCTGATTACCGTCAAGGGGCGCGACTGTCTACGTCGCGCCGACGTGGTAGTGTACGATTATCTCGCCAATCCGCGTCTGCTCGCCGAAGCGCCGCCCGAGGCCGAGCGGATTTACGTGGGCAAGACGCGCGGTCTTCATCATCGCCCCCAGGAAGAAATCAACCTCCTGCTCGCCGAGCATGCCCGACAGGGCAAGACGGTGGTGCGGCTCAAAGGCGGCGACCCCTATGTGTTCGGGCGCGGTGGCGAAGAAGCCCTGCATCTGCGCGGGCAGGGTATCGCCTTCGAGGTCGTGCCGGGCGTCACCGCGGCTTTTGCCGCCGCAGCCTATGCCGGCATTCCTTTAACGCATCGCGACTACACCACCAGCCTCGGGCTGGTCACGGGGCACGAAAACCCCGAGAAGAAGATGTCGCGCCTGGATTGGGAGAAGCTGGCCACCGGCGTCGGTACCCTGGTCTTTTACATGGGCATGGCCAACCTTGAGCTTCTGACCCGCGAACTGGTGCGTCACGGCCGCCCGCCCGAAACGCCGGTGGCCATCGTTCGCTGGGCCACCACCCCGTGCCAACGCACCCTGACGGGGACTTTGGAAGATATCGTCGCCAAGGTGCGCAAGCAGGGATTCAAACCGCCGGCGGTGATCATTGTCGGCGAGGTCGTGGCCCTGCGCTCCCATCTGGCCTGGTTCGAGGAGCGCCCATTGTTCGGGCGACGGCTTCTGATAACGCGCAGCGCCGGGCAGGCCGGCGCCTTTCAGCAGATGCTCGAAGGCCTGGGTGCGGAGGTCGTCTCCGTGCCGACCATCGCCACCGTAGCGCCGTTGGATTGGGCGGCGGTGGACGAGGGTCTGATGCGCTTACCGGACACCGATTTTCTGATCCTGACCTCGACCAATGCGGTCGAATTCTTTTTCGACCGCCTGCGCGCGACGAATCGTGATCTGCGTGCTCTGGCCGGGGTCCGGGTGGTCGCCGTCGGTCCCAAAACGGCCGCCGCCCTGGCCGCACACGGCATCCGCGCGGATCTGGTGCCCAACACCTATCAGGCCGAAGGTGTGGTGGAGTTGCTGCGCGGCCTCGGCGTGAAGGGCAAACGCATCCTCTATCCTCATGCCGAACTCGCGCGCGATCTCATCCCGCGCGACCTGCGGGCCCTGGGCGCCGAAGTTGACGCACCGGTTCTCTATCGCACCGTCATGCCGGAGCACGGGGGGGACGAGTTGCGTCGCCTGTTCGCAGAGCGTACCCTGGATGCAGTCGTCTTCACCGCTTCATCGACCGTGCAAAATTTTGTTAAAATGGTCGGCAAGGACGCTCCGCAGCTGCCGCGCGGTGTGGCGGTCGCATCCATCGGCCCACCCACGACGAAGACCGCGCAAAAACTCGGCCTGGATGTACATATCCAACCGGCGAGTTCTACTCTGGACGATCTTGCGGCAGCCGTGGTTGAATATTTCCGGCACCAACCGTTCCATGCCGGGGACGATTGACCGACGACAACTGACTACGGACAACGAACTACCTTGACAAGGAGCCCAGCATGTTCTTTCCCGAATATCGCGCCCGGCGCTTGCGCCGCAATGACAGCCTACGCCGCATGGTGCGTGAAACCCATCTGCGCGTCGACGATCTGATCTATCCCATGTTCAGCGCCTTCGGCAAAGACATCCGCAAGGAGATCCCCTCCATGCCGGGTATTTATCAGCAGTCCATCGAGCATATCGTCGCCGAGGCGCGCGAGGTACACGACTTGGGCATCCCGGCGGTCATCCTCTTCGGTATTCCTGAAGCCAAGGATGCCGTGGGCCAGGACGCCTACAGCGACACCGGCATTATCCAGGAAACCATTCGCGCCATTAAAGAAACGGTACCCGAACTGACGGTGATTACCGATGTATGTCTGTGCGAATACACCGACCACGGCCACTGCGGGGTGATCAAGGACGGCGACGTGGACAACGACGCCACCTTGCAGTTGCTCGCCGCCGAAGCCCTCTCCCATGCACGCGCCGGAGCCGACATGGTGGCGCCCTCGGACATGATGGACGGGCGCGTGGCGGCCATCCGCGAGATCCTCGACGCCAACGGCTTCAGCCACATCCCCATCATGAGCTACGCGGTCAAATACGCCAGCGCCTACTACGGACCCTTCCGCGATGCGGCCGACTCCACCCCGCAGTTCGGCGATCGGCGCTCCTACCAGATGGATCCCGCCAATCGCCGCGAAGCCCTGCGCGAGGCGACCCTGGATGTACAGGAATGCGCGGATTTTCTCATGGTCAAGCCGGCCCTTGCCTATCTCGACATTCTGCGCGATCTGCGCGAGCGCTTTGACTTGCCGCTGGTGGCCTACAACGTGTCAGGCGAGTATTCCATGATCAAGGCTGCCGCCAAGCTCGGCTGGGTCGATCATGATCGGGTGGTGATTGAAACCCTGGTGGGCATGAAGCGCGCCGGCGCCGACCTGATCATCACCTATCACGCCAAGGAAGCCGCGCAGTTGCTCAGGGCGCGGGCGACAGGGTAAATCCGGGCATGGCGCTCGAGTCCAAAGACGGCGAAAAGCTCAGCCGTGGCGAAACCATTACCGCCCTGGTGCATTACTATCGGGCCGAGGTGACGCGCAGTCTGGCCTGGCGCACCCGGCTCGACCGCACCACCAACTGGGCGGTGGGAACCACGGCGGCGTTTCTTGGCTTCGGCTTTTCGCATCCGGAGATCACCCACGCGTTTTTCCTCTTCGGCATCGCCATCGCCTATATCCTGCTCTTCGTCGAGGCGCGCCGCTACCGCTTCTACGACGCCTACGAATACCGGGTGCGGCTGCTCAACCAGAACTTCATCTATGGTGTGCTCAACAGCCGCCTGCAGCTGGAGGAGGGGTCCTACTGGCTGGCTGAATTGGCCTCGGATCTGCGCTACCCGCAATACAAGATGCCGCGTATCTACGCCTTGGGGCGGCGCATCTACTCCAACTACATCTACCTGTTTCTGGTGCTCATCGCCGGTTGGCTGTTCAAGATCAAGCTACATCCGGTCGGTGCCGAGAACTGGCAGCAGTACTTGAGCCAGGCGCGCCTGGGCATGATCCCGGGTTGGTGCGTTTTGTTATTTATCCTGGTGTTTTTCCTGCACCTTCTGGTGTTTCTCGTCATCGGCCGACGTAAGCGCGGCGGGCGCGATGTGTTCTTCGGCTCACAGCAGGCGGAGAAGAAAAAGCGAAATGATCTCGAAGAAATCTGAATCCCCTCACGAGCAGTTACCCCTCATGCCTGAATTTTTCCAAGACACCCTGGCCAACGGTCTGCGCGTGATCACCGTGCCCATGCCCCATCTGCACGCCGCCGAGATGATGTTTTTTTTCAATGTCGGCAGCCGCCACGAAGCGTCTGAGGTGGCCGGGGTCTCCCATTTTCTTGAACACATGCTGTTTCGCGGCAACCGCGATTATCCCACCGGCCCCGATCTGGAGCGCGCCTTCGAGGCCATCGGCGGCTACGTCAACGCCGCCACGGACATCGAGACCACCTGCTATCATTCGCGGCTGCACCCCGCCCATCTCGACCAGGCCACCAAGCTGTTCGCCGCCATGCTGCGCTATCCGCTGCTGCGCGATCTGGAAACCGAGCGGCGCGTGATTCTTGAAGAAGCACTGGAAGATCTCAACGAACAGGGCGAGGAAATCAACCCTGACACCCTGGGCGCGCGGCTCCTGTGGCCCGATCATCCTCTCGGCCGACCGCCCATCGGCAGTCGCCAGACCATCGAGGCTATGCGTCTGGAGGATCTCGAACGGCACTGGACGCAATACTACACTCCCCACAATCTGGTGGCGGTGGCTGCCGGGCGCGTCGAACACGGCGCTTTCGTCGCTGCCGTAAGCAAACACTTCGGGTCCTGGCAGGGTTCGCCGGCACCCGCGGCCCAGGTTTTCAACGAGCCGACGGAAAGCCCCGGACCACACAGCCGTTGGGTGCGCGACAGCGGCTCGCAGGTGTCGCTGCAATTGGCGTTTCGCGGGCCGGGGCGCCAGGATGAACGCAGCCTGGCACTGCGCGTGTTGCGGCGGGTGTTGTCCGGTGGGGGAAGCGCGCGCTTGATGCTGCGCTTGCGCGAAGAGTTGGGCCTGACCTACGGCGTCGAAGCCCAACTCATGCAGACCGCGGAAACCGGCGCTTTGGCCATCGATTTGTCCTTGGCGCCGGAGAATCTGGAACAAGCTCTGGATGAGGTGCTGCGTCTGCTCGAAGAGCTATGCACCACCCCCGTTCCCGAAGAGGAATTGGCGGCAGTGGTGCGCGCATTTCTTTATGAACTCGAATTCAGCTGTGATTTCACCGAGGAATTGGCCGCGCGCTACGGGTGGGGCGAAGCCGTCGGAAATCTGCGCACCCTGGACCGGGAGCGCCGCGAAATTGCCGGCATCACAGCAGAATTGCTGCAACAAATGGCCCGCCAGATTTTTCGTCGCGAATCTCTGTGTCTGGCCGTGGTTGGCCCTTGGCGCGATGAGGTCAGCCGCAGAGTGACGCGCCGGCTTAAGGCTTTTCGTCCCTAACCGCCGCATTGGGCGCCGTGGCCTCGAACCCGGGCTCCACCTGGTCCCTGGCCTCTGCGCTGTTTGGTTCGCCGGATTTTTCTTCCGGCTTTTTCTCCTTTTTGGTTTTAGCCTTTTTGTCTTTGGTGGGCCCTTTCTTTCTAGAAAGCCAAACCACCAGCGCGCCGAGTACGAATCCCGCGCCCAAGGCGATGAACAGCAAACCCGCCAGGGAAAGTTCAAAGGAGACAAACAGCAGGTCTATTTCCACCGGCTCGATGTTCTGCACGATCACGATCAGCAGTAAAAAAGCCAATACTGCCGCGGCAATGATTTTCAATCGGTTCATGTGCGCTTCTCACTTTCCTCATGGTCATTCACCATTTCTGTGCCTTCTCCCAGTACCAGGCCCACTTTGAGCAACATCGCCGCCAGTTCCCGTGGTGTGTAGGCCCTGGCCGGCGCCTGTCCCCACACCGGCGCCGGCCAGACCGCATCATTGCGGTAGCGCACGATGTGATGCACGTGCAGTTGCGGCACCAGGTTGCCCAAAGCGGCGATGTTGATCTTGTCGGCCGCGAACACGGCGGTCAGCCGCCGCGCGAGAAACGAGGATTCCTGCAGCAGCGCGGCTTGATCCGCATCATCGAGTTCATAGATTTCGCGGATATCGGTGCGGCGCGGCACGAGAATAAACCAGGGATAGGCCGCATCGTTCATGAGCAGCAGGCGGCACAAAGGAAAATCACCGAGCATGATGGTGTCGGCTTCAAGCTGGGGGTGCAATTGAAACATGATGAAATTCCTTGGTGAAAAAGCTTAAGACAATGGAACACGGATCACTTTGGCTTTTTTTCTCCTTTTTTCTCAGCGTGCTCGGCGCGCTCTGCGGTGAAATGTTTTTTTTTATCCGTCTGGAGCAGATTTGATCCGTGTCCTATCCAGCCGTCAGGGTCGTGTCACGAAATCCGTATCGTCTTGTACAAAAAGTTCTTGAAGCGAAAGAAGGTCTTTTTCTCCTCCGGATCGCTGCTCTTCGGATCGCAGGCGTGAAGTGCCAGGGCCAGCTTGGGCATGGTGCCGGCGCCTTCGGCGCGCGCCCGCTCGATCACCGCAACCACCATTTCGCGTGTCAGGCGGCTGCGCGAATAGGGTTCGTAGACGGCTTGCCAGAAGTCCTTGCGCCCTGCGCGGATGTCGCCGAATACTTCATCGGCCAGGGCACCGGCCAGCTTTTGTGCGCGATGGCCCGCTGAGGGTTGCGTCGGCCCGGGCAGCACGGCGCGAATGTCTTCGGCGGTGATGGTCGCGGCGCGGCGAAAGATCAGGGCGCGCAGCAGAATACTGCGCAGTTCGCGGATATTTCCGGTGTAGTGGTGATTGATGAGGGCTTCGCGCGCGCCGCGGCTCAGGGTCGGCAGGTCGGCGTCGGTCTCCTCGGGCTTTTTGTAGACGCGGAAAAGTTGCCCGAGAAAGTGTACCGCAAGATCCCCGATGTCCTCGCGGCGTTCGTTGAGGGAGGGCACCTCGATGGTCAATTCCGTCAAGCGGTGGTAGAGATCCTCGCGAAACAAGCCCTCGACGATCAACTGGCGCAGGTTTTTATTGGTTGCCGCCACCAGCAACACGCGGGCGTAGCGGGTAATGTTTTCGCCCAGACGCACGATGCCGCCGTTGTCGAGAAAACGCAGCAATTGTACCTGGGTCTTGGGGTCGGCGTCGCCGATTTCATCCAGAAACACCACCCCGCCGTGAGCTTCTTCGAGAATGCCTTGACGATCGGCGTTGGCTCCCGTGTAGGCGCCGCGCTTGTGGCCGAAGAGTTCCGAATAGGTCAGCTCGCCACTGTAGGCGGCGATATTTGTTTTTTTCAAGGGCAGTTCCATGCCGGGGCGGATTTTGTCCTTATAAATCTCGTTGAGACGCGAATAGATGTTGTTGAAGAGAAACTCCTTGCCGCTGCCGGTTTCCCCGGTGATGAAAATGGAAGGCAGGCCCAGGGTCGCCTCCTGCATGTTGCTCTGACTCCAGAAGGCGATGCGGTTGGCCAGCGGCGGACTGATTTTCTGGATGAAATCGACGACCTCCATGGCTTTTGCCGAGTTGCCGATAATGTTGCCCAGTTTGTAGGACGAAACCTTGGGGTCTTTGTAGCCGACATCGGAGCGCAGGCGATTGACTTCGGTGGTGAGTTTTTCGATGCGGCGCTGGTCGGCGATGTGGCGCGAGATCATGCGCTCGATGATCATCAAAATGCGCTGGTGCTCATCGGTGAAGTGGTGAGGTTTCAGGCTGTCGAGGCAGATCACGGCGATGACCTCGCCTTCGCAAATGACCGGGACGGCCAGTTCGCTGCGAATTGCCTCGGTGATCTCGCGATAAAAGCCGCCCGCGGCTTTCTCTTCCAGGGTGTCGCCCACCAGGTGCGGGCGTCCGGTGGCGGCGACATAGCCGGTGAGGCTGCGCTCCTCGGGCGGCAGATCCAAGGCGCCGATGCGGATGGGGGGGATGTTCTTCTTCAACCATTCCTTGCTCTTGGCGCCGAGCAGCCGCCCTTCACCGTCTTCGACCACCAGCCATTTACGGTCGTCGATCTGCTCGACCAGGGCAATGCTGCCGGTGTCGGCGCCGATGATTTCCGTTGCCTTGGAAAGAACCCGGTTGAGAAAGGGTTGCAGGCCGCTGAAGCGCGCCTGCAAAAGATCGTTGATTTCCGCCAGCACCTGGATCTCCATGTGCTGGCCGCCGATTTCCTCGATGGCGCGTTGCGCCATTTCCGCATGCGCTTCGAGCAGGCCCTTTTCGAAATCGCTGAACAAGTATTTTTCCCGGGTGTAATAATTGACCAGGCAGATGACTCGCCGTGTACGCGGTTCGAAGCGCGGTACCAGGTACAGGGATTTAAGGCCCAGTTCTTCGGTGATGTAGCGTTTTTGCAGGGTTTCCGATTCAAGGTCGGAAAAATAGGTCGGGGTCAGCAGCAGATCGTCGGTAATCACGCCGCTGCCGTCGATGTAGCGCGCCAGCAGTGAGCGTCCCGGACCGAGACTTACCATCTTGTCGTCTTCGTAGAGGCGCTTGGCCTCTTTTTCCTTGGAATAAGAGGCCAGAATCTGCAATCCCGGCTCGTCCCGGGCGCCGGCCGGCGCCGGCACCAGAACCGAAGCCAAGGCCAGCTTGTCGATGAGGCGCACCGCCGATTTCATCATGTACTGGGCCGCTTCGCGCTTTTTCGCCTGATCCACCAGGCGCGCCAGAACAATTTGCTGGTGGTATTTGCGTGCCAGATCGATGAGCCCGATCACCTCGGCGAGAAAGGTTTTGATCTGTTGGCGCTGCGTCCTGTCCGGAATCTGACCGAGGCGGCCGCTGTCGACACACAGCACCCCGAGAGAGCGGCCATTGTGTAACAGCGGTGTCAGATAGCTTGAGAGGATATTGAATTTATCCGCAAGTTCGCGGGCATAGGGGCTCGATGAGGCGGCGACATCCTCGAGAACCAGCTCTTCCTGGGTCATGTACACGCGCGAGACGGCAAATGCGGTGCTGGTAATGGGAAAAGACTTGCGGCGGATCAGATCGGCGAAAGGTCCCGAGGCCGCCGCACAGGTGAGCGAGCCGCTGGTGAGATCTTCCAGATAGATGCGACAGCGCGATTGTTGGGTGAGAACGTTCATCGCCTCGACCAGCACATGCAGGATGTCCGCGAGGTTTTCCTTGCCGTAGCTGCCGATCTTGGCGTTCAGGCTGGCGATGCGTGAAGGTTGCGGGGCATTCATGCAGAGATCTCCGGGGTTTCGGCAAAGCACCGAGGGTGCCAAGATTCTAGGTGCTGCGGTGTAATTTGTAAACCGGGATCCGTGGATTCGGCGCCGGAAAAATGCCTAAATTCTTGATCTGAATGAGAGTGCAGTGAAAAATCTCTTGATTCTTTAGGTTTTCTAAATTAGCCTTACCTTATATTTTTCTGCCGGTTCTTGGTGTTTTGGGTCCGTTGGATTCGTCTGTGGTACCGGCATTCGATTTAAAGCCCAGGACAGGGGAGTCAGGGATGATGGCACAGGCTGAGCAAGGGGCGAGCGAAGTGGAGGCCCGCGATGTCATCCTGCTGGTGGAGGATGCGCAAGGCTTTGCCCGCATTGTCGAGCGTGTCCTGCGGCGCACCGGCTATGCGGTTGAATTGGTGGCGACCGGCAGGGAGGCCTTGGACTGGCTGGACACGCAGACGCCCCTGTTGCTGCTGCTTGACTTCAATCTGCCCGACATGACCGGGCGCGAAGTGGTTGCGCACCTGCGCGCGGCCGAGCGGCGCATCCCCTTTATTATCATCACCGGCAATGGTGACGAGCGCATCGCCGTCGACATGATGAAGCTTGGTGCCTTGGACTATCTGGTCAAGGACGAAAGGTTTCTCGCGTTGCTGCCGGCGGTGGTGGCCCAGGCCTGCGACCGGGTGGAAACCCAGCGGCGCCTGGTTGCTGCCGAGAAAAAGCTCGACGAGAATGAAGAGTACCTGCGTAAACTCTCCCGGGCCATTGAACAGAGCCCGAGTGTGCTGGTGATCACCGACGCCGAAGGATGCATCGAATACGTCAATCCGGCCTTTACCCAGGTGACAGGTTATGCTCCCGAAGAAGTGTTGGGCAAGTCGCCGGCGCTGCTCAGTTCCAACAGTCAGCAGGAGGGCTTTTACCGCGAACTGTGGGAAACCATCCGGGGCGGGCAGGAATGGCGAGGCGAGTTCTTCAACTGTCGCAAGAGCGGCGAGAGTTATTGGGAGCGCGCGACCATTTCACCGGTCAAGGACGCCCAGGGCCGGGTCACCCATTTTCTCAAAGTGGCCGAGGACGTGACCGCGCGCAAAAGCGCCGACGAAAAAATCCACAGCCTGACCTATTACGATTCCCTGACCGGTTTGCCCAACCAGATCCTGTTCCGCGACCGCCTCGACCAGGCCCTGGCCCGCGCCCAGCGTGGTGATGAAAAGCTGGCGGTGGTGGTGGTTGACCTCGATCAGTTCCAGCGCATCAACAACGCCTTCGCTCACGGCTTCGGCGACAAGGTTCTCAAGGAGACCGCGCGACGCTTGAGCTGCGCGATGCGCGCCGAAGACAGCGTGGCGCGATTCTGGGGCGATAGTTTTCTGCTGGCGCTGCCGCAGCTGCAGGGAGAGCAGGATGCCGCGCGCGTCGCCTTGAAAATCCTTGAGAGCCTGACCCCCGCCTTCCGCATCGACCAGCGCGAAATCTACCTGACGGCAAGTCTTGGGCTGGCCATGTTTCCCCACGATGGGACCACGGTCGAGATGCTGCTGAAAAACGCCGAAACCGCCCTGGCCCGCACCAAGGAGATAGGGCCCAACAGCTTCCAGCTCTACAATCCGAGCATGAATCGGCGCGCCACGGAAAACTTGATGCTCCAGGGCGATCTGCGCCGGGCCCTGGAGCGCAACGAATTTCTGCTTTATTACCAGCCCCAATTCGACACCGCGACCCGGCGCCTGGTGGGCGCCGAAGCCTTGGTGCGCTGGCAGCATCCGGTGCTCGGCCTGCTTGCGCCCGATCGCTTTATCGGCCTGGCCGAAGAGAGCAATCTGATCAGCCCGCTGGGCGCCTGGGTGATTCGCGAGGGGTGCCGGCAGTTACGCTCCTGGCTGGATTCCGGGGTGGAGGATTTCAATCTCTCCATCAACCTGTCGCCCCGTCAATTTCATGGTTCAGACTGCCTGGCCGCCATCGACGCCGGTGCCGAGAGCCACGGCATCAGTCCGGCGCATCTGACCTTTGAAATCACCGAAACCCTGATCATGAAAAATACCGGTGAAGCCGCCCGCATCCTGATGCGGATGAAGGAGCGTGGCTACCAACTTGCGCTGGATGACTTCGGCACCGGTTATTCCTCCCTGAGCTACCTGCAGAAATTTCCTTTCGATCTCATAAAAATCGATAAAAGCTTTGTCATGGACAGCGATAAAAATCCGCAGAACGCCGCCATCTGCCGTACCATCATCGCGATGGCGCACAGCCTCAATTTAAAGGTTCTCGCCGAGGGCGTGGAAAAAGAAGAGCACGATCTCTTTTTGCGCAACAATAGCTGTGACCAGATGCAGGGGTATCTTTTCAGCCCGCCGCTGACGGTGAGTGCTTTCGAGAGCCAGTGGCTTGGCGCGTCGCGCCTGGTCTGAACAAAGATTCGCAACAAAAAATCACAGAGCCCCTTTTCTCAGAGAGTGCCTTTCGCATAAAATGGGTGCGCTTTTGTGTATCCGGCTTTTCGCCGCCCGTGGCCCAACCAGCCATTCATCGTCCCTTTTGCCCTGGGATTTTCATGCTTTTCTTGCGCCTGACGACGCGTCGGCCCCTGAACATCACTCTGAGTTATGCTCTGGCGGCACTGCTATGGATTGTCCTTTCCGATCGCCTGGTCTATTTGATGACCGCCGATCCGGCTTGGCTGGCCCTGCTGCAAGGCGGCAAGGGTGTCTTCTTCGTCGCGGTGACCAGCGTGCTGCTCTATGTGCTGTTGTGTCGCCAACAGGCTCAGTCCGCTGCCATAGGGGAAAGCCGCATCAAGGACGCTCTGGCCGAACTCTCGCGGCTGCTGCTGGACCCTGGTGCCGATCTGCGCCAGGTGGCCGATGTCGTAAAAGACAAGGCCTGCGAACTCACCGGCAGTCGCCAGGGTTTTGTTGCCATTATTGATCCCGCCACCCGTGATCACGTTCACTTCAGCCTTTCGGCGATGATGGATCCGGCCTGCCGCATGCCCGCCGAGGGCGGCCTGAGCACCTTTCCCTGCACGCCCGAGGGCCGGTATCCGGGTCTGTGCGGCGAGGCGCTCAATCGCGGGCAGGGCTTTTTCACCAACAATCCCTCCGCCGAATCCAGCTTCGGCCGCCTGCCGCCGGGGCATGTGCCGGTGACGCGTTTTATGGCGGTGCCGGTGTTTCGCGGCGGCGAGGCGGTCGGACAGATCGCCGTGGTCAACGGCAGCGCCGATTATGGGGAGCAGGATCTGAAAACCCTCAGCCGCCTGGCCGATCTTTTCGCCCTGGGCATCCAGAAGATGTTCTATGAGCGCGACCTGGAGGAGGCGCGCCGCCGCGCGGAAGCCGCCAATCGAGCCAAAAGTGAATTTCTCGCCAACATGAGTCACGAAATCCGCACGCCCATGACCGCGGTGCTGGGCATGCTCGAACTTCTGCAGGAATCAGCCCTCGACGCCCAGCAGAAAGAATGCGCCGAGATCGCCTATTCTTCGGGACAGAACCTGTTGCACCTGCTCAACGACATTCTCGACGTGTCGCGCATGGATGCCGGCGGCCTGAGAATTTGCAGCGAGCCCCTGGACTTGGCGGAGCTGTTCGACGACTCCCTGGCCCTGTTTCGCCAGAGCGCGCAAGAAAAAGGCCTCGCTCTGCGTTCGCACATCGCGCCCGAGGTGCCGACCCTGGTCATGGGCGACGCCACGCGGTTGCGGCAAGTTCTTTTCAATCTCCTCGGTAACGCGGTCAAATTTACCGCCCAGGGGCAGGTGAGGCTGTCCCTGGAGAGCGCCGCGCCGTGCTCCGACACTGGAAACATCGGCTTGCGCCTGACCGTGGCGGATACGGGCGTGGGTATTGCGCCGGACATGCAGAAGCGGATTTTCGATCCCTTCACCCAAGAGGACGGCACCTATCAGCGGCGCTTTCAGGGCAGTGGTCTCGGCTTGACGATTGTGCAGAGGTTGGTGGACCTGATGGGCGGCAAGATCGACTTGGAAAGTGCTCCGGGC
Organism: Geoalkalibacter ferrihydriticus DSM 17813; assembly: GCF_000820505.1. Lineage (NCBI taxonomy): Bacteria > Pseudomonadati > Thermodesulfobacteriota > Desulfuromonadia > Desulfuromonadales > Geoalkalibacteraceae > Geoalkalibacter > Geoalkalibacter ferrihydriticus. The sequence continues at coordinate 15,769 of NZ_JWJD01000008.1, read as the reverse complement.
GCGGGAACCCGCGTCAGCGTGAATCTGGCGTTGCCGGTCGTGCCCGCCGAATTGCTCGACGCGGAGCCTGAAGCTGTGGCCGCAGCGCCAGGCGGGCGACCGTTGCGCATCCTGCTCGCCGAGGACAATCCCGTCAACCGCACCCTGATGGTTCGCGTGCTGGCGAAAAGGGGTCACACGGTGAACTGTGCCGTCAATGGCGAGGAAGCCCTGCGTGCATTGGCGGAGAAGACCTTTGATCTGGTGGTCATGGATGTGCAAATGCCGGTTATGGATGGTCTGGCCGCCACCCGCGCCATCCGCGAGGATCGCTCCGGGGCCTTTGATCCGCACATTCCCATTCTGGCGCTGACCGCCCACGCCATGAGCGGCGACCGCGAAAGCATCCTTGCCGCCGGGCTCGACGGTTATGTTGCCAAGCCTGTTGATTTCAACGAATTTTTTCGCGTGATCCAGGAACTGGTTCCTGGCTCCGGCGCTCTGACTCAAGATTCCTGAGACGGTCCTTCTCCCTCTTTAAGCACCTCCGTGGCAGGTTTTTCATCCTTCATGTAATCGTGCAGATTGCGCAGATAACGCGCGGCCTTGTCGGCCTGTTCGGCGAGCCGGCGGATATTGCTCAAATTGTCGAGTTCCTCGACCAATCGCCGTACCGCAACACGCCCCTCGGCCCCGGCGCGCAGCAGGCGGCTCTTGAGACCCTGGTAGGCCTCTTGAAGTTCCCTCATGGCATCGGCCTCCAGGCCCTCGTCAGGCCGGTGGTCGAAGGCGGTCAAAAGGCCCACCACCCGGCCTTTGAAGGCTCCGATTTCGGCGCCCAGCTCCCCCTGCCCCAGATCCCCGAGACGCTGCTGCGCCTGGCCGATAAGCACCGCCAGCTCGGCCATCTCATTGTGGTAGCGTGATACCCGCAAGGCATCGGGCAGCACATCCGCCAGCAGCGGCGGCAAATTGTTCTGCTGCATGCGGTTGCTGAATTCGCCGATGGCCTCGATCAGATGGTCGGCCGCCGCGCGCTCCTCCTCGAGATTCTGCGTAGCGACCTGTTCGCTGCTGATGGCTTCCCGGGCCATGGCGCGCACCATCGCTCCCAGGCGGGCCAGTTCGCGGCTCAGCGCCTGCAGGGCAAGCACCGGCGTCGCGGCCAGGGTGCGGTCAAGGTACTTGGGTTGTCCCTGGTCTTTCTCCCCCCGCACAAAGCGGGTGTTGAGAAATTTCACCAGCCGGCCGGTCCAGGGCCACAACAGCAACACGCCAAGGACGTTGAAGGCGGTGTGAAACAGGGCGAGTTCCGTGGCCGGGCCGAGGCCCAGACCGAGCCGGCTCTGCGCGGTGGCGAAAAGCGCCAGAATCAGCGGCAAAACGGCAAAGGCCACCACGCCGGTAATCAGATTGAAGGCGATGTGGGCGGCCGCCACCCGTTTGGCGTTGGCGGTGGCTCCAAGCACGACCATCAGGGCGGTCAGGGTGGTGCCGACGTTGGCGCCGATGACCATGGCCGCCGCGTCGGCGACCCCGACCACGCCGCCCGCCGCCGAGGTCAGAACGATGGCCAGCGCGGCGCTCGAGGATTGCAGCAGCACCGTCAGCAGAAAACCGGCGCCGACAAAGGCCGCCACGGCGAGCAGGCCATCGCCGGCAATGGCGCTGAATTCAAGACCCTGCCCGAGGGCTCCGAAGGCGTTCTTAAGCACGTCGAGCCCGCTGAAAAACAGACCAAAACCCGCCAGGGCCTCGCCCAGCCGCCCCGCTCGACCCTCGCCGCGTAACACGCGCAGAACCATGCCAATTCCGATGGCGGGCAAGGCAAGGGCCTGGATGTTGAAATCCAGACCCACCGCCGCCACCAGCCACCCGGTCATGGTGGTGCCGATGTTGGTGCCGTAGACCAGGGTCAGCGCCTGGCGCAGGCTCATCAGCCCGGCATTGACGAAGCCGATCGTCGCCACGGTGACCATGGCCGAGGCCTGCACCATTGCGGTGATCAGGGCGCCCGAGAGAATACCGCGCAAGGGCGTGCGCGTCGAGCGCGCGAGAATGTCGCGCAAAGCGCGCCCCGCGGCGTACTTGAACCCGTCGGTCATCAGGCGCATGCCGAGGATGAACAGGCCGATGCCGCCCAGCAGGCTGCCGAACATGGATAGGGTCACGGAATTACTCCCAATATGTTTTTGCCCTCGCCGCAGCGATCTAAGAAAAAAACAAGGAGTGAGCGTTGCTCACCAGCGCTTGTCGGTCTTACCACCAAGGATGATACCAGCCGAAGGGATAGGGGCGGAAGGGGGAATGATAAGGGTGAGTATAAGGGTAGTAGGGCGGCCCGAACAAATCCCGCTCACGATAAGGGTCGTGGCGCGGCCAGAGGTAGATGGCGCTCAGGCGCAGCAACGGATAGCGGTACTCGGTTTCGCCCAAAGGCAGCGACATTGTGCCGCTTACCACGGCGGTCAGGGTCACCTGACGCCCTTTCTCGTAAAGGGCCGGGTCGAGAATGCGCTCTGTCTTCGTCAGAAAGCGGCCCGCGTCTTCGTCGGCGCGCAAGGGCCGCCCCCAGCGGTCCAGAGTGTAGCTCAAAACCTCCAGCCGCGAACCCTCACGGGTCACTTCATGGTCGACGATCAATCCGCCGAGCAGCAGCGTGCGCCCTTCATACTCATGCGGCGCCTCTTTGACCGCCGCCAGGTCGAGATAGGGATCCACATCCTGTCTTGCTGATGGTGGAAGTACATGCGTACAACCCGCTGCCAGCACCAAAAGCGTGGCCGCCAACCATACCCGCCAACGATCGATGATGAATTTTCTTGTTTTTTCCATACCCAAATTTTACCTCCAACGCGTGCGACTGCAAGAAGTCGGATGCGGTACGATTCTTTCTTGTTGCACTCCGATGACGAATTTTTCAAGAAAACCACCAACGCACCGCTCCCGGATTCCATGAGAATTTTCTTCTAAACTCTTTTCTCTCCCCTGCCGATAAGCACCTCGAAAGGGCGCGCCCGGCGGCGTGTCTGCCCCAGACGACCAGCGGGACCGACTCCCCGCGCTTCAAGGGAGCACACCCATGTCCATTCAGATCGGCGGTCTGGCCACCGGCCTCGACACCAATTCTTTGATCAAGCAGCTTTTGCAGGCTGAGCGCAAGCCCATCGAGCGGCTGGAACGCGACCGCAATTTTTTGCGCACGCGACTCACCGCCTTTACCGATTTCGACAAGAAGCTCAAGGATCTGCAGGCCAAGGCCGAAGGGCTCGAATCGGCAGGCAAGCTGGTGGTCAACAAGGCTACGGCCGCGTCCGAAGAATTCTTCAAGGTCAGTGCCTCTGCAACCGCCATGCAGGGCAGCTACAACATCAATGTGGTGAGCCTGGCACAGCGTGAAAAAGAAGTCAGTCAGGGCTTTGCCGATGTCAACGCCAAGGAGTTCGGCACCGGCAGCATCAGTGCGCAGGTCGGCGGTGGCGATGCGGTACAGATTGATATCGGTGAGAGCAACAACTCTCTGGGCGGCATCCGTGACGCCATCAATGCCGCCGGCGCGGGAATCAAGGCCGCCATCATCAACGACGGCGACGCCGACAACCCCTATCGGCTGGTCATCACCGCCGACGACGCCGGCACCCCGGTTGAAATCAGCGCCTCCCTCAGTGGCGGCAGCTACGCCAACCCGCTCTTCACCCAGACCCAGGAGGGCACCCGCGCCCATATCCAGGTTGACGGCATCGATATTTACCGCACCAGCAACACGATTACCGAAGCCATCCCCGGTGTGACCATCGATCTGCTCAAAGAACACGGCGATCCGGCGGAGAGTACCGGTCTGCAAGTCGATCTCGACGTGGATGCGGTGGAAAAGAAGGTGCGTGAATTTGTCACCGCCTACAACGACATGGTTTCCTTCGTGTCCAAACAAAACGATGCCAGTTGGGGGCGTGACGCCGGCTTGCAGGCGCCGCGGCGCAATCTGCAGATGATGGTCGGCACGGCGATCGGCGGCGACAACAGCATTCAGGCTCTGACCCAGCTCGGGATGGAAACCCAGCGCGACGGCACCCTGAAGGTCGACGGGACCAAGCTCAAGGACGCCATTCGCAACGATCTCGACGGGGTGATCGGATTGTTCGCCGGAGGCAATGGCGTCGAGGGCATCGCCGCCAAATTCAAGACGTATCTCAAGGGCACCACCGATAGCACCAACGGTATTCTCGCCAGCCGCAAACAGGCGACCGACAGTGGCATGCGGCGCATCGCCACCCAGATCGAACGGCAGGAAATGCGCTTGGAGCAGCGTGAGAAAACCCTGCGCGCGCAATTCTCCGCCATGGAAGAACTCGTCAGCGCCATGAGCGCCACCGGCAATTACCTCACCCAACAGATGTCCATGTTGTCCAGCCTAGGGGGTAGAAAATAATGAACGCTTATCTCAATAGCTATCGTAATACTCAGGTGCAGACCGCTTCGCCCGAGCAGATTCTGGTCATGCTCTACGACGGCGCCATCCGTTTTCTCAACCAGGCCTGCGTTGCCATGGAGAACGGCGACCGCGCCCTCAAGATTAAAAACCTCGACAAAACTCTGGCCATCATCGCCGAGCTTAATGCCACCCTCAATCATGAAGTCGGTGGCGAGATCGCGGCCAACCTGGCGGCGCTCTATGATTTCATCATGCGCGAAATCCCCCGCGCCAACGCCAAGAACGATCCCCGGGTACTGCAGCCGGTTCTCAATATCCTTGGCGAGCTGCGCGAGGCCTGGGTGCAGGCCGCCGAAATCGTGCGCAAGGAGCGCGCTGGCCAGGCACCCGAACAGAGTGCCCAGGTCGCCGCGGCCTATTAAGGATGCCGAGCGGGGGTGGGCGACGTTGCTCACTCCTTAAACTGTTTAAATCACCAGAAAACCCCGAGAGGTTGCAGTGACCATCGCCGATTTGCCCCAAGCCGTGGAGGTTTCGACCCGCCATTATGCCGAAATGCTTGACGCCCTTGCGGAATTTGACGCGGTGGCGGCAGGCGCCGTTGCTCAAGGGATTGTCGCTTTTGCCGAAGAATTACACAGGCGCCGCGCTCAGGTCGAAGTCTTCGACCGTGTCATCGCCGGTTTGCTGCCCGAGGCCACATCCGATCCGCTGTTGGTCGCTGCCCTGGAACGGCGCCAATCACTCATGCAGCAGGTGCAGGACAACAACCGGTTGCTCTCGGAAAAAATTCGTGGCATGATGTCGGTTATTTCCAGTGAGCTGACCCAGGCTCGCGGTGGGCGGGCGGCCATGTCGGGCTACCGCGGCGCTGCGACCGGCCGGGGGTCCATCGTCAGCGGCAATTTCTGACAGGCAATCTGATTTTTCCCCATGGAAAAAATTTCTCCCCAGGCAGCCCTCCAACATTTGGGGGGAAGAAAATCCGTCAAAGTCTACCTCCCCACGCGGGGCACGGGATCGCTGCCCTTTGAGGGCATCGCCCAACCAGTCACGGCCACCGTCGTCAAGGTCAGTTTCCCCCCCGACACCCTGCCGCGCAATATCGACCCCCAGGGCGAATTCAAGCTGGCCATCGTTGTTGCCGGACCGACCATCTCCGTGCACGGGCATATCCGCCAGGTGGTCAACGACCGCCAGGTGCTCCTCGAGGCCACCGAGGCCTACGAACATCCCCAGAAGCGCGAGCATTTCCGCATCGATGTCGATGTGCCGGTGCGCTACTGGCGGTGCAGCGACGAGCCGGATTACATCCCCGAGCTCTTCGAGTCGCCCCGTGAGCGCATCAACCTGAGCGGCGGCGGCATGATGTTCACCGCCGTTCTGACCATGGCGGTGGGGCAGAAACTGGGCTTCGAGTTGAGTATTCCCGGCCCGCCGCGCGAAATCGTGCGCTGCGAGGGACGCGTGGTGCGTGTCGTCGAACAGGGTGCGGCTGGCTGGTCGGTGGCGGTCTATTTCACCGAGATTGAAGATGAAGACCAGGAAACCCTGATTTCCTACTGTTTTTCCGAACAGCGTCGGCAGCTGCGCACCAAAGTTGAAGTGGCCGGGCGGTAAAGGGTTAAAATATTGACAAAAGTGACGATCAACTGATAGTTTTGAAATTTCTGAAGTTTAATTCATTTTCCCTATGTCATCCTCCTTTTACTTCCGACCGCCAGTTGCCCGCAAAAGGTAGAAATTTTGTGAAAAAATGGATTGTTTTGCTGGCGGCACTGATGCTCGCCTTGGCTTCTCCCGGTTTTGCCGCCTCCGTTTCCGCCCCCCTGCCTTTGGACAGTTGGGTCTATCCAGCTCTTGATAAGCTTGAAGGGCTGGGTCTCATCGATTCTTCCCTAAAAGGCAGCCGACCCTACACACGACTGGAGGCGGCGCGCCTGACCGCCGCCGCCCGGCGCAGCCATTCTGCTTCTCGCCTGCCCGTTGCCGCCGAACTGCTGCGCGATCTTGAGCGCGAGTTGGGTTCAGAGCTTGACGAACTCGGCGGCCGGGTTGGCGTCGACTACTTTCAGCCCCTGCGCGGCGCAAGCCTCACCCATGCCTGGCGCGATGGCGGCGATTCGACCACCGCCAACCGCACCAATGCCACACAGTTCGCGCTTGATACCAATCGCCAGGGCCTCAACTTCAGCGAAGGCCACAACGCGCAACTCATCTTCGAGAGCGAAGCGCGCCTCTGGCGCCGCCTGCATTTTTCCGCGCGTCCCCTGTTCGCCATTCAGGAAGAAGGCACCGACGGCAACTGGCGGCTGCTTGACGGCCGCGCTGCTCTGGGTCTCGGGCCTGTTGAGCTGTCCTTCGGTCGCCAGTCACTGTGGTGGGGCCAGGGCCGCAACGGTACTCTGGTGCTCAGCAACAATGCCAAGCCCCTCGACATGCTGCGTATCACCAATCCCTCGCCGGTTCTGCTGCCCTGGGTGTTCAAGTATCTCGGGCCTCTGCGTTTCGATATGTTCTGGAGCGAACTGGAAAGCGCGCGCGAGGTGCCCAATCCCTACTTCGCCGGTATGCGCCTGAACTTCAAGCCGCTGCCCTGGTTGGAGATCGGCGGCTCGCGCGCGGTCATGTTCGGCGGCGAAGGGCGTCCCGGCATCGACCTCTCCGAGTTCGTCACCATTCTCGTCGGTAAGAATCTCGAGGGCGGCGAGGACACCAGCAATCAATTGGCTGCCCTTGATGCGCGCCTGACCCTGCCGTTCCTAGGCAATGCGGAACTCTACGGCGAACTCGGCGGCGAGGACGAAGCCGGCGGCTTCATCGCCAAAAAAGCCTGGTTGGCCGGTGTCTACCTGCCGCAGCTTGAACCCAGCGGCCGCCTGGCCCTGCGCGTCGAACACACCAACCTGGCTTATGAGGGGCATGGCCCCGTCTGGTATCGTCATTCCCAATATCGTTCCGGCTACACCTATGAGCGCAAGATCCTCGGTCACCACCTGGGCGGCGACTCCCGTTCCTGGTACGGGGAACTCTCCGCCTATCTGCCCGGCGGATTGAGTGCCGCACTGGATCTGGACTATCAGACGCGCGGGTACAGCGATCCGATACGTGAATCCCACCTGCAGCCCGGTTTGAGCCTCGCCTGGCAAGCAACCGACAGCCTGCGCCTGAGTGGACGCTATGCCTTTGATCGGGTGCGTAACCGGGGCAACCTCTCCGGTCAAAACGAAACCCATCACTTCTCCTTACTGACTCTGGATTACCGCTTATGAGAACCCTGACTGCCTCCCGGCGCCGCTCACTCTCCCTGTTGACTGGTTTTTTCTGCAGCATTTTGCTGCTGATTGCGGCCGCCGGCCATTCTGAGGATCCGCGCACTCAGGACCTGCGCAGCCAAGATCAACGCACCCCTGGTCAGCGTGCCTTTGACCCGCGCGATATCCGCCCCCTGCCGCAGGATCCGGATACCAGGGAAGACCTGCGTTTTGATGCGGAGCGCAGAAACGAAGAGCGGTTGCGCGAGCAGACAAAGCGCTTGCAGAAAGAAAAAGAAGTGGCGCCCTCGCAGTTGGAGCAGCAGTTTCGGCAGACGCCGGTCCCCCTTGGCGGCGCCGTCGAACGCGGCGAGAGCCTGCGACCCGCGCCCCTTGACCCCAAAGAACTGAGCAAGGAAGACTATCAGGGCCTGGTTTTTCTTGAACTGGTGACCGCGCCCGAGACTCTGACGCTGCGCGAAAAAGCCAGAATGTTCCGTGAGCTCGACGAGCAACGGCGCCGCGTCTACTTGCAGACCCTGCCGCCGGAGGAGCGGCGCCGTTTTCTCGACGCCACCGGCGAGCGCGAATCGCCCTGGTATTTGCAGGATCTGCGCGCGCCAAGCATTGATCGCGACCTCAAGCAGTTCGGTTTCCGCTTTTTTGAAGCTGTCGATCCTGCTTTTCTGCCCGATCGCCTCGCACCCGTCGGACCCGATTACCCGTTGGGCCCCGGTGACAGCCTTGATGTTCACCTGTGGGGATCCATCGACGGGCGCTACGAGGTGACCATCGACCGCAGCGGCGTCATTACCATCCCACGCGTCGGCCCCGTCTCTCTCTGGGGGCAGAGTCTGGAGCAGGGACGGGAAACCATCCGCCAGGCAATTTCCAAATACTTCAGTAACTTCGAAATGAACGTGACCCTCGGTTCCATGCGTTCGATCCAGGTATTTCTGGTTGGCGAGGTCGAAAATCCCGGCACTTACACGGTCAGTTCCATGGCCACCATTCTCAACGCCCTGACCCTGGCCGGTGGCCCGACTCGCAACGGCAGCCTGCGCGCCGTGCAGTTGGTGCGCGGCGGACAGGAGGTGGCGGATGTCGATTTCTATGCCTTTTTTACCGCCGGCGACCGCAGCCGTGACCTACGCCTGCAGGCCGGCGACACCATCCATGTGCCCATGGCCGGCGCGCAGGTCGGCATCGCCGGTGACGTGCGACGCCCCGCCATCTATGAACTCAAGGGTGGCGAAACCCTGGCCGACCTGCTGCGTCTCTCCGGCGGCTTCCAGTCCACCGCCTATCTGCGCAAGGTACAGGTGGAGCGGGTACTCGCCCATCAGTCGCGCAAGGTCATCGACCTCGATCTCGGTGAAGATCCTCGCGCCGATGAACCCGGCCTGCAATTCGTTCTCCGCGATCGCGACATGGTGCAGGTCCACTCCATTGCCCCGGTGAAGAACCGCTACGTCATGCTCAAGGGTTACGTGGCGCGCCCCGGACCCTATGAGCTGCGGGAAGGCATGCGCCTGAGCGAACTGCTGCTGCGTTTCGACAATTTGCTGCCCTACTATTACCCCGGCTTTGCCGAGGTGCTGCGCATGGTGCCGCCCCTTTACCAACCGCGCAAAATCACCGTCGATCTCGCCGCCGCCCTGGCCGGCGATCCCGCCGAGGACATTCTGCTTCGGGAGCACGACGAAATCACCCTGTTCGCCCGCGAGGAGATGGAGGAGAGCGCCCAGGTGCGCATATCCGGCGCCGTGCAGGATCCCGGATTATTTCGCTACTTCGAAGAGATGCGCGTGCGCGATCTGGTCGTCGCCGCCGGTAACCTGCGGCGCGGAACCTTTCGTGATGAAGCGGAGATTACCCGGTTCGAGTACGATGCGCGTGGCAGTCGCACCCGGCAGATTCTCATCAACCTGGAAAAGGCGCTGGCCGGCGATCCCGCGCATAACATTGCGCTACATCCCGACGATCAACTTTTCGTGCGCACTCTCCCCGATTTCTCCGAAATGGCCACCGTGCGGCTGGAAGGCGAGGTGCGCTTCCCCGGCGAATACACCGTCGGCAAGGGCGAAAGCCTGGGTTCCCTGCTGGCCCGTGCCGGCGGCTTCACCGAACGCGCTTACCTGCGCGGCGCCCAGTTCTCCCGTGAGTCGGTGCGTCTGATGCAGCAGGAACGCCTCGAACAACTGATACGTGAGCAGGAGCAGGCGGCGTTGCGCGTCTCGTCCGAAATTGCCGGCGGCGCCATGAGTCGCGACGACATTCAATCCGCGCAGGCATTGCTCGAGGCCCGACAGGAACTTTTGGAAAGAATGCGTGAAACGCCCGTCACCGGACGCATGGTGGTCAGGCTCGCGCCTCTGGAGGATTTCCGCGGCAGCGAGTATGACATCGAACTGTTCGACGGCGACACTCTTACCGTGCCCACCAATCCGCGCACCGTCATGGTGCTGGGGCAGGTTTACAACCCCATTACCATCACCTTCAGCCCGGGCAAAACCGTCTCGCACTATCTCAATCAGGTCGGCGGCACGAAAGAAGATGCCAATACCCGCGAGATGTTCATCGTACGCGCCGACGGCACCGTCCTCAGCCAAAATCAGGCCGGCGCCGGGGTGAGCTGGGATCGCGAGAATTTCCGCTGGGTATTCGGCGGCTTCAACAACACGGTCATGTATCCTGGCGACACCCTGCTGGTTCCCGAGAAGTTCCGCCGCATCCACATCATGCGCGAGATCAAGGATCTCACGCAGATCTTCTACCAGATTGCTCTCGGTGCCGCGGCGGTGGCCTCGTTTTAGCGGCCGGGACGCGGGATGCGGAATGCGGGGCGCGAAAAGCCGGTTTTTTTGACGGAGGGGAGGGGCTTTGCGGTTTGAGGACTTGGAAGTATGGAAGCGTTCTGCGCGCTTGAGTGCTGATATCTACAAGGAGTTGAGGGAATTAAAAGATTACGGGTTTAAAGACCAAATCACTCGATCCGGTTTGTCGATTCCCTCAAATATTGCCGAAGGTATGGAGCGGATTTCCCGCGCCGAGTGCGTCAGGTTTCTACTATATTCTAAAGGCTCCTGCGGCGAGCTGCGCACCCAGATTTATATCGGTATGGATATCGCCTATATCGAAAAAGCCCTCGGAAAAAAATGGATTCGTGAAACAGAAGCCATTTCATCAATGCTCGGTGGCTTGATTCGGGCGAAAAAGAACAGAGACCCCTGACGCGGAATGTGGCTCCGCAGGGCGCAAGACTTTTTGCCCCTCGCGTCCCGCGTCCCGCAAACCGCGTCCCTTAAGAGAATATCATGACCGAAGAACAAAAATACCAAGATCATCCTCCTGTGCGCCCGGAGCCGGACGACGAAATCAACCTTCTCGATCTGCTGCTCGTTCTGGTCAAGAATAAATGGCTGATCATCGGTACCTGCATTGCCACCTTCGCTCTGGCCTGCATTTACACCTTGACTCTGCCCAACATCTTCACCGCAACCGCTCGGCTGTTGCCTCCTCAGCAGGAAAAGGGCGGGCTGAGCGGCATGCTCGGTGGAATGGGCGGACTCGCCGCTCTGGCGGGGGTTTCCCCGGGGGGCAGTTCCGCCGATTTCTATGTCGGTCTGGCCAAGAGCCGCACGATTTCCGATGCCATCATCGAGCGCTTCGACCTGATGAACCGCTTCGGGTGGGAGACCAGAAACGGCGCCTATCAGGCCCTGGGCGGCAAGATCAATGTCTCGGCCGACAAGATGACCGGCTTTATCACTCTCAGCGTCGACGATGAAGATCCGCGCTTCGCCGCGGAGATGGCCAACGCCTATGTCGAGGAACTGCAAAAGCTCAACGTGCGCATCAATCTCAGCACCGCCGGGCGCGAGCGGGTCTTTCTCGAAGAGCGGCTCGCCCTGGTCGCGCGCGATCTCGAGCTGGCCGAGGAAAATCTCAAGCGTTTCCAGCAAGAGCACAAAACCATCCGTATTGATGAACAGACCAAAGGCCTCATTGAAGCCGTCTCCCGCCTCAAGGGCGAGCTGGCCAGCAAGGAAGTCGAGCTCGGCGTACTGCTTTCCTATCAGACCGAGCAGAACCCCGAGGTGCGTGCCCTGCGCGAGAGCATCGTCCAGATCCGCGAGCAGATCCGTCGTCTTGAGCAGTCCCCGGGTGCGGGGCATCTGGGCGACGATCTCTTTTTCGTCATCGCCGAGGTTCCCGAACTCGGCCTGCAGTTCGCTCGCCTCATGCGCGAATATAAGGTGCAGGAAACCCTCTTCGAGCTCATCAGCAAGCAGTACGAAGTCGCTAAAATCAGCGAAGCCAAAAACACCTCCACCCTCCAGATCCTTGATGCCGCGGCAGTGCCCGACCTGAAAAGCAAGCCCAAACGCTCCCTCATGGTGCTTGTCGCCACCTTCGCCGCCGGTTTTCTCGCCGTGCTGGTCGCCTTCGTGCGCGAATTCGGTCGCAACCTCGCCGGCGAAGACCGCCGGCGCTGGGAGCAGATCAAAGCCAACCTGCGTCTGCGCCGCTAAGCACGACCAAAGACAGGCCACACAAGTAGGCCTTAAGGTTCATGCCTGTTTTTGCCGGCAAAAAAGCGTTTACGCCGGAAGCATGAATGCGTTATGGTTAAAACAGGCGTGGAAACAGATGGTTGCCTTGATCCGCCCCGCAAAAGACAGTGTGTCCAAAAAACTTTGCGGCCTTCGCGTCTTGAGCGAGCGTAAGCGAACGAGACAGAGACAGATCTTGACGTCGGCCTCACACAAAGCCGTCAAGGCGCGAAGTGGGGCATATCTCGCCTGTGAATCAAGAGCGATGCAGAACTTGTCAACAGTAAAGATTTGACCCCCAGGGCTGCAAAGATTTGACCCCCAGGGCTGCATGTGTATCCCTGTTCGTTTTGGTTTTGGTTTTGATTTTGATTTCATCTGCGTCCATCCGTTTTTATCTGCGTTCAAGGAAAAGTTTTTCTCCGCGTACTTTGCGTCTTGAGAGAGCGCAGCGAACGGGCGTAAGACGCAGTTTTGCGTTGTTTAATTTGGAAAGGTGCAACCTTGGCGTCTGAACAGGACTTGAACAAAATTCGACAAATTATTGTGGCAAACCTCAAAGAATATCCCGTCCGGATTTTTCTCTTTGGCTCCCATGCCACCGGGCGTGCCGCAATCACCTCGGATATCGATGTGGCGGTGTTTCCGGAAAAAAACTTGCCTGCAGGCCTGCTCAGTCAAATTCGGGAAGAGATCGAGAATAGCAATGTGCCGTACCCTGTGGATCTTGTTGATTTGTCGCAAGCCGACGAAGATTTCCGACAAAGAGTGCTGAAAGAGGGGATAGAATGGACCGCCTGAAAGAAAGACTGGAAATGGCCGAAAAGGCCCTGGGGAGCTTCCAGGATCTGCCTTTGGGAAAAAATGTCGACGATATTGTACGCGATGCGGCCATTCAACGTTTTGAATATACCTTTGAAGCTGTCTGGAAAGCAGCCCAGCTGTATCTCCGTGAAAAGGAGGGGCTGGACAGGGGTCTCCTAAGGGCGTGGTGCGAGCCTGCTTACAGTCCGGGATATTGACAGATGGGCAGGCACGCCTGGCCCTGGAATTGGTCGATGATCGCAACCTGACGGTTCACGCGTACAATGAAGAACTGGCAAAGCGCATTTTCTCGCACTTGAACGACTACGCCGAACTCATGGCTGATTGGCTCAGCGAAATGCAGGAGAAAAATTCAAGGGTAAAGGCGTGAAGGGCGATTCAAAATCTTTCGGGATCAGGTTTTCCATTGCGGCTTTGGCTGAGTGAACACATCGAATGGGCCTGAGACAGTCTTGATTTTGATGGTAAAATAGGGCTTTTGATGCCGAGATGGCGGTATTTTCGGTTGAATGTATCGTAAAAACAGTTGGTTGGCTTGGTCCGACCCGGGTCATGGTTTTTCTGCGACCTGGTTTTGATTTAATCTGCGTCCACCCGTTTTTATCTGCGTTCAAGAAAAAGTTTTTCTCCGCGTACTTTGCGTCTTGAAAGAGCGCAGCGAACGGGCGTGAGGCAGGTTTTCAAAGATCGGGTCTCACGCAAAGCCGCCAAGGCGCGAAGAGAGACATAGTCCACCCGCGGACAAAGAGGGATGAAAGGCTTGTCAACAATAAAGAATTGACCCCGAGCACGAGCATAAGGCTCATAGGGTGAAGATGAGGGTGTTTTCTGGTTGAATGTGTCGTGGAAACGGATGGTTCGCTTGGTCCGACCCCGAAAGGCGCCCCTCTTGCTTTTCGTGCCCCTATAACCGGAAGAATAGATTAATGTCTGAAGATACTCGTTGGATGCAGAGATTCAATCATTTCAAAAAAGCCTACGCTCAGTTGCAGGAGGCGCTTGAACTTCTCGCAACGCGTGAATTGAGCAATATTGAAAAACAAGGGGCTATTCAGGCTTTTGAGTTTACCTACGAGTTGGCCTGGAATGTTCTGCGTGATTATTTGCTCTGGCAAGGCGCTGAAGTCATTTCAGGTTCACGTGACGCTATCCGTGAGGGCTTCAAGCGTGAGTTGATTTCCGACGGGCATGGGTGGATGGCCATGCTGCAGGATCGAAATCGAACCGTTCATACATATAATGAGGAGACGGCCAACGAAATTCTACGGAACCTGGAGAACCGTTACAGCCGATTATTTGCCGAATTCTACCAATCGTTCCAGCAAAAGTGTCAGATCGAGGACTTGATGGAATGAATAAAGCCTTTGGCTTGTCCGCGCAGGACCGAAAAAAAATTATTTCAGTTTTTCAGAAATTTCCAGAGGTTGAACGGGTCGTTATCTATGGCTCACGCGCCAAAGGAAATTATCGGCCGGCATCCGACATCGACCTGACCATCATGAACAGGGTGGGTTGGCAGACGTTTTTGTCGATAGAAAACGCACTGGATGACGTGCTGCTGCCCTATAAGATCGATCTTTCGATTTACGACCAGATAGACAACCCTGATCTGGTCGATCATATTCAAAGGGTTGGTACTGTTTTTTATGAAAAGGAATCCGGAAAATAAATTCGTCTCCCTTTTATTGAAGTGGTTCAAGATCTTTAAGGTCATTTTTTTGAACGCAGATAAGAACAGATGCACGCAGATAAGGTCAAAGGCATAAAACCGATAAATTCGCAACGTGTACCCAGATAAAGTTTCAGGGTTTTGAGGTGTTATCCTAAGATTTGGTTTTAATGTTTTCATCTGCGTAAATCCGCCTTTATCTGCGTTCAAGAAAAAAACGTTTTTCTCCGCATTCTTTGCGGCTTGAGAGAGCGCAGCGAACGGGCGTGAGGCAGGTTTTCAGGCTCGGGTTTCACGCAAAGGAGAGAAGGCGCAAAGAGAGTCATCTCCCATCTGCGAACAAAGAGGGATGGAAGGCTTGTCAACAATAAAGATTTGACCCCTTTTCTCATGACCCTAACCGGTTGATTTTCAGGTGAAAAGGGGTGATGATGTCCATATAGTTTCGGACTTGCCTCTCCTTCGCGCTTACAGTTGGCAGGTTTGTCTCGCACCTAGTCGCATGGAAGGAAAAAGGAATGGGCACCAGAGAGATTCTTGAAAACGCGTTGAGACTAAAACCACAAGAGCGCCTCGCCTTGGTTGATATGCTGCTGGAAAGCGTTGACCGGCCAGACCGAAAAATCGAAGAAATTTGGAACCATGAAGCTCTTCGACGTCTTGCTGCTTATCGCGCTGGCAAGATCAAAGGGATACCGCTGGAAGACGTTTTTGCCGAATGAAGGTGTTTTTTGTTCCGCAAGCACAACTTGAACTCAGTGATGCGGTGGCCTATTACGAACTTCAATATCCCGGGCTTGGCGCCCGTTTCAAGCGGGAGGTGCGTACCTCAATTCAACGGATCATTGAATTGCCTGACGCCTTTCCCCCGGGCCAAAAAGAAGTTCGTAAAGCGTTTGTCAGGGCTTTCCCGTATAAGATTCTTTTCGCGGTTGAGAGCGATCATCTTTTGATAGTTGGGGTAAGTTGAAAAAATCGGACACCAACGTGTACCCTATCAGCGGAGGTGTTCAACATGAGCAAGAGATCGAATGGCCGCTACTCCAAAGAGTTC
>NZ_JWJD01000007.1 GCF_000820505.1 Geoalkalibacter ferrihydriticus DSM 17813 | reverse complement strand
AAAGAAGCCGAGGGTGATGGAGATACTGATGCGCACCGCAATTTCAGTTTTACTGAGTTCACGCTCATGATTGTAGAGTTCGACAAAAAACCCGCAGAGCATCAAAACCAGAGCAAAGACAACAACATGAGGCCAGCCGAAAGCGTGCTCGGAGGTGCCGCTTAGATTCCCCAGGCGCATCAGAGTCGCAGCAACAAGAGCGTTGGCGGCCAGCACCAGATCAATCAGCAAAAGTATCACCAGCGACTTGCTCATGGACAACCTCACTGCGCCCCGTTCAAATTGTTAAGCAGTTCGCGAGCCTGTTTTTTTTCGGGGAAATCACCTTTGGCAAGGGACGATTCAAGTGTCTGCAGGGCTTGCCCGGATCTCCCCAAGTCGTGATATACGAGCGCGAGATGATAGAGCACAGTGGGATTGTCGGGCAGACTTTGCGCCGCGGATTCAAGCAGACCCAAGGCGCGATCAGATTGGCCGTCGCGGTAAAGGGCATAACCCAGGGTGTCCATGATCGCCGGATCCGTAGGAGCCAACCGGAAAGCGCGCATCGCGAAATCAAGACCATCCTTAACTTGATTCTGGCCGGTGAGTAGATAAGCCAAGTCGTTTAGTGCGGGCACAAAATTAGGGTTGAGTTCAACAGCTTGTCGGTAAAGACGCGAAGCCTCGGCATATTCGCCCTGCTGATGGTGAATGGACGCTTTCCCGTAAACGGCCGGGAAAAAGTCTTCATGGTCTTTGAGAACATTCCCGTAAACCTCAAGGGCCTGGGCGTTTTTCCCCTGTCCGCGCAGCAGTCCCGCCTTATTCATGGAGAGGGGCCGAGGGTCATTGACCTTAGGCAGCCCTTCGTCAAGAACCGCGTAGGCCTTGTCGCTATTATCGCTTGCGTTGTGAATGGCACTGAGCAGCAGATAACCAAAAGGGGCCTCGGGATTGCTGCTGATCAGGTTAAGGCCCAGAGCTACAGCCTCATCGTTCTGCCCGGATGCAACCAGAGTTTGCGCAAGAAGAGGCAGGCCCTTATCGGGAGATGTTTGGGAAAGATTGCGGAAATCGGCAATGGCCGCGGGATAATCTCTTTGTTCAGCATGAATCTTGCCGCGCATTTCCAGAAGAAGCGGAGCATTCGGCGCTTTGCCCAGACCTTCGCTCACCACCCTGAGTGCCTTGGGGTTTTCACCGCGCCGAATAAGGTTGTAGGCGTAAACCAAGGTGCCGCGAACCGGATCGACATCCACGGCTTTCTTAAAGGTTGCAATGGCTTCTTGACGGTTGCCCATCTGGTCCTGGGAATTAGCCAGAAGGGTCAGAGCCTGGAAGTTATCTGGGGCATGTTTCAGAATGCCCTTATATTCTTCAACAGCTTTTTCAGGCTCAGCCTTGGCCAAGTGGAACACGCCCAGAGAAAAATAAGGGGCGAGAAAGTCAGGCTTGGCCGATTTCGCCTGTTCAAGAGCCTCAGCGCCATCGTCAAACCGTTCCTGGCGAAAATACAGGTTGGCCAGTTGGTAATAGATAAAGGCATCCTGCTCATTATTTGCCAAGCCCTCCTGCAGCGAGGCAATCGCCTTGTCCGATTGGCCCTGGCGGACATAAAACAGCGCCAGGGAAAGACGACTTTCCAGGGCATCGGGATTTGCTTGAACCGCATCGAGCATGGCGGATTCCGCACGCTGGATATCGCCCATGCCAAGACTGACAGCGCCTTTTTTCAGATGAACCGTGGCCAGTCCTGGATCGAGTTGGGTGGCAAGTTCCAAACTGGCCATACCCTCTTCATACCGGCCCTTCATGAGCAGAGCCGTCCCCAGCACATTGTGCGCCCAGGCATTGCGCGGATCGCTGGCCACAGCGGTCTGCCCCTGAAAAATCGCATCGTCAAGACGATTTTGCACCAACAAGGTCGAAGCGAGCATCATGCGCGCCGGAGTAAAATCGGGGTCTATGTCCAGGGCGCGATTGAATTCGCTGAGCGCCACCTCATATCGACCCTGGCGGTATTGACAAAGACCGAGAAAATAATGGCTTTGCAAATTGCCGCCATGGGAAAGGGAGCGCTGAAAGGCATCGGCAGCATTTTCCCATTCTTGTTTCTCGTAGAGAATCAGGCCGCGAAGCTGAAAGCCTTCGGGACGATTGGGATGAATGCGGATGAGATCTTCGGCAAATTTCGATCCCTCATCGAGGTCGCCGCTATTTATGGTGAGAAGTCCGACCTGATAAAGGGCGTCGATGTCGCGCGAGTCAATGGCCAGAACTTTTTTCCAAATTTCCAGGCCTTCGTCAAGCTGCCCCCTGGCCATGACAATCCTGGCAATCAACAAAAGCGCTCGTTTGTCGGATGGGTGAAGTTCGGCGGCTGTTTCCAGGACGGGAAGAGCAGATTCTATATGACCTTCGGCTAGATACACCGACGCCATGCCGAGATAAGCGTCAAGAGTCTGCGGATCGATCTCTTTGGCGCTGCGGAAAGCCTCCATACTTTGAGGGAAATCTTTTTTCACCAGATAGGCACGACCTTGAATAACCAGCGCTTCTGCCGTAGGGGGATGAGAGGCGAGATAGGTCTCGACCTGCTCAAGAGCTTCGTCAGGCCGGTCGGTTTCAATATAGGCTTTGGCAAGGAACACATCGATGCGGGTGTTGGAAGGATCTTGCAGCTTGACTTTCTGCAATTCTCTTTCGGCCTGAGGATACCTTTCGAGATCGATATATCCCTTGGCCAGATGAAAACGAGCCTCAACGAAATTCGGATCTTTTTCCAAGGCATTACGAAAGAGGATGACGCCCCCGGTAACATTTCCCTCTTCTGTGAGCTTAATGCCTTCCTGCAGCATTTCTTCTTTGGTCTTACTTCCGCAACCATACAGAAAAAAACCGACCAATAGCAGCACAATGATTCTTCTAAGCAAGGCTGTATCCTCCCCGTATTGAAATTCCGTCATCGAGCATCTCTCCAACAATTCCGATAAAATTTTCAAAATCCAAAGGTTTGATGAGGCACCGACAAATTTCGAACTGTTTAAGGCTTTCAAGGATTTCGTGATTGACGAAGTCGCTGAGAACGATCACCGGCGTACCCGTGTGTTGGATTTTTTCAACAAATTTTTCCGCAATGGGATAACTCGCGACGACCAGCCCATAATCGGTCCAGCGGTGAATTGTATCAAAAAACTTATCAGATTCTGGAATGACCGGGACAAATCCTTCCCGTTCGAGAATGGCGCTGCAAACCCGGGAAAAATGTTTGTCGTCAAGAACGAGAATTTTCTTTTTTGCCACAGTAACAAGCTCCCGAAAGTTCCGTCTCTCTCAGTGAGGCAGGAGAGACACGAGAGCCATAGAGCAACAACAATGCCGAAAACTCAACCTATTGAATTTACTCTTATCTACAAAATTCCACACAAAACACGGCACAACATGTATCCGTTGGCGACACAATTCCAGACCGACTGCTGTATCCGAACGAAACACCCTAGCTAAGGCATTATTTTTCCGTGGATATCGGTGTATCCATTAGACACACTCGCAAAAATCCGGCTGAAGGGCAAGGATTCGGCTGCAATGCAACCGCGACCGGTGGTGGATGCTGAACAGTTTACAGTGGATAAAAAAACCCGCCGATATACATCGACGGGTCGGGACGGGAAAGGGACTTTCAGGATAGTCCATAGTCGTTGAGTCTCTTGTAAAGCGCCTTGCGCGAGATTCCGAGGCTGCGGGCGGCTTCCGACTTGTTGCCCGCACATCGTTCAAGGGCTTCCTTGACGGCAGCCAACTCTCTTTCGCGCATGGTTTTCACGGCACCGCTTGGAATTGAATTGTCGTTGGCTCCCAAAAGTTCCGCCGGAAGTGCGCGAGGACCAATTTCCTGGCCACGGGCCAGGACCACGGCGCGCTCGACGACATTGCGCAACTGACGGATGTTTCCGGGCCAGGCATAGGACTGCATGATGTCCATAGCCTCATCGGACACACTGAGAACCTTGCCCTCTCTGGCGCAAAACTCCCTAAGAAATTCGGCGACCAGCAAGGGAATGTCCGGGCGCCGCTCGCGCAGTGGAGGCACGGTTACCTGAACAACGTTGAGCCGATAATAAAGATCCTGTCGGAAACGTCCCATTTTAATTTCCGCGAGCAGATCGCGGTTGGTGGAAGACACCAGGCGGAAATGAACACTGATTTTTTCGTTGCTTCCAAGCCGCTCGATTTCCTTTTCCTGCAGAACGCGCAAGAGCTTGGCCTGCACGGAAAGGTCGAGTTCGCCAATCTCATCAAGAAACAGCGTGCCGCCCGCCGCCTGCTCAACCCGGCCGATGCGCCGGGCGGATGCTCCGGTAAAGGCGCCCTTTTCGTACCCGAACAGTTCGGATTCAATCAGTTCACGGGGGATGGCGGCACAATTGACGGCAACAAAATTTTTTTTAGCCCAGGTTCCACCGCAATGTAAGGAACGTGCGATCATCTCCTTGCCGGTTCCGGTTTCGCCGCAGATGAGCACACTGCTCTCCGAATCGCGTACCGCATCGACTATATCCAGGATTTTACGCACTTCCGGATCGCTGCCGATCAGGCGAAATTCCTTGCGTTCGTCGTTGAGACGTTTTTTGAGTTCAAACAGCTCGCGCTTGAGGCGCCGCTGTTCGACGGCTCGGCTGAGAATGCCTTTAAGGTTGAGATAATCGGGTGGCTTGATGAAGTAATAGAAGGCCCCGCGCGTCATGGCCTCAACGGCCGACTCGACGGAGCCGTATGCGGTCAGAAAGATGACCGGGATATCAGGGTGTTCGTTTGCGAGAATGCCGAACAAGTCCATGCCGCTGAGACCCGGCATTTTCATGTCGGTTATCACCGCGTCGAAGTCAATCTCCTTGAACCGGGGCAAGGCTGCTTCCACGGATCCGGCTGTTACAACGCGATAACCCTCCTCGCCCATGATGGCGGCCAGAACTTTGAGAGCGTTGGGTTCATCGTCGACAATAAGAATTGTGCCTTTTTCCTGTGCCGCCATTGGTCTCCCATGTATCAAATTGCAACCGACAGCTCCTGCGCGCGCCCAACGGATAAGGATTCAGCTTGATGATAAATTGTCGAAAAATCCTCATTGCCCGCGACGATTTCATCGACGCGACCGAAGTAGGGCCGGCGCAGGCCATGATAGTCTATTTCTGGTCCGATGGGCGTAAAATTCATCTTTCTTCGCTTGAGAAGAATATAAAGCCCTTTGGCCATACCCACATACCAATGGGTAAATCCTTCGCGCCCGCTGAATTCGCAAATTTTACGGATAAGCCCCAACACAATGTCATTTTCGCCGCTGCGGCGTTCGTCTTCAGGAATGGACATCCCTTGAGCGGAAAACACTTCGCCGTTATATATCATATTGTCGCCGGCACGCCGCCGATAATCCTTGCTGACGGCGAGCCGCGATATTTCGCAGGTTTTTATCCGCAATTCACCTTGGACGTCGCGATCCATCTGCATGTTCTTTTCAATGGGAAATTTCATATCCGAGCACGGGATGAGTCGCGCCGTGCCGATAATCGCGCCTGTTTCGCGGCGAATGGCGGCGATATGAATCGCCTGCTGATCATACTCGTCGGTTTCAATCCCCAAGGGATGGTCTTCGGCGCGCTCAAACCCCCACTCTTCAACGTACACCTTGTACCGCAATTTGAAGACGTCGGCAATCCTCGGGTCATTTTTTTTAATCTCGACGAAGTCAAAATAGCTCATGGCGGGCATCTCCTTGTTGAAGAAATGTACGAAAAAGTGTGATGCAGGAGGTTCGAGATATCTATCTGCAAAAAATTAACCATACTTCATGCTTTTGGTTTTTTTTCACAATCAGATTGGATATCGGTCGCCACGGCCCATTATTGCAGAGATACGACATTTTTTCTCAAGGTTGGCCGAGAACATCAAACAAGCAACAATAAACGGATCCATTTAACGCCTGACTCTATTTCGGTATTTGACGTACGCTCGGTGACCTTTTGCGACAGACGTTGGGTGAGGCGAGGTTGTTTTTACTCGCGCAGGATGTCATACCGGTAAATACAGGGCGTATGATCCGGGAAGTTCTCCCTGACCTCCCGCGGATTCAAGCGTCTGAAATGTTTCAGGTGCAGCCGTGATGGGTCCATGAACGGATTGCGATGGAAGTCGCTAAGGTCGACGAATCGGACGGCGGCGAGTTTGGGCGAGCGGTAGAGGGAGGAGCGCTTGTCGAGGAGGACCAACGTCTGCTCGCCCGGGCAAGCCCGCTCGATGTCCTGCCAGATATCCATCACCACCTCGAACCGGTGTTCATATTGCCAGATGGCGGTGGCCGAGAAGGCGCCGTGGAGCAGCAGCATCGCCGCGAACGCATATACCGCGGCGGAAGTGCCGATCCGATTGAGAATCCCCCGCAGCCCGCAGACCGCCAGCACGACGACAGCGAAATATCCTGAATAGTAGTAGCGCGCACCGTACTGCGGCCAGCCCGTCCCCGGGTGAAAATTGTAGAGCAGCACCAGCAGCGCGAAATTGGCCAGCAGAACCCATTTCCACCCCGATTTCCAGCGAAAAACTCCTACCAGCGCGAAAAGAGGCGTCAGGATCGCCGTCGGGAGAAGAAAGTGTTTTCCGAACAGCGGCGGCAGGCTCTCTTTTGCGTTTATCCAGTAGAATTCCGCGATGCCCAGCAGATTTTCGATGAAGCTGGTCGCCTGCCTGTCCACCACCTTGAATTCCCCTTCGACGATCGGATAGGTGGCAATGCTGATGCGCCCCGTCAGAAGGTAGTTGTAGGTCAGAAAGATCCCGAACAGCAGGCTGAAGGCCGCAAGCGGGTACACCACCCTGGGCAGTTGTTTTTTCCGGTAGAGAATCACCAGCAGATAGAATCCCGCCGGCACCATCAGGCAGAAAGCGTCCAATGGCCGGGTCATGGCGGCATAGCCGGCCGCCAGACCGCAGAGAATCAGGTAGCGTGTCTGCTCCGTCAATTGGAACTGGCGCAGAAAATAGAAACCGAGAGCGGTCAGCAGCAGCGCTAGGGGCTGGGAGAAATAGGAGGCCGAATAGCCAAGAAAATAGGGCGTGGAGGCCATCAGGACGACGGCCGGTAGCGCGGTTTTGCGGTCAATGAATGTGGTTATGAAGCAATAGAGAACGACAAGGGTGGCCAAGGCGAGGAGCGGATTGACCCAGCCGGGAAGACCGAAGAGAACCCCGATGGCCAGCAGCAGTGGAAAACCGGGCGCGTATTTGGAAAAAAGCCGCCCTTCGTCAAAAATGACGTACTGCTCGGTGAAAATGGAAAACTTTTCGGGAAACTCCAGAAAGAGCCGTCCCTCGTTGAAGATCTGCGCCTGGTAGAAAAAGTTATATTCGTCCATGCAGAAGGGATAGTTGCGAAACGGCCCGTGGGCGATCCATCCGGCGATCACCAGAAAAAGGAGCAGCAGTCCGCCCAGGGCCTTGCGCGGGGATTCAACCGCCAGGCGCTGCAGCGCAAACAGAGGATACCGCCATGTCCCCAGAATCAGGCTCAGCACCCCGGTGATTATCAGCAGCCCCGGGAAGAACGCCATATAGCGCTCATGCGCCGGGTGGCGGGGATCGAAGGGGGCGATGCCCCTTTCAGCGAGCCAGCCGAGATCGCTGAACAGTCCGCTCGCCAGAAGGGCAACTCCAGTCAAGATCAGGAATCCCCGCGCCGCCCATTCGCGCCGAAAGTCCTTCGCAGAAGATTGCTTGTCCGCATTATGCCGGTTCATCATCAGCTTTCGAGAAGGTTGCGAAGCGCCCGGAACAGATAGGCCGGGCTACACAGGATGTTGGAATAGGCTTGGTTCGCCAGGGGGCAGGCGCATTTTTTCGCCCCAATGAACTTACGGACGTCCCGCGCCCTGTCCGAATGCCAGACCTTCTGGAAATCGTAGTCGCTGTCGCGAAGGCTTCCCATCTCCTGGCCATACCCCAGTACGCAACAGGGCCACACCCCGCCGTCGAAATTTATGTGGACATTGGAGATCCCCGCGTAGCACGGAACCACCTGCCTTTGTTCGCGCATGATGCGCACCGCCAGTTCGTAGTAGGCGAGCCGCAGGGATTCGCTGACTCGGGTCAGGCGGTGCTTGCCTCTCGTGTGGCGGCGGATTTTTTCGGCGAATTGCATGACCAGTTTCTCGTAGGTGGCCGCGTCGGGGGTGATCGGATCGTTCTGGTTGAAAAATTCCGCCCGCTGTTCAGCGATCTCGTTGCGGTAGCTCTGAATCCCCTGGGCGTGAACGAATTCTTCGATCTCGGACAGGTGTTCGGCGTTGAAATTAGAGATCACCGTTCCGAGTTCCAGGTGAAAGTGCGGATCTTCGGCCTCGATCACCTTGAGGTCGGCGATGGTGCGCTGAAGGGCGGCGAAATTTCCCGGCGCTCCCCGGATCGCATCGTGGCGTTCGCCGACTCCGTCGATGGAGGGCTTAACGGTGAAGGGCACCTGCGGATCGTAGCGGCGGATCACGGCGAGGGATTCGCGGGTCAGATCGCGGACCTGCTCAGAGTCGATGGCGTTGGTCGGCGTGTGGATGATGCGCGGGCGCAGATGACGGCAGGCCAGTTCGATGATCTGCGGCAGATCTTTGCGCAGAAAAGGCTCGCCGCCGCTGATGTTGAAGAAATAGACCCGGCCGACCCGGCGGAAGATCCGTTCGATCTCCTCCAGGGTCAGATCCCGTTCGCGGCGGCCGGGATCTTCGCGGAACTTCTGGCCGATATTGCAGGTTCGGCACAGCGACTGGCAGGCCGCCGTGATCGAAAAGGTCAGCGTCATGGGCGTGACCGGCGGAATCAGCCCGCGCCGAACCGCGTGGTAGGCGATAGTCTTGGGAAGGATATAGCGAAGGTAGTCTTTAGCGTTCATGCAGGTTATTTCGGCTTCGGGTCGGGTTGCAGACCGATCAGGCGCCGCGCCGCCTGCCAGTCCTCTTTGCCGATCTCGCGGATCATGACCAGCGCGACCAAGAACGCAGAATACAGCAACCCGTAACGCAGGAGCAAAGGGAAATCGCTCAAAAGGCCGGAGCGGGCGCCGACAATAAGGGCCAGGCAAAGAATTCCCAGCCGGACCCAGCTCAAAAATCGGAAACGGAAACGGATCTTTCGTGCCAGCATGGTCGCGCTGACGCCAAGAAAGCCAAGGGCACACAAGCTGGTGGCCAGAGCTGCGCCCGACATGCCCAGTCGCGGGACAAGAGCCGCGTTCAGAATCAGATCGGTCGCAATGGCGCCAAGGCCCAGCCAGGCCAGGAGCCGCTCATGACCCATGGCCAGCAGGGCATTGACCAAAAGGCTGGTCACCCCCAACAGATAGATGCCGACCGTCAAGATGGCCAGGGGCTGGCCTGCCGGAGCATAAGCGGAACCGTAAAAGAAAACGATGAACTCTTCGGCCGTAGCGGCGATCAGCACGACGGCGGGCAGAACGAGCAGGGTCGAGAAGCGGAACGCCTGGCCGAGGTGGCGCCGGCACTGGTCCAGATCTCCCGCCGCAAAACCCGAAGAGAGCAGCGGCAGCAGGACCGTTCCGAGGGAGAACAGCACCCAGTAGGCCGGTTTGGAAAAAGCGGCTGCCGCCGTGTAGTAGCCAGCCTCGAGACCTTCTCTGACGAAATATTTGACAAACAGCAGGTCGGCGTGCAGCAGGACGCTCAGGGCCCCGAAAATCACAATGCCCAGCAGCGAGCCGCGCAGCAGGTCGCGAATTTTGATCTCCGCCGGTGCTGCAGTCGATGCCCGACGCATGAGCCAGCCTCCTGCCGCCGCGGCAAGCAGGCCCGCCAGAAAAAACCCAGCCACCGCGCCGCTGACGCCGAACCCCGCGGCAATGAGCAGAACCGTCGCCAACGGTTTCGCCAGCCCATAAAGGCTGCCGATGAGATTTTCCCGGAAGAAGGCCTTCTGCCCGTTCAGGGCCCCAATCTGGACGTGGAAGAGACTCTGCACGAGGATCACACCGAGGCAAATGCGCAGAGGAACCACCAGAGCGGGGTCGGCGAAAGCCCTGGCCAGGGGCTCTGCGCCGAAAAACACCAGCAGCCCAAGCAGGCCGGCCAGCCCCGCCTGCAGGGCCAGGCCCTTGCGGTAGATGCTCCCGGTCGCCTCCGGGCGCCGGGAGATATGTCTGGAAACCGTCTGGCGTACCCCGTTGTTCAGAAAAACCGCGCTCAGCGTCATCACGGCCAGGACGACGCCGAAGGTGCCGTAAAGAGAGGGAGACAAAACCCGGCCGGCGTACACGTGAATGATGTAGCCCCCGAGAATAAAAAGAGCCCGGCTGAACAGGACAAAGAGGATTCCACGCCCCATCTCAGGCCCCTCCGCCCGTCGGCAGATGACCGGCCCGCCGCGCCCAGGCGAGGGTCCGCGCCATGCCTTCCCGGAAAGCAACCTGCGGTTCAAACCCCAGCATCGCCTGGATGTGGCGGATGCAGGTTCCATGATCGCAGGTCAGAAAATCCACCTGGCTGCGAGTGAACAGCGGCGTCTTGCCGCTGCGCCGGGCAGACCAGGCCAGAAGCGGCGCCGCGGCGTGAAACAGGGGCGTCGGCAGGCGCAGGGGCCAAAGCTTCACCCCGAGCAGGTCGGCGATGGTGTCCACGTACTGGTCGATGGTCAAAAGCTCAGGACCCGCGATGTTGAAGGTCTCGTTGGCGGCCCGCGGATGATACAGACAGCTCGCAATGGCCCGACAGACATCGGAGACATACGTGGGACGCACCACGGCGGTCCCGGAACCGATGCGCACCCAGTGGCGTCGGGCGATCTGGCGGTAGAGGCGGATGCGCCGGAGATCTCCGGGCCCGTAGACGAAATCGGGACGAAGGATGGTCCAGCGCTGGTCGCCGCGAAAGGGGTGAGAGCGGATGACCTGTTCGGCGTGCATCTTGGTCCGTTCGTAGACCCCATGGGGATTGCAGGGGGCGCTCTCTGGGGCCTCACGATGCCCCAGTCCCTGCACGCCGGGGGTGCTGAGGAGCACAAAACCGCGGGCCGGCGATTGGGAGAACCAGGCAAGCAGGCGTTCGGTGGATGTGACGTTGGCGGCGATCATCTGCGCTTCATCCCGGCCTGAATCCCCGAGCAGGGCGGCGAGGTGGACGACGCCGTCCACGTTTTCAGGCAGTCGCCCGATTGTTTCCGGCTCTTCCAGGTCGCCGGCGAGAATCTCCAGGCGCGGCAGGCCTGAGAAGTTTTTGAGGCGTGTGGCGTCGCGCACGACCGCCACAACGCTCTGCCCTTCATCCAGAAGCAGCTTAACCAGATGCTGTCCGATAAAGCCGGCGGCGCCGGTGACCAGGATTTTCCGCACCGGCGTCACGGCTCGCTCCGCGCCAGCTCTTCGATGGCCGCAACCAGATGGTCCCAGGAAAAACGCTCCTTCTCGGCCAGAATTTGTGCGGAAAACGCCGCGCCGCGCTCTTCCTCGAAAAAGCGCAGGATCGCAGCGGCCAGAGCCCCGGGATCAGCCGGCGGCACGAGATACCCAGTCTGTCCGTCGCTGATCACTTCAGGCAGGCTCCCGACGCGGGTGGCCACAACCGGTTTGCCGAAGCCGAAGGCGGTCTGCACCACGCCGCTTCCCGTGGCGGAAAGATAGGGCTGCACCACCAGGTCGGCGGAGGAAAAATAGGCGTTGACCTCTTCGTTGGGAATATACCGGTCGATGATCATGACCCGTTCGGACAGGCCCAGGCGGGCGATCTCGTCCAGATAGTCCTGCTTATCCTTCCAGAACTCTCCCACCACGAGCAGGGTCACGTCCATCTTCGCCGCCACCTCCGGCAGCGCCTGCAGCAGGACTTTGAGCCCTTTGTATTCGCGCACGAAGCCGAAAAAAAGCAGAACCCGGCCGGAAAGCCCGAGTTGCCGGCGCAGATCGTCGGCCTGGGGCATATCCGCATCGAAGACGTCGTAGGTCGGATGAAAGCAGCGACGCACCGGCGCCTGCGGCCGAATCGCCTGGAGATTCTGTTCGTCGGTGCCGGAATGGACCAGAAAGCAATCCCCCTGCCTCAGAACACTTCGGGTCAAAGCTGCACTCAGGGGGCTGGTTTCATGGGCGACGACGTTGTGGCACAGAAACAGAACGCGGGTGCCGCTGAAGCGCCGGGTCCAGCGCGCAATGGTCCAGAACTGCGGCGCCCAAAAAGCGACCCACCAGGGAATGATCAGCACATCGTAGTCGCCCGCGGCGATCATCCGGGCGACCTTGAACCAGGAGAGGGGATTGAGGGAATCGAGCACCGGCTGCGATCCCGGCTCGCGCAGAGCCGCACCGCTGGTGTCGCGATCGGTCGTGCCGGGAAAAAGCCAGCGGGGGTACTGGCGGCTGAAGGCGAAAAAATCGACCGCGTGGCGCCGGCGCAGGTGCCGGTAAAGCAGGGTGGTGTAATGGGAAATCCCGCCGCGAAAGGGATAGGTCGGGCCCACCAGGGCGATTTTCAGGGGGGTGTCTTCCGTCACTGCCCGTTGTGATCCTTCCCGCGGTCAATCTCCATGCGGCGGACGCGCATCAGAGTTTCCTCGAGGAGCTGGCGGTTGCGCGAGACGACGTCGGTGATCATGGCCGCGACCAGAAACTGGAAGCCCATGATGAACAGTATGGCAGCAAGAATCAGGGACTGGACATGACCTTCCCCCTGCCCGGCCAGGTAGTAGAACAGAAAGCGGACCGAGGGAATCAGGCCGGTCCCGATGCAGATCAGGCCCAGATAGGAAAAAAAGCGCAGCGGCTGGTACATGGTGTAGATGCGCACCATGGTGGTGACCGAGCGCTCCAGGAAGCGGGGCAGCCCCTTGTAAAGGCGGGACTCACGGGTTTTCGGATTGGTGCGAACGGGAACGGAGGCGATAGCGATGTTTTTCTTCCCGGCCTGGATCACCGTCTCGATGGTGTAGGAGAAGGACGAGACGACGTTCAGGCGAAGCGCGGTCTCGCGCGTCATGGCCCGAAAGCCGCTGACCGCGTCGGCGACTTCCGTGCCCGAGACGCGCCGCACGATAAAGCTACCGAGCTTCTGCAGGCGTTTCTTGTTGGCGCTGAAGTGAGGGATGCTGTCGGTCTGCCGGTTGCCTATGACCAGGTCGGCCCGGCCTTCAAGAATTGGGGCGATCAGCTTGGGGATGTCCGCGCCGCAGTACTGGTTGTCGCCATCGGTGTTGACGATGATATCGGCCCCGCGTTGCAGGCAGGCGTCAAGTCCCTTCTGGAAGGAGCGGGCGAGCCCCATGTTGCAGCGGTTCTGGATGATGTGGTCCACTCCGGCGTCGCGGGCGACCTGAACCGTTTGATCGGTGCTGCCGTCGTCGATTACCAGGATCTCCACGGCCGAGATCCCCGCGATGGAGCGCGGAATGTCGGCGACGGTCTCGGGCAGGGTCTGCTCCTCGTTGAAGCAGGGAATCTGTACGATCAGCTTCACAGGCACTCCCTCTCAATCATCTCGAGAACCCGCACCACCTCGCGCCCGTCCTCACCGGACACCGGCGGCGCCGCATTTGAGCGGATGCCCTCGTAGAACGTGCTGATCAGTTTGCGGTGACCGGGGCGGCGGGTCAGCTTCCGGGTCAGAATCCGCGCCACGTTAGCGCCGGTACGCCCCAGGCTTTGAGAGGCCATGTCGACAGTCGCGACCATGGCCGCCAGAGTCTTGGGCAGCTTGCGGTGCCGTTCAACCGTCCAGGTGAGATCGTACATATTGAGGTGGACCACGCCCCGGGTCCCGAAAAGCCGCAGCATGAACTGGGGGTAATCCATATTGTCGAGAAGTGAGATGTGGCCGGTGTTTTTTCCGGCGTCAAGCAGAATCTCCAGCCCGTGAATTGTCCGCCCGGAAAGGTCGGTGGTATTTTTCAGGGCCCTGACCTGCTCCACCGGGCCGAGAAACGACAAGACCAGGTAGAGCATGTGCGGGGTGGCGTGCTCGCCGAAGATGCCGAGGGGCAGATCGTGAATCCAATGATCGGGCTGTTCGTTCCCTTCCTCGAGCATCTTGCCGCGGTCGATGAAAAAGACGCCATGGACCCCGATGATTTCGCCGATGCCGCCTTTTTCGATAAAGTTGCGGACCTTCTCAAGATGGGGGTCGAACAGGTGGTTGTGCATGACGCAGAGCTGAACATTTTTTTCTCGGGCCGCGACCATGATCCGGTCCGCTTCAGCGACTGTCATGGCCATCGGTTTTTCCACCAGGACGTGACAACCCTGGTCGATCACTTCCAGAGCGAGATCCAGATGAGTTTTCGGGGGCGTAAGGATGTGAACAACGTCCGGGCGGCACTCGCGGATCATGTCGGCAAGCCGGGCAAAGCATTGTGCCTCGGAGAACTGCCGGCCGGCCGCCTGTAGTCGACCGGCATCGATATCGCAAAGGCCGACGATCCGCACCCCTTCCAGGGGGGCGATCGCCTGCGTGTGAAGACCCAGGGCCACCCCGCAGCCCACAAGTCCGATTTTCAGATGCGGCGCCATCAAAATCCTCCGAGAAAAAATAACTGCATCCGTGAATACTCACCGGTAAATAGCGCAAGTCAAGGGCAACCCAGGCCGACAGTATTAAGTTTTCGTAACCTTTCAGCATGTACCGCAGGGTACGGCGGCATCGCGTGTGGCAAAAACTCACCTGCGGCTCAAACATTTGCCACAGCACTCAACCGCCGCACCCTGCGGTCCTGTTTTGGACGTGGCAGCTGAATAGTTACAAATTTTCAGGCAAAAAATATCATGACTGAGGCAAACAGTACAGAAAAAGGCCTGCGCGGCTAGATTTTCGACCAGGATGGAAACCAGCGGAGCCATTGAAAATAGTCCTGCGCAACCGGCAAGCCTGAAATCGCCGGATAAAAGAGGAAAAAAGCCGCGGCGGCCGTGAGCAAAAGCAAAACCGCGCAAACGCGCCGGCCTGGTTCGCGCACCCATGGCCGGGCGATGACGGAAGCCAAGCCCAGAATCAGAAGCGGCAAAAACGGTGCATAGGCATAGATGAAGGTCGGGCGCTGCACCAGAATCCAGGGAGTGAACTGCAGAAAATAGACAGCCGCAAGCATGATCGCGCCCGGGTCCTTGCCTCTCAACGCCTGCCACCCCAAACCCAACATGGCCACCAGCCCGAGCCACCAGATGACCGGGTTGCCCATCATGCTGATGGCGGAGCGCATCCCCTCGGGCATGTTGCCATCGAAAAAGATCCCCTGTACCGGCTTGAGCAGCAAGGGCCAGGTATAAAACGGCGCCGCCAGGGAGTGGGAATCCTGAGCTTTACGGCCGCCGTGAAAATCCAGGATGAATTGCTGCTGCTCCCAAAAGGCGCTCACACCTTGGGTGGAGAGGACGCTGGGCCGCTGCGGAAGAGATTGCAGGAAATCCGCGTGGGAGAAATAGTAAATTCCCAGGGGAAAGATGGCAAACCAGAACAGCCAGGCAGCAGCGTCTCGTGCTATGCCGGCTGCCAGTGGCCGTCCCACCCAGAGGGTTTCCCCTCGATGAAAGACCCGCCACAACCGCGAGAGCTTCCAGACGGCGACCAGAAGAAAAATGGCAAACCCCAGAAACAGAGCGCTCCACTTGATGGATAGGGCCAGTCCGAAACAAGTTCCCGCTAAAGCCAGCCAGCGCCAATGGGTGCTGTGCGGATTTTTCTCATAAGCGCGATACCAGCGCAGCAGAACGATCAACAGCGCCGTCTCAAACAGGACGAGAAATCCGTCAATGTTGGCCATGCGGCCCAAGGTAAATGTCATGCCTTCGGCGGCCATGAGCAACATGGCGCTATAGGCTCCGAGGCGGGTTGCGGTCAGTAGCCGGCCGCCGACAAAAAGCAGCGCCGGCAGCAGGGCGATGGCACCGGCACAGACGATGCGCCACCCGAAAGGGGTCATGTCGAAAGCTTTGATGCCCAGGCCGATCAGCGTTTTCCCGAAAGGTGGGTGGGTACGTTCATAGGGAATTTCATTCTGCACGAGATTGAAGGCGGAGCGGGCGTAAAAGACCTCGTCCCAATAGGTTCTCGTCCGATAGCTTCCGACCAGGTGCGTCTTATGCGGCTCGTCGAACAGCGGATGCGTCGCTCCGGCATAGGTTTCGCCAGAGCGCGCGGCAATTCGAAGCGGGGTGACGGTTTCGCCCTTTTCGTCGAAGAGGCCGATTTCATTGACCGTGGCGCCGTCACCGTAAATGAGGATGCGTAATTTTTCTGCACTGACGGGAGGAAATTCGCGCTCGGCATTCTTATAGGTCTTGCGGTAATCCTGCCGGGTAAAGTAATAGAGCAGCCCGTCGCGGCGGCTCCAGAGAGGCACCCAGCGATCCCCCTGCTGTTTCAGAAAGCGGATTTCGGGAGCGATTTCGCCGCCGAAGAATACAGCTTTGGTCAGAACGTGTGGGGCGCCGAAATCAAGTTCATAGCCTGCCGAGTCACCCTGAACGGTGATGCCGCTGGTCGGGAAATCTCGTTCTCCCAGATGGTGGAGCAGCACTCCCAAATAGATTACCGTGGTCAGGGTAACTGCGAAGATATCCCAAATCCGAATGGGAAATGGCTCCTGGTGAACAGTCGGGGCTTCTCGATGCCTGGACGTGTCTGTATCTCGCTTCCGGCCCTTGCCGTGGGCCAGGAAACGCCGCTGCAGAAGGAGGATCAGGTGAAGGAGCAATAACCCCGCCGTCAGCGCAATCGCCCAGGAGAAACCCGGCCCGCTCTGGCCGAGATAGTCGTGATGCCAGAAGACGTGCCCCAGATTGAACAACAGCAGAAGATTCAGTCCAAGAAACATCCATCGGAAATGGACCGACCTGCTCGCGAGGGCTGCCGAGAAAAGCATGGCGCTCAGCAAATGTGCCGCCTGCATTCCCGGCAGGGCCAGGAAAAGCGCTTGCGCGACAATCAAAAAGAGCAGCAGGGTTCTGTGCTCCTGCTCTGTGTGCGCCATCGTTTTTTTTGGGGCAAATCTCCAGACCGCCAGTGCACAGATTGCAATGCCTCCGATTGCGGCCGCGAATTGCAACAATACGGGAGGTGGTTGCCCGACCCAGCCGAACGCGGCCCAGAGGTTGAAGGCCGGCGGCGAAACCGATCCAGGCTGAAGGGGGGAAAACACCGCTCCGCCCGCCATCAGGGGCAAAATCAGGAGGAGAAAGGTCGCAGCCCATGCGTAAGCGACTCTGGCAGCGAGCTTCCAGGAGGTCAGACGCATCGTAACGGCTATGAACAAAACCACCAAAAGGAGATAAAAAAGGTCGGTCGAAGCGGCCAGCCCCAGCAAAATTCCCGCAAGAATCAGGCGCCGGTCAAGCAGCGCGAGGACAGCTGCGAGACAAAGGCAGGCCTGCATTGACACCGGCTGCCCCCAGAAGGCAGAGACCATAACCAGGCTGGGATTGAAGGCCAGCAAACCGGCGCTGACCCATGCCCCCTTCGAAAAACCCCTGCGGCGCAGCCAGAAAAACAAGAACCCGATTAAAATAAGGTCCGCGACGATCAATGGCGATTTGAGCAGGAAGGTAAAAATTATTGCGGTTTCATAGTTCAGGGCACGGATGAAGCTGCCCACCGCCGCGAGGACATAGCCGTAGGATATTGGAACGCCGGCCGGGAAACCCTCTTGAAAAACCGCCGGAAAATGCTTAAAGCCACCGGCCAAGTGAAGAGCCAGGTTTTTCAGGGTGACGATTTCAGCCGACGGCTCACCCGAAAGTGCTGCCGCCAGACGCACCAGCAAGGCGGCACCGAGCAGAGCAATCAACGGCAGAGATCGCCTTCCCACCGACGCTGTACCCTGGAGGCTGGGAGGGTCCTGCAGAATGTCATTGCGCGCCCAGACCAGACAAAACAGCGTGAAAGGAACGGCCAGCGCGAAAAAAAGCATTCTCAACGGCAGGGTCGACGCGGGGGATTGGGGGGCGCTGATCGCGATGGGCTGATAGGGCCCATGCCATGCCGGCAGCTCCTCGACCCGCACGGCTTTGAACCAGGCTTCACCTCGGCTGGATGCATTCCAGTAGCCGAGGCGCAGGGCAAACGGCTGGGGACCGTCCGCGGTCGCACGAAAAACCTCTTCCACCAGGGTCCAGTCCGTATTGCCGGTCAGGCCGCCCGTATGATTGTAGGTTCCGTAAATTGAGAGGTTGGCGCCGATCGGTCCGGACACGCCCTGAGTACGGACCAAAGCGGAAAATCGATAATAATTCCCCTTGCGCAAGGGGATGAGGACACCGTGCCGGATGTCGTTCGGTTCGGCGGCGGCAATACGGATGGCCTCTCCACCCTCTCCGACGCCGACGTCAACCTGACCGTGAGGCTGCCAAGACTGACGCTCCCCCGGGCCATGGCTGGCAAAAAGATTTTCCGAAGGCTGCGCATGGGCGGTTTGCAGGCCTAAAACCATCAAGACGGCCACAACCAAACAGCCCAGAGCCGGATACCAGCGAACAATCGAAGTCATCGTCAGATTATTCCATCAAAAAACATCTTTTTGCCGGGGACGGCGGTCGACGAGCGCTGAGAATCCGGTCAATCGAACGCCCCGTTTTTGCACGGCCGCAACAACCTCGCGGCTGGTCAGGGCATCAAGCTCGCCGACCCAATCGTAATGCCAATTAAGGTAAGGCGATGAGACGTCGGCAAGGCCCGGATGGCACATGATTTCGGCGACCTCTCCAGGACGCAGGCGTTGAATAAATGATTCGAGGTCGACGACGGACAGCCGACCTCCGCAAAAAAACCCAAAAAAGCGGTCAGGCGTCAGGATCACACCCGCGGATGACGTGGCCGCCGTCAGCGCCTTGAGAACCCCCCATTGAACTGCACGCAGAGGTTGCCGCACAACCTCTTGCGGCAAGGGCGTCTCTACCGGTCGGCGCATGGCCGGAATATGATACCTGCGCGCAAGCTCCGCGACGATGGAAGCGATCCCCGGAAGAACATGCAGATGCTGATGACTATCGAGATGCGATAATCTCAGACCGGTTGCGCGCACTTTTTCTATTTGGGCGCTTAGTTCGCGCCGAACCTGACTGAGCCTGATTTTCCCACGACAAAACCGGGTCAGGAAACCGGCAGCATGGGGAAGAAATGCGCCATCGGCGCTCAGCAGGCTCGAAACTTCATGGGCAGGCAGCAAGGGTTTCTCACCAACCAGGGTCAGGTGGATGCCGATATCAAGTGAGGGCATCTCCTTGGCCAGGTCGACCGCGTGTTCGAAGGCGCGGCCATTGGCCATCAAAGAGGCTGAAGTGACGATCCCTCTTTGATGCGCATGGCTGATACCTGCGTTGACTTTTTCCGAAAGACCAAAATCGTCGGCATTGACGATCAGCAACGGCGCGCTTGTCGGATCAGCTTTCACCATGAGAGCTTTTTCTATCACTGAACGGCACCGGTTCTGCGGTATCCGTGGTTCTCAGCGCACCGCCGGTGGTGGTCTCGCTCACAAGATATTGTGGGCGCTTGCGAACTTCCATGAGTATCCTGCCGAGATATTCACCCAAGACACCCAGGAGGATGAACAAAACGCCGAACAAAAATGAGACAATTGCGATCGTCGAGGCCCAGCCGGAGACCGTTTCGCCGGCAATCAGTTTGCTGTAAATGGCGTAGACGATACCAGCGAAGGCGAAACCGCTGGTCGCAAACCCGAGAACGACAGCGATACGCAGTGGCACCAGGGAGAACGAACTGATGCCCTGCCATGCAAATTTAAGCATTTTGCGCAAAGTATATTTGGTTTGACCACTGTGGCGTTTGCGGCTGTTAAACGCCAGAGAGACGCTGGGAAAGCCAACCCATTGGACAATTCCGCGCAGGAAAGGGTTTTCTTCCGGCATCTGCAGGATATGCTGGAGAACCTGGCGGTCGAGAAGCCGGAAATCGGCCATTCCTTGCGCGAGTTTGACCCCGGTGAAAAAAGAGAAAATCCGGTAGTAAAGCCGGGAACTCCATTTTTTGAAAAAAGGCAGCTCTTGGGAATCGCGCCGCAGGGTATGGACGATGCGGGCACCCTTCTGCCAGGCCGTCACCATATCGGGGATAAGATCGGGGGGATGCTGGAGATCGGCATCCATTGAGATGACCGCTTCACCCCCGGCATAATGCAGGCCTGCAAGCAGCGCGTTCTGATGCCCGAAATTGCGCGACAGGCGAATACCCCGCACCCTGCGGTCTTCGCGGTGCAGGTTTTCGATAGCCGCCCAGGTTGCGTCGGTGCTGCCGTCGTCGACCAGAATGATTTCCCAACTCAGCCCCAGAGGCAATAACACGCTGAAAAGCTCGTCACAGAGCTTTCGCAGATTGCCTTCTTCGTTGAACGCCGGAACAACCACTGATAACACAGGATTTTCGTTGCCGGCGTTGTCACTGAGATGGCTCGGCGAGGTCAAACCTCTTTGAATGTCCAAAGCAGATTCCCCGTAAAGTTCCAGAAAAGTACGCAGACGGTGGCGATGACCTGAGCAAGTAGATAGTACCAGCCCAGGGGTCCTGTTAAAATCGCGATCGCAATGGCATTGAGCACCAGCCCAGCTGTGGCGATGCACAGAAAGCGGATATAGGCCTCGCTGTGACGTTTGCTGCTATTGAAGGTGAAACGATAGTTCAGCCGGTAGTTTACCGCGGAACTGATCGCAAACCCTAGGCTCGATGCCAATGTTGCATTGACAGCCAGAGATTCCACCAGGGCCACCAGCACCAGGTAATGAATAGCTGTTGCCGTAACGCCAACCAGTGAGAATTTAAAAAATTTCTCCAGCATCCTTGTCGATTCCCTTAAACAAGAAGCTTAGCATCGGCGAAGGTTGCCCGCCAGCCTGGGTGAATAAAAATGGGGCCCGAATAATCGGGCCCCGTATCGCATAAAATCAATCTGAAAGGCAAGCTATCTTCTGATCCAGCTTCCGGACCAGCTTGAAGAGTCCGTCAAAGAGCTTTGTTATTTGATCCTGGTCAGGTTACGGCGCGCACAGCTTGCCTTTGTTGTAGTCATCCAGGGTCGTGTGCAGGGGCTCTCCCCTTCTCCAGGCCCAACTATCGGGCTTGACTTTTTCGCCGACCGGACCGTACCTGTCCATCCAGGAATCTGCTGACTTGATCGTATCGGCGATGCAGGATGACTCAGTCCCTGAAGCTACATTGAGCTTCGCGCTGACCAAGGTACGGTACAGGGTCACGGTGACATCATACCTGGAGTCCCTTCCCATGTTTTTAATGGCATCGCTTATGGAGTACCTTTTATCGCCGACGGTGATTCTGTCAACCGGCCAAGCTTTGGGGTTATTTTGCCAGTAATCGGACGTTGCCGTTTTCGGGCCGGAAGTACTAGAGCTTTTTGTTTGATCCTGGTCACGAGACGGCGCGCACAGCTTGCCGTTGTTGTAGTCATCCAGGGTCATGTACAGGGGCTCACCGTTTCGCCAGGCCCAACTTCCGGCGCGGACTTTTTCGCCTGCCGGACCGTACTTATCCATCCAGGAATCCGCCGACTTGATCGTATCGGCGATGCAGGAGGACTCAGTCCCTGAAGCGACATTGAGCTTTGCGCTGACCAGGGCGTGGAACATGGTCATGGTGACGTCCCCTTTGGTCGCCTTTTTCATGTATTTAATGGCTTCGTCCTTGGAGTACCTTTTTCCACCGACGGTGATTCTGTCGACCGGCCAAGCTTTGGGGTGATTCTGCCAATAGCCTTGAGTCCCCGTTCCAAAGCTTGTATTGCTGTCCGAGTCGCGGTCGGAATCCCAGTCGCTGTCCTTATCGGAGTCGCGATCGGAATCCCAGTCGCTGTCCTTATCGGAGTCCCTGTCCCAGTCCCAGTCGCAATCCCGGTAACTGATTTTGTCGCGCGAAGGGGCGCAGAGAAGCCCGTTATTATACTCGTCGAGCAACAGGTAGAGCGGCTCGCCCATTGACCAGGCAGAACTGCTGGCCAGCACCCCGCTGCCGACTGGGCCGTATTGGGCCATCCACTCGTCAGCGGCCAATATCGTCTCGTCAATGCAGAAAGATACGTTGCAGGACAGGACATTGAGCTTTGCCGAGACAAGTGCCGGGAACATGGTCATCGTTTTATCTCTTTTAACCGGCTTCTTCATGTAATCGATGGCATCCTTTTTGGAATATTCGATTCCGCCAATGATGATCGAATCCACCGGCCAGGCTTCAGGGTGGTTCATCCAGTAACCCGGCGTCCCGGTGCCTTTGCCAACACAACCATAGTAATTGGCATTGTCGCTGTCCATGACAGTCATGCCCTGATACTGCCCGGTCGCTGTGGCGGTATTGGTGTGCTGGCCCGCCATGGCCTCGAAGGGGCCGATGACGCACTCAAAGCTCTGTCCCGGTGCCAGAGTGGCGGGGATGATGCAGGACGAAGTGCTGAAAACATTGTCCGTCAGAGTCAGGTTGGTCAGAGTCACAGGCCCGTCGTTGGTAACAACGTAGCGGAAAAACACGTTACTTTCGCAGTCGCTGTCCCAATCGGAGTCGCTGTCCCAATCGGAGTCGCTGTCCCAATCGGAGTCGCTATCCCGATCCGAGTCACTGTCCCGATCCGAGTCACTGTCCCGATCCGAGCCGCTGTACCATTTTGAGCGGCGGTCCCAATTCGAGTCGCTGTCCCGATCCGAGTCGCTGTCCCGATCCGAGTCTTTATCCCAATACCAGTCGCTGTCCTTATCCTTGTCGAAGCAAGGCGACTTGTCGGGGCAGATCGGAACCTGGATTCCCGGTGCTTCATCAGCATCGAACCAATTGATTCCATCTGTGGAAACATACTTTTCGACATCGATGCTCGGGGCAACCCCGAAATAGTGGCTGGGATCGGTGTCCATGACGGTGATGCCGTTGTAGTCGCCGGTGGCGGTGCCCAGGTTGGCGTACTGGCCTCCCATGGCGGTGCCGTTGGCGGTGCAGGTCATCATTTCACCCACGGCCAGCGTGGTTTGCGGACAAGTCACCATGACGCCCTGATCATCCGTCACCATGACATTGATCAGGTTGACATTGCCGGTGTTGGTGACCACGTAGGTCCACTCGATGGGGCTGCCCACGGGCACGATGGGACCGGTGGGATTATCGGCGTCTTCGCCGTTGGTGTACTTCTCGATGTCGATGGCCGCCGCCGCACCAAAGTAATGGCTGGGGTCGGCGTCTTCAACGGTGATGCCGTTGTAGTCGCCGCTGGCGGTGCCGAGGTTGGCGTACTGGCCTTCGATGGCAGTGCCCTGGGCGGTGCAGGTCATGAATTGGCCTGCTGCCAGCGTGGTTTGCGGACAAGTCACCGTGACACCCTGATCATCGCTCACCATGACGTTGATCAGATCGACGTTGCCGGTGTTGGTCACCACGTAGGTCCAGTTGATGGTGCTGCCCACGGGCACGATGGGTCCGGTGGGNGCCAGCGTGGTTTGCGGACAAGTCACCGTGACACCCTGATCATCGCTCACCATGACGTTGATCAGATCGACGTTGCCGGTGTTGGTCACCACGTAGGTCCAGTTGATGGTGCTGCCCACGGGCACGATGGGTCCGGTGGGNATCGCTCACCATGACGTTGATCAGATCGACGTTGCCGGTGTTGGTCACCACGTAGGTCCAGTTGATGGTGCTGCCCACGGGCACGATGGGTCCGGTGGGATTATCGGCGTCTTGGCCGTTGGTGTACTTCTCGATGTCGATAGAAGCTGCTACCGCCTGATAACCGAAATCAACGCTGTCGTTGTTGGTCATGTCGTTGGGCAGCGTGACGCTGGTACCGGCAGGATCGTTGCTGTCGTTGCCGACACCNACCGCCTGATAACCGAAATCAACGCTGTCGTTGTTGGTCATGTCGTTGGGCAGCGTGACGCTGGTACCGGCAGGATCGTTGCTGTCGTTGCCGACACCGTCGTTGCCATCAGCGCTCAGCGGGGAGGTCGGCACATAGCCGGCCGGATTGACCACCTGAACCACATAGTCACCCGCGCACAGGCCGCTGAACTCATAGAAGCCGACGGCGTCGGTCGTGGTCGTGGCAACAATGGCACCACCCATCAGCAGNCACCTGAACCACATAGTCACCCGCGCACAGGCCGCTGAACTCATAGAAGCCGACGGCGTCGGTCGTGGTCGTGGCAACAATGGCACCACCCATCAGCAGATTCACCGTCACGCCGGCAATACCCGGCTCACCGGCATCCTGGATGCCGTTGCGGTTCAGGTCGTTCCACACGAAATCACCGATGCTGCCGGTGCAAGGGACAACGTAACCGAAATCAACGCTGTCGTTGTTGGTCATGTCGTTGGGCAGCGTGACGCTGGTACCGGCAGGATCGTTGCTGTCGTTGCCGACACCGTCGTTGCCANCACCTGAACCACATAGTCACCCGCGCACAGGCCGCTGAACTCATAGAAGCCGACGGCGTCGGTCGTGGTCGTGGCAACAATGGCACCACCCATCAGCAGGTTCACCGTCACGCCGGCAATACCCGGCTCACCGGCATCCTGGATGCCGTTGCGGTTCAGGTCGTTCCACACGAAATCACCGATGCTACCGGTGCAAGGCAGATAGTAGCCGAAGTCGATGGTCAGATCCTGGCTGTTGTTGGTCGGCAGATTGACCATGGCCGGCTGGCAGTTGCTGTCGATGGCCGGGTCCATACCCACTTCGCAGGGCGAGGCGACAAAGCCCGCAGGCAGCGTGGTCTCATCCACCACCACTTCGTAGTCACCGGCGCACAGACCGGTAAACAGATAGAAACCGTTGGCATCCGTCACCTGAGTGTCGATGACNATGCCGTTTTGCAGCAGGTTCACGGTCACGCCGGAAATCCCCGGCTCACCGGCATCCTGAAGGCCGTTCTGGTTGAGATCGTTCCACACGAAATCGCCGATGCTGCCCTCGCAGGGAGCATAGTAGCCGAAGTCGATGGTCAGATCCTGGCTGTTGTCGGTGGGCAGATTGACCATGGCCGGCTGGCAGTTGCTGTCGATGGCCGGGTCCATACCCACTTCGCAGGGCGAGGCGACAAAGCCCGCAGGCAGCGTGGTCTCATCCACCACCACTTCGTAGTCACCGGCGCACAGACCGCTGAACAGATAAAAACCGTTGGCATCCGTCACCTGAGTGTCGATGACNCTGTTGTTGGTGGGCAGATTGACCATGGCCGGCTGGCAGTTGCTGTCGATGGCCGGGTCCATACCCACTTCGCAGGGCGAGGCGACAAAGCCCGCAGGCAGCGTGGTCTCATCCACCACCACTGCATAATCGCCGGCGCACAGACCGGTAAACAGATAGAAACCGTTGGCATCCGTCACCTGAGTGTCGATGACCATGCCGTTTTGCAGCAGGTTCACGGTCACGCCGGAAATCCCCGGCTCACCGGCATCCTGAAGGCCGTTCTGGTTGAGATCGTTCCACACGAAATCGCCGATGCTACCGCCACAGGGAGCGTAGTAGCCGAAATCGATGGTNATGCCGTTTTGCAGCAGGTTCACGGTCACGCCGGAAATCCCCGGCTCACCGGCATCCTGAAGGCCGTTCTGGTTGAGATCGTTCCACACGAAATCGCCGATGCTGCCACCACACACGCACTCGACCCAGGCAGGATCCTGATCAGTGGCGGTAAATTGGGAGGGAAGCCCTTCATTGTAATTACCCGCAGCATATGCGATGTTTTGCTTTTCCCCGGGGCCGTCATCACAGCGGGCGGGCTGGTCAAGGTTGGAGAAGTCGAATTCGATATCGTTGAAGAAAATTTCCCGAACCTGCCCGGCAAACAAAGTCCCGATATTGACTTCGATATCGAGAATGGGGTCGGTGACTAGAATATTGGTCAAATCAAAGCCGCCGCAATTGCCGACAACCAGTTTATAGACAGCGCCACTGGCCGTCTGCGGTGCCAACTCAGCTAAATCGGCATCATGGTATGTCAGACCACCATCGACGCTGACGAGCTTTTCGATGTCGATGCACACGCACTTGATCCAGGCGGAGTCACTGTCCTCGACAGTCTCGCCCAGATAATTGCCAGACACATTGACAGTATTTTGTTTTTCTGGAGGAGTGGGATCAAAACAGATGCCGGGCTGAAAAAGGTTGTTGAAATTAAAATCTTGCGTGTCAAAGGTCAGAACAACCACCTCTGACGGATCAAGAGACCCAATAATCTCATCAATGCCCAAAGTGGGGTCAATTACAGCAACATCGTCAAGGGGAGTCACTCCGCAGTTTCTGACGATAAAACGATAAAAAGCGTCACTGTCTGTGCCTGGCGCATCACCAGGCGTATCTGCGTCAAACCAGGTCTGGCCGCCGTCGACACTGATTTGTTTTTCGATCTCGATGCAGGATTCCTGGGTCAAAAATTTGCTACTAGCGTCGAGTTTAAGAAGAAGGTCGTTGGAGGCAACAGCATAGGGAGCAAGATTGCCCTCGCCGGGGCGACTGACAAAGAAATGAGTCGTGGCCGAATCAAGCGGTGGATAGTTGACTGTTGTTTCAAGGCGGATGCTGACGATGTTGAGATTCGGGGTGATATAATCCGGATTGGTGAAATTCACCTGGCCGGTCAGAGTCGTACTGCCGATGGCGACATTATTATTGGAGTCATAGATATACTGGGTGGGTATGCCGGCATCGACCACGCCGCTGGCCACCAGATTGCCGTCATCAAAACCCAGTCCCGTCGCAACGGTGGCGTTGGGGTTGGAATCCTGGTAAATATAAAATCGACCGCCAGGCAGGGTGGAAAACACGGAAATACGCGTGGTGCCAGGAACAAAAGCGATGATCTGCTGAGGGATTTCGGCCACCACCGTGTACTCGAAATCCACGTTCAGTCCGGGAAAAAGGATTGGCTGACCGTTAGCGTCTTCAACCTTGGTCAAAAAAGCCTGGTAACGCATGACAAAGGGATCGCCGACGGAGTGCGCTGAGCCCGCGGGCGCCAAGCCTTCGGCCATGCCGCTGCCCGAGGCGGCCCAGTCAAAGTTAACCACCTTGGGAACAAAAGTTCCCAAGGTCGGGTTATAAAGAGAGCCTTCCCAAAACTGTTGTCCATGGGCCGTTCCCAGGCCCATGAACAAGACCAACATCAATCCCAACAACCATCGCTTCATCCTTGCCTCCTTAAGTTGGGCCAAGGGGTGAAAGTCAAACCAATGTGAAAGCGATCACCCGATGACGCGAACATTACAACCTAAGCCCCGCAAAGCAATTTCCGATCCATTCGATAATTGTTAGTGAAAACGGCTTTTTACAGAAATTTTAGGTGGATGGAAACTACTTCATGTAAAATAACCCGACAAATCTTTCTAAATTTTCGACAAATCGTCGAAAAAAACTTAGAATTGGCTTATCTTTTGCTTCTTAACGAAATTGAGCTTACTTTTGACTGAGGAGGTTGACATGGAAGAAAATCCCTACTCGACAAGTACACCCCATAAATTTTTTCACGTTGCACGTTCGGTCGTCGGCAAGGAGGTCAGGGTTGGCAACACCATTACATTCATCAATGAAATCGACCTGACAAATATCGAAACAATCCGGAGCGGCTGGACAGACGGGCGCAAACCTACGTATACAGCCTTCGTTGCCAAAGCCGCTTCGCTTGGGTTGCGTGAATTCCCCTATGCCAATCGCCGCCTCTATCGCTTGCCGCTTTTCCCGCCGGTGCGAACCCGCATGCAGACCTTTCATGATGTCAATATCGCCGTTGCCTGCGAACGTAACGAACCGGGCATCGAGGTCGCCACATTCATGGATGTACTAAAGGATGTCGACCGTCTTTCAATGACCGAAATCGGCGATTGGCTCAACGAGCTGGCTCATTGCGACATCAGCAACAACAGGCAGTGGCGAGATTTTTTCAACCTCATTTGCTCGACACCAGGGTGGTTGGCATCCTTCATTGTCAGCCTCCCCTTGCACTTCCCGCGGCTCTGGTGGAAATGGCGCGGTGGCGCCCTAGTCATCAGCTCTCCGGGTAAATACGGTGTCGACTACATGATCGGCGCCTGGCCGGCGCCCTTGGGGGTCTCCTTCGGCTTTGCCAAAGAACGACCTGTCGTGCGCGACGGCAAGCTCGCGACGGCAAAAACGATGAAGCTTACTTTGAATTGGGATCGCAGGGTGATGGCGGGAGCTCAGGCGGCGCGGTTCTTCAGGCGCATGAGCGATATCCTGGAAAATCCAGAGGAAAACATGAAGGAATGGCTGAGATAACCCTCAAAATAACTTATAGATTCTTTCCGGCGAGAAACAGATATTAGACTTTTTTTTGCGCCCATATCCGCAAGGTACCGCCGGCATTGAAGAGCATCAGAGCATAAGCTAAAAAAACCATAGGCAGGTAAAGTACCCCCTGAGCAGCGAACGACAAGACCAAGTCAAATTTCTGCCGCATGTCTCCTGACTGAAAGATATCGCCAGGTAATTTTCTCTTTGTATTCAAATCGTTAAGAAGGTTAAAATCGTGGCAGATGCAATTGAGAAGGCTTTGAAGCGCACCAAAAGAATCATACATGATTGCGTATTTCTTGATATCAACAACTTCGAATCCAGCCTTTTTCAGCATCCCTGACAAAGTCTTGTCTTCAAAATGATAGAGATGTCGTGGAACATCCAAATGAAACCACTTGTCC
Source organism: Geoalkalibacter ferrihydriticus DSM 17813 (assembly GCF_000820505.1). Taxonomy (NCBI): domain Bacteria; kingdom Pseudomonadati; phylum Thermodesulfobacteriota; class Desulfuromonadia; order Desulfuromonadales; family Geoalkalibacteraceae; genus Geoalkalibacter; species Geoalkalibacter ferrihydriticus. Next base: position 171,476 of record NZ_JWJD01000007.1, on the reverse strand, counting down.
TTAAAGATTGAACTATAAATACTGTCAAAACGAGGAACTTCAACCAGGGCTCGCCCGTTTGGCTTCAAAATGCGATGCACCTCTCGAAGCGCCCCGAGGGGGTCATAGAGATGCTCCAATGAATGGAACATTGTCACGCAATCAAAAGACCCACTCTCGAAGGAACATTCTTCGAGATTTTTTCGCAGGATGTCGATTCCCAAAATTTCCCGCGCGTACTTGGAGCTGTGCTCTGAGAGCTCGGTTCCGACCACATCACAGCCAATGTTCTTGAGTTTGTCCAGAACCAGCCCACGCCCGCAGCCCACGTCAAGAACACGGTCTCCCGACTTGACGTAGCGCCGAACCTGCTTGAAACGACTTGAGGCGTCCAATTTTTCATAAAGAAAGGGCTGCTCGCCATAGTAAAGATCCGGATAATAACGCCCAATCTCGTCAACTGTTGGCCGGGGATTGACCATGACCAGCCCGCACCCTCGACACCTCACCACTGAAAAAGATGTTTCCGTCAAATAATCTTTCGCCTTAAAAACCAATGAAAATTCGCCACCTTGACAATGATTGCAGGAAGTCATGTCCACAAAAAAGCCTCGCCCATAAGATAATTGGCGCTCAAACGATCCGCCACTCCATACTCCAAGTTCTTAAAGCACAAATAGTGCCAAATCAGCCCGCCCGAAAAAAAACACCTCCTGAATGAAAAAAAGCCGAGGGGATTTGCCCCTCGGCCCGAAAGCAAGCGTCAGTGAAAGAAAGGCGAAGCTGATTTACTTACGAAGCTTCTTGCGGGAATATCCAGCAAGACCCAAAAGGCCCAAGCCCAACAGAATCACCGTCGAGGGCTCGGGGATCACGCTGAAGCGGCTGCTGGCATCAACCTTGAACAGCAGGTCGGTTGTCATAACGGTATATGCCTCGTAGGGGCCATCACCGCCAAAAAAGGTGGTCGTGGCGGAGTCAAGGGCCGGAACGTTGGTGGTGCCCTCGAGGCGGATGTCAAAAATGAATTGCTCCTCGCCGAGAAGAGTCGGATAGAAGAAATCGGGGTTAATCTCAGTACCTACGCCGCGCAGACCTTCGATGATAAAGGATCCTTGACCCTGCTCGCCGGGGACCGTGGCCAGAAACGAGCTGATCTGGTCCGGCAACCAAGTCCCCGTAGCAACTTGGGTACCGTCCTGGAAACCGGTGCCCGCCGCAGTGTTCGAATTGGTGTCGAAGTCGTGGAACATATACCAGGATCCAGCGCCAGTGGTTCGGAAAATCGCCTGGAGGCCGTCCGCGCCGAGATCGATCACATTGGAAATTCGCTCGGTGATCTGCGCAACAAAGGTGTACTCGAAGGTGTCGTTCAACCCGGGAAAGTTAACATCCTGCCCAGCGGGATTGGCCAAGCCGGACAAGCGTGCCTGATAGAGAAAGGTAAATTCCGTCCCAACCTGAATATTCGCGGGGTCTGCCAGGCCGATGGCCAAGCCGCTGCCCGAGGAGGCCCAGTCGAACACCTGAACATTTTGTACCCAGTTGTCGAATCCATCGTTGACCGCGCCGGTCCAGAACGGCTGGGCGAAAGCCGTGCCGGTGCCGAGCACCATTAAAGCCGCCAAAATTACTGTTATTTTTTTCATTGTGCATCTCCCTTCAAAAAAGACTGCATTTCGACGATTGCTTGGGTGCCGCCGCACCATGCGACGCCCCCTTTCATTCGATTTCTACTTAGCTAGAAAGCAAAGTCCATTCCAAAACATAACCATCTGTTTTTGAATAGCTTTTTAGCAATCCCTTAAACCGTCGCCACACTTGTGTAAAAATTCCCGACAAGTCTTTCGGAAAACCTTTACACCTCACTCCCGTTCAATTTTGATTTTTCCTCTGATTGCATCTATTCTTTGCTTAAGTTTTCAATTGCCAATGCCTTTAACGAGGAGTTTTGTCCATGCGTATTCTCTGTCTGCCTTACACCCCCACCCTGTCCCACGTTAGCCGCCTTCTGGTCGTCGCCAGGGCTCTGCGCGACCGCGGCCACGAGGTTCTATTCGCCGGCAGCGGGCCGGATACAAAAAGCCACTTCATCGAAGAAGAAGGCTTTGCGACCCTGCCTTTTTATCAGATCGACCCCAAGGATCTTTTCGGGCGCATTCGAGACGGGAAAATGCGCTTTGTTGCCGAGGATGAATTGGAAAAAATGATTCTTAGCGATCGCGAAATTTACCGCGAAGTCAATCCCGACCTGGTGCTTTCCGACGGGCGTTTCAGCTCGATGATTTCGGCGGGTATCGAGAAAATCGCGCATGCAGCCATCGTCAATGTTTCATCCACCGAATACCGGGCGCTGCCCTATGTGCCGTTTTTCGAGCGGCTTCCGGAAAAATTGGCGCGGCGCCTGGATCCTTTGAATCTATGGTTGGAAATGCAACTTTTCGACACTGTGGCCAACGCTTTCAAAAAATGGTCGAAAAAACACTCCCTCGCGAAAACCGTCACCGCAACCAACTGCCTGACGGGCAATGATCTGACCCTGATGGCGGACATCGAGGATTATTTTCCCACCCGCCATCTGCCCTTCGATTACCACTACGTCGGTCCCCTCACCTGGCAGAAGGGAGTCCCATTGCCTGACTGGTGGCCACCCCAGACCGCAGGTAAGAGTTTGATTTACATCACCATGGGCACGACCTGGGTGGGTGGCTCTTTCGAAAATCTTTACAATCTGGTTCGCGACCAGGGGCTGGCCGCCATCATCACGACGGGGGGGCAATTAAAGGATGCAGCCGCCAGGGGCCTTAAGACGGTGCCGGGGGAAGTTTATTTGGAGGAATTCATCGCGGGAGAGGAGGCGATGAAGGTCTGTGATCTGGTTGTGTGCCACGGCGGCAACGGCACCATCTATCAGGCGCTGGAGCAAGGTCGGCCGATCATCGGCATTCCGACCATCCCCGATCAGGATTTCAACATGCGCCGCGTCGAGGCCCTGGGGCTGGGAATCAAAGTTGCGCCGGCTGATCTTGAAAAGAACCCGCAGCAACTTTTTGCCGCCATCCGCCGGGTACTGGATACGCCTTCGTACCGCGAAAAAGCCTTAGCGTTCAGCAAAAAACTGCAGGGGCTCAACCCGGCGGAAAAAGCCGCGGATCTGATCGAGCATCAGTTCTCGAGGAAAGCACCCTGATCGTCCCCCTTCGGTGAAGGGGGACGATTAAGAATGTACTGAAAATTTGTAACGGAGCAGTTACGAATTTTTTCAGGTGCCCTTGATCTCAACGACATTCTTGAGAGGTTTGCGCAAGGACGGCGCCGAACCCGGCGCGGCGTAGCCCACGCGAAACAGCATGGCCAGCGTTTCATCGCCGCAACCGAAGGTTTTACGCAACCCCCCTTCGAGATCGCGCAGCGTGGCGACGTGCTCCTGAGAAAACTCACCCGTTGCCCCCCGCCCGATTCGGTAGATGAGGCAACCAAGCCCCGCCATGGGATGAAGCTGCAAACCCAAACGGGTGGCTTCGAGCCAGACCCGCTCCATGGCGCGGCCGCCATTGACGAAATCGGCGTTGCCGTCCTCAGCGATCGTCACCAGACCGATGGCCGAGGCGCTGCGGCACAATTTTTCCGCCTGCTTGGTTATCTTCTTCGATAGAAACCCAAGGGAATTGACGATCTGTACCGCTTTCCAGTTTTTGAGCAGACTGAACGCCATGCGATCCATGGCGGGAAGCTCGAAAGAACGCAGGTCCATGCCATCAGCGGTGCGCGCGGCTTCCTCGGGCGTAAAGCGAATATGGTCGAAAAGAAAGCGGTGCAAACGAGGATTTTCGAACACCAAACGATCATTCTGGCAGAGCAGTTGCGCAAGCTGGTTTTTTTCGGCTTCATCCTTGGACAGATAGACCTGGGCACCGGGAATGTCATCCGAGGCGGCCAGGAGTGCCTGGTGCGCTTCACCAGAGAGTGGGCGGCGCTCGTACTGACGACGGTTGGTGTTGCGTCGCGGCAAGCTGTCAAAAAGCGGATCGGCGGAAAGCCCGCCCGCTTTCTCGAAAAGAATTTCAGCGACAAAATCGGACTGCTGTCCTTCAGGAAAAAGCTTTATTTCTGACTTGAGCCCAAACGCCGGTGCGGCGATCTGCAGGTTTTCAAGCAGTGCGCCATGAGCAATGAGAGAAGCCTTCTGTTCAAAGTTGTAAAGAGAGGTATCCTTGTCGGGGAGGTTGTAAAGACGCACACGCGGCGAATCAACAACGAACTTCCAGGGCTGGCAGTTATCGCCGGATGGGGCGGTGACGGCAAGTTCGAGCACTTTGAGGATCTGGTCTTTCATCGCGGGACCCTTTCTTCGGTATGGTGTGCGGGAAAAATCAATGGGACACGGATAAAATCTGATAAAATCTGATTTTTTCTCAAGAGATAAAGAAGCTTTTCAATCCGCATTGATCAGATCTGATCCGTGTCCCCAATTTATTGATCAGGTTTGATCCGTGTCCCGAATTTCTTTTGGCATGAACTTTGGAATTCTAAAAAATGAAACCTTGCAGGAACTAAACCATACGCAGCACGTACCGGAGCCAGCCAATGTCGATTTCAAAGCTTATCAGCCAGGAATTTTCCCGCAACATCGGTCTGGTTTCGGAAACGGATCAGGAAAAGCTGCTGAAGGCCCGCGTTGCTGTGGCGGGCGCCGGTGGCGTCGGTGGCATCCACCTGCTGACCTTAGCGCGTATGGGTGTCGGAAATTTTAACATCGCCGACCTGGATGATTTTGAAAGAGCCAATATCAGTCGCCAATTCGGCGCGTTTCAGAGTACGGTGGGCCGCCATAAGGCGCAGGTCATGGCAGAAATTGTCAGGGAGATCAATCCGGAAGCTGATTTGCGCATCTTTCCCCAGGGCGTGACAAACGAGAATGTGGAGGAGTTTCTTGCGGACTGCCAGGTCTATGTCGATGGTATCGACTTTTTTGAATTCGAAATCCGGCGTTTGCTTTTCAACACGGCGCGCGCCATGGGGATCTATGCCGTGACCGCGGCCCCTCTGGGTTTTGGTGCAACCTTGCAGGTTTTTTCCCCCACGGGCATGTCCTTTGATGATTATTTCGGGATTAGCACAGGGATGACTTACGAAGAAAAAATTGCCTCTTTTGCGGCAGGCCTTGCCCCCCAGGCTTTCCATGCCGGTTATCTCGATTCCACCCGGATCGACATTGAAAAGCGCAAAGGGCCGGCAGTCGCTCCCGCCTGTACCCTTTGCGCTTCACTGGTCACGACCGAGGTCGTCAAAATTATTACGGGGAAAGGCAAGCTGCGCCCTGTGCCGCGCTATCTTCAATTTGACATGCGCCTGCAAAAGTGGAAAAAGGGATATACTCTTTTCGGGGGGAAAAACCCCTTGCACCGGCTGCGCAGCAAAGCCGCCCTGAAATTTTTCACCAAAGGTACGGGCGGATAGAAAAAATCAGGCGCGTGCTGTTTTCAACGGAGCAAAGTGAGCAGTTTCGGCAAAATCCTGCTCATAGCAGGCAAAATGCGAACTGTTACCGGCCATTCGCTGAAGATCAAGGATATAGGGAATGCGGATGCCATGATAAACCATTTCCGGCCCGGCCTCTTGAAAGTGCATTTTTCTGCGCCGTAGCAGAACAGCAAGGCTCTTGGCCATGGCAGCATACCAGTGCGTCAGGCCCAGGCGTCCGCTTTCGAGAAAGAGATGGTCCAGAAGCAGCGAGACGATCCCAAAATCCTGGCAATGGCTCTTGGTCACGGCGAGGCGGGAGATTTCACACAACTCCTTGCGATCGACATGGTCCAAGGTTGCATCAAGTTTAAAATGCTGCTCAAGGGGAAAGCCGAGGGGGGAATCAAGAATTATGCGGGCACTGCCGACAACCTGCCCCGTCTGCTCTTCAACGGCGGCAAGGTGAACGGCATGAGGATCGTAAATGTCGGTTTCAATGCCATCGGGATACTGAGCGGGGTCTTCAAAACCCCTCTCCAGACAATAAACCTGATAGCGTACACCAAGATAGTCACGGAACAAAGCATCCTGCGGCGTAACGCGTTCAACCCGGAAAGACATGATGTCAGCCTCCTTATAGTGTTAAAGCCGGGTAGGTGTCACAAAGCACACAGATTCTGATGGGAGAATTCCAGACAGAACCTTACCCGACCTTCTCGCGGTTTTTCAAATGAATTTTTTGTTAGATTGAGATTTTCCTCGTGGACGAGGGTACCCGCCGGGCGAGTAAGACAACGGGAGTTAGGGTTAGCAAGATTAAGGCCAGCTTTCTTTCTTAACAAATCATCCTTCCGAGTCTGGGGAGAAAGTTCAAGTTGTTGTTTTTTAAATTTTTTTTCGAATTTCTTACAAATCACAGGGAAAAATTTTTTCTAAAAAAACATAAATTTTGTTCCAGTTTTTTTAAATTTTTTACCGGTGAACAAAAATTGTCCCCGAAGTGCAGCCAACCTTCCCGCCGATAACTTTTCTTTATGTTGCGGCCACTTAAAGAGTTTTTCAAAAAAATAAGTAATTGGGTTCATGCTAATGCGTCACCAATTTGCGACAACCATCGGATGACACTTTCTTCGGGTTGCTCCGCGCCCTCTAATTAGGACAAAAAAGGTGTTATTTATTCGTCAAGCTATAGAACTTTCGCAAAAAAGCCTATCCAATCAAGGTTTAGGCCCTTTCGGCGCGATCATTGTTCGTGACAACCAAATTATTGGGCAGGGCTGGAATCAAGTGGTCGCCTGCAACGACCCAACAGCTCACGCTGAAATCATCGCTATACGTGACGCCTGTCTCTATTTGGCGACATTCAACCTGCAGGGATGCACCCTGTACTCAAGTTGCGAGCCCTGCCCCATGTGCCTGGGAGCTGCGTACTGGGCACGCCTTGACAGCATCGTTTACGGGGCAACGCGGCAAGATGCCGCAGAAGCCGGCTTTGATGACGAATTTTTTTATCAAGACATCTGCTCTCCACCGGCTGCGCGCACCATTCACATGCAACAAGATTTGCGCGACGAAGCGAAAGAGGTGTTGCGGCACTGGGCACAAGCGTCGGATCGTACTCGTTACTGAAAAGACATTTTTTTGATTAGCAGAGCTTTTCGCCACATTTAATCTTTGCTCATTATGCATTTCTGTGCCTTTCAAAATACAAACGCATAAAGCCGAAGCAAAATCGTTAATGCCTTGATTATCCAAAGAATGTGTTTATAATGAGACCCCATGGGAAGCGATTTTCAGCCAAGTTTTCCGTAAGGCATTAAACTACTTTCCGGAATACAGGTAGATAGAGCTATGGACGAAAAAAAAGAAATATTGAAGCCTGAATCCGCAGCCGAGGGCAACGAAACCCAATCCCATCGGGAAGCGCGGTTGGAGACAAGGCGCCGTCTGCTTAAAGCCGGTGTGATGAGCATTCCGGTTGTCATGACGGTCTATAGCCGCCCTCTCTTCGCCCAGACCAATGGCTCGGTTGACGCCCTGGCCTATGGTGGCTACGATGAAGCCGCAGGCGCATCCCTCGACGAGCACGAAACCTCTGTCGCGGATCCATTCAGTGATCCCCGGAATGGATCGGGCAGATCCAAAACCAAGACCTCGGAGAAGCCTGACAGTCCATTTCTCAACAACAATTCGTGGTTGCAATGATGTCGGCCCATACGGCATTTCGCGTGACTCAAGCCTAATGGGGAAGGAAGCGGTTCGGCGTTGGCAAACCACGGATTCTCTGCGTCTCAGGTGGCGTTGCTGGGACAACGAGCATATTGCGTTCAACTGCAACAGCGGTGATATTCATCTTCTCAATCCCATAGCCGCGGAAGCGCTTAAAAGCCTGCAACGCTCTGCTTTCTCCGTCGATGGTCTGGTCCAGAGCATCAGCGAGAGTCTAAACATCGCCAACGATTCGGATCTTTACCACAACGTTCATCAATTCGTTCTCAAGTTAGCCCGTCTCGGGCTGGTCCATCCCGTAGATGATTCTTGCTGAGCTCCCCACGGAACAAATTTCTGCTCGTCTGTCAACACCCGGCGGTCTACTCCTGCGCGTTGGTCCGTTCATACTGCGCCTTCAGGTGAGCTTACCCGAACTGCACGCCCCTCTGTCCCTTCTTTATGCCGACCATGAAATCGCCTTTGGCGAAGATATCAGTGATTTCTGGGTGCGACTGAGCCCCAGCATGGGCTGGCCACCTTGGAAAAAGCGGGCGCGCTTCACCATCGATGATTGCAAATCCTTTGAACCCTTTGATCGTGAACTGGCCTTGCCTATGCTTGAATGGGCCGTCAACTGGTGCACCTTCAGCCTGCCGCACCAGTATTTCATGCTTCACTCCGCGGTTCTGGAGAAAAACGGACTGGGCCTGGTGCTACCCGGCCCACCGGGAGCCGGCAAGAGCACTCTTTGTGCGGCGCTGGCACTGCGCGGGTGGCGCCTGTTTTCGGACGAACTGGCCATGATGCGCCCGGGGGAGACCGAACTGATTGCGGTCCCGCGCCCCATCGGGCTGAAGAATCAATCCATCGACGTCATTCGCCGTTTTGAGCCCGATGCCGTCATGGGGCCGGCAACCCCCGGCACACGCAAAGGGACAGTTGCCCACCTCAAGCCGCCGACCACTGCTTTTGAAGGCACCGCGCGCGGAGCTGCGCCGCGCTGGATCATTTTTCCAACATTTAAGCCCGGCGCCCAGGTGGCTCTGGACTCCGCAAGCAAAGCGCAGACGTTTCTCTGGCTGGCCAATGATGCGTTCAATTTCAATGTACTCGGAGAAAAAGCCTTTGATTCCCTGAGCGCCCTGGTCGACGCCTGCGAGTGTCATGAATTGAGCTATGGCGATCTGAGCGAGGCCATCGGCTTTCTTGACCGGCTCTGCGAAAAAGATGGGGGGTCGATAAAGCTATGACGCCGGTCATCGAAGCTCTGCTCGATCCATCTGCGACCCGCCACTGGTCAGCGCAGCGCTGGGATGCGTTCCTGCGCATTGCGCGTAACTTCGACTTGCTTCCCAAATTTTCTTTTCGCGCTGAACAGGCGGGCATAACAGAGAGTTTCCCGCAGAAAATCAAAGACCATCTGATTGCAGCGGGAAATGTCGGCAAACACCATCGGCGCACCGTTGAGTGGGAATCCCAGTGTATTCACAATATCCTCTCCTATCAGGACATCGACTTCATACTGCTTAAGGGCGCTGCCTACATCATGGCCGGGTTACCTGCCGGAGAGGGGCGCAAAGTCAGCGATATCGACATTCTGGTACGCAAGGAAGATCTCTCGCGCACTGAACAGGTGTTGCTGCAAGCGGGCTGGGCACACACCAAGCATGACCCCTATGACCAGAAATATTATCGGCGCTGGATGCATGAGCTGCCGCCGCTCAAACATCGCGAGCGCAAAACGCTGATTGATGTTCACCACACCATTTTGCCTGAAAGTGGTCGCCTGCATCCCAATCCCAAACTTCTTTGGCAGGGGGCGCAAACCTGCGGCAAAGGCGGATGGAGGGTATTGTCACCCGAAGATATGGTGCTGCACAGTGCCGTTCATCTCTTTCAGGACGGTGACCTCAGTGGCGGTTTGCGCGATCTCTTTGATCTTGACGACCTGATGCGGGATTTCGGCGAGGCGGATCCGGACTTCTGGAATCGCCTCTTACCGAGGGCCTTGGCACTGGATCTCATTCGACCGATGTTCTATGCGCTCTTTTTCTGCAGAGAGATTCTGGGAACACCCATTCCCGACGAGGTGATGAAGCATTCCGCCGCCAGTGCCCCCCATCCAATGATTGGTGCGCTCATGGCTTTTCTCGCCCGCCGCACCCTGGTACCCCTGACCCCGGAAGGCCAACTGCGACCTCATCAATTTGAAAAAACCCTCCTTTACATCCGCGCACATTGGTTGCGCATGCCACCTTTGCTTCTTGCACGCCATCTTTCCCAAAAATTTTTTCGACGTTCGGCAAAAGAACCCTAAGAACCCGTCAATTATTGCTTTTTTATCCCATAAGACAGACGAAAAAGAAAAAATATCAATTGCCTCATTCAATTAACTCGCTGATGAACTTTTCTCTCGTCTGTGCCAGCAATATCGGCTTTACATACAAGAATTTATCAAAATTTTTCACCACGAAATAACCTAACAGGAGAGAATCATGCACAACTGGGGGCGCGATCTTTGTCTTTGCTGTATTTTGCTCTTTATCCTTTCTGGCTGTGGTGGTGGCGGAGGGAGCGACGGCAACGCAACCAGCCCACCGGCCAGTGATGGCGAGACCATTCCGCCATTTAGTGGTGGCGTGATCATTGAGATGCCCGGCATCCCTGACAACCACGACAACTACATGTTGCCGCCCTTATCTTCACGTACTGTCAACACCAATATGGACGGACCCATTACAGGCCTTAAAGCCACATCAGACGGTGGCATGGTTGCGATTGCCGAGGTTTCTACAGGGACGAATTCATCGCTGGTGCGTTTTTCAAAATTTTCTGAAAACGGCAAAAAGGTCCACACGATTGACCTTACCCCGTCACCAGGAATAAATCGCCCTAAGGTCCTCATTGAGGAAAGCGCTCAGGTCTTTCACGTTCTAGGCACGACAAAGCATGTCGGAAATGGCATTGGTCAGCTATTTTTGGCAACCATCAATACGGGCGTCGACTCTGATCCACCAATCCACTTGTTAGAGAACCTAGAAGAGTGCACTATCAACACGGCTCGCCGAGCCAGCAACGGTGACCTCTTGATTGCCGGAACCGACTTCAGCATGCCGGGTGATAAAGTATATGCCAACATGCTGTTTGCTAGAATTAGCACCGATGGCGGAGTTAAATGGGAGCACACCTTTGGTGATAAGGGATTTCCAGATTCAGGTGTGGATATTTTGGAACTATCCAACAGAAACATTGCCTTTCTAGGAACAACCCGTTCTGAAGGGAACTCTTTAAACGATGCGGACATCTTTCTGCACCAAGTCACCGCAGATGGCGAAGATACCCTTTCCCTTTGGGCTGACTCGCCGCGTATCTTCGGCAAACGAGGCGCGAACCTTAATGAAATTGCCCTGGGGCTGGAGGAAACCAATGATGGATTTTTTATTGTTGGCTCCACCAATTCATTCGGTGACAATTACGACATCATTATCATTCAAACCGACACGAATGGCATGAACCCGGTTGAAGAACTTCTTGGCCCTGAAATCAGTCATGCATTTCCCACCTCTCTGCTGAAAATATCTGGTTCTGAATTTTTGATCGCGGGAGCTGCTCAGGTCCCAAACAAAGGCTTTGATGCCTACCTGGCGTTCGTGGATCTTGAAACCCCAGCAAACGACTGGGTACGATATTACGGCGGAAGCCGTGACGAACTGGCCGTGTCTGTAATCAAGCAGGATAATGGTTTCCTCTTGTCGGGTTTCGCCAACGGCGTGTTTAAGTTCACCAGCCCGACAAATTTTAGCTTAACAGAAGCCACGGCCTGGCTGGTGGATGTCAACGCAAATGGAGCAGTGCGGCCTATTACTATCGCAATCGACAGCATGGAAATAAAAGCCGGCGCACCGATCATCCTCAACCTTGCGGCGTTTTTCTACGACATCAGCGGCAGTTCCCTTACATATGTGGCCAGCAGCAGTCCGCCGCTCCAATCATTGCAGATCAGCGGCAGCACCCTGACCTTGACAGAGGCCCCGGACGTTATTGGCCCAACAGACTATTCTATAACCCTGACCGCCACCAACGAGGCGAGTCTGAGCACAAGCCAAACCTTCACCCTCACCGTCATTCCGGCAGGCGATTGATTTTTCCCACCTGAAACGCAAGGGGGGCGGGTCCAGGACCCGCCCCCATCAGGACCCGCCCCCATTTTTTTTGTTTATGCTATTTCTACCCCTTCCCCACCATTTCCAGAATTCTATTGCTGCGCTCCAGAAACGCTTCCATCTGCTCTTTGTTGAAGGATTTATGGGTGAGCATGGCGAGGTCCACCCATAGGGGACGGGGTTGACTTTTTGACTAATCATCATTATCCTAACCTTATGCCACGAACCGCTCGAATCGACATCCCCGGTCTCCTCCAGCATGTCATCGTCAGAGGCATCGAAAAGCGCGACATCTTTTTCGATAATCAAGACAAGGCAGCCTTTTTGAAGCGGCTCACTCTTTTGATACGCGAGTCTGAAACAGACTGTTTTGCCTGGGCCTTTCTCGACAACCATGTTCATCTGCTCTTGCGTCCGCGCACTTCTACCCTGGCGTACTTCATGCGTCGCCTGTTAACCGGTTACGCCGTTGTTTTCAATCTGCGGCATAAGCGGGCCGGTTACGTTTTCCAGAATCGCTTCAAATCCATTGTGTGCGATCAAGATGCCTACCTGCTGTCCCTCATCCGCTACATCCATCTCAATCCTCTTCGCGCCGGCCTGGTACATACGTTGGAAGAACTAGAGACGTACCCCTGGTGTGGGCACGCCGCCTTGCTTAAGGGCGAGTGGTTCAATCCTGAGGTGCGGGATGAAATCATGGCGCTGTTTTCTGCTTCACGGCACACGGCTCTGAAAAATTATCGAGAATATATTGCCGTAAGCACCAATGCTCTTGATACGGCAGACTTATCCGGTGGCGGCAAACGGCGCAGTCTCGCTTTGGATCCGACATTGGCTGAAGATGCTGCATTTGATGACCGTATTCTTAGCGCTGGAGACTTTGTAACGAACCTGGTCGGCCGAGCAACAGAGAGTGCCCAGGATGAAAGTAGAATCGCGCTTCCGGAATTAATCCAACGCATCTGCCGACATTATGGTGTCGAAAGCACGGTATTGAGAGAATTCAACAGGGACCGCCAACTGGCAAAGATCAAGGGCGTGATCTGTTATCTGGCTTTACGCCGCTTTGGATACCAAGGGAGAGAGATAGCCGCGGAGCTCGGCTTGACTCCCTCCGGGGTGAGCGTCGCGGCCCGACGTGGAGGAAAATTTTTCGAAAACAATCGCGACGCATTGCGAGAGACTTTGGCTAAACTAAGGTCAATTAGTTAACCCCGTCCCCTGCTTGAGCGGTCTTGAGGCGGGTCCATGGACCCGCCTCGGTGCTATATTTATCCCTTCCCTACCATTTCCAGAATTCGGTTGCTGCGCTCCAGAAACGCTTCCATCTGCTCTTTGTTGAAGGATTTATGGGTGAGCATGGCGAGGTCGTAGACCTGCTCGGCGAGTAGGCGGGCGTCGTCGGCCCGGCCTTCGTCTTTCATATGGCGGATTTTCTTGACAACCGGGTTGGCAAAGTTGACCAGCAGCGTGAATTCGTCGAGGGCATCGCCCATCTCCTTGCCCATCATGCGGGTCATTTCCTTGAAGCGCCGCGAATGTTCGGCCAGCAGCAACATGGCCGGCACGGAGGGGTCTTTGAGGCTCTCAACACGCACGCTCATGCCCTTTTTCTCGCCGAGCAGTTCGCTGAACGCCGCCTTGATTTTTTCATCGGCGGTTTTTTGGTCGGTGCCTTCAACGATCTTACCGCCCTGATCGTGTTCGATGAGATTCTGGGTGACATCGGCGTCGACGCGCTCGAAACTCACTCCTTGGTTCTTCATTTCGAGAAACTGGATGAAATGGCTGTCGATGAGCGCGTCGAGAATCAGCGCTTCGAGGCCCTGGCTCTTGAACAGTTTGAGATAGGTGGCCTGGGCGGCTTCGTCGTTGGCGTAGAACACCTTGCTTTCGTGGCGCTCCTTATTGCGTTCCAGATATTCCGGCAAGGTCGTGTATTTCATTTCGGCGGTGGTACGGAACAGCACCTGGTCCTTGACTTTGTCGGAGAACTTGTCGTCGCGCATCATGCCGTATTTGACAAAGGTGTGAATATCGTCCCAGACCTTGCCGAAGGCCTCGCGGTCTTTCTTGGCCAAGTCGACGACCTTGGAGGCCATGCGCCCACTGATGACTTCGCGGATTTTGCGCACCTGGGGCTCGTTCTGAAGATAGCTGCGCGAGACGTTAAGGGGTAGATCGGGAGCATCGAGACAGCCTTGCAGGGGCGTGAGGAACTCAGGCAGCAGCTCGGGGCAGTTATCGGAGACGAACACTTGGTTGCAGAACAGCTTGATGTGGCTTTTGGAGATATCGAACTCGGTGGTGATGCGCGGAAAGTAAAGAATGCCCTTGAGGTGAAAGGGAAAATCGATATTGAGATGAATCCAGAACAGGGGATCGTCGGAGAAGGGGTAGAGCTTGCGGTAGAACTCGACGTATTCCTCGTCCTTGATTTCGCTGGCTGCGCGCGTCCACAGCGGATTCTGATCGTTCGCCACTTCGCCTTCCAGGCGGATGGCGACAGGCAGAAAGTTGCAGTATTTCTTAAGGATATCGCGCAAACGCGCGGGTTCGAGAAATTCTTTCGAATCCTCATTGAGGTGCAGAATGATCTCGGTGCCGCGCTCGGCCTTGTCGCACTCTTCGAGGGTGTAGGTGGTGCTTCCGTCGCAGCTCCAGTGAGCGCCCTTGGCCTCTTTCTGGTAGGACAGTGAGCGTATTTCAACCTGGTCGGCGACCATGAATGAGGAGTAAAAACCCAGGCCGAAGTGTCCGATAATCTGGTTTTTATCTTCGAGATCCTTGAATTTCTGAACGAATTCTTCCGCTGACGAAAAGGCGATCTGATTGATATACTGGCGGATTTCATCGGCGGTCATGCCGATGCCGTTGTCTTTGACACTCAGGGTTCCGGCGGTCTTGTCAACGCTGATGTCAATGGCGTATTCGTCGGTGAGTTTCAAACCTTCGATGACGTTGATGTGCTGAAGCTTGTGAATGGCATCGACGGCGTTGGAAACGAGTTCTCGCAGGAAAATCTCGTGATCGCTGTAAAGCCATTTCTTGATGATGGGAAAGATGTTTTCGGTATGAATGGAGATGGTGCCTTTTTCGATTTTCTGATCTGCTGCCATGCGCAAAAAGCCTCCTCACGGAATTTTTAGTCCGCAGAGAAGGTAGACACCAGAAACGGCCATGTCAAGGGGCACTGGATCTGGTTTTGACGGTTTTGCGTTTCAAAGCCTGTTATCAAGGCGACAAATAAAGCACACCGCTTTCGGCAACGCCGCTGGACACATAGGCGAGCCCCATGACCAGGGGCAAAGCCACGTCGGCGAGAAAGAAGAAAGTGATGCCCTCGTTGCGTCCCCAGATTTTTTTCATGCGGGTCAGGCGATAAAACTCCTTGTCGGACAGCCCACGGGCCAAACCGACGGCAGCGGCAAACAGGGCGAAGAACCCCAGAGCGAATTTTGAGGGTGAAGTCATGGCATCTCTCCTCAGCTAAAATCACACCAGGTAACTTTGTTATTTAAATAACATCGTTTTTGTCAAATTTCAAGATGTGCCCGATGAAAAATCGGTGGTTGAACTAATAACTCAAAAAAAAATTATTATTCCTGTTGCGGTGGCTTCGCCCCACGGTCCTGCCTTCAACCGCTTTCTCGCTTTCTCGCTTTCTCGCTTTCTCGCTTTCTCGCTTTCTCGCTTTCTCGCTTTCTCGCTTTCTCGCTTTCTCGCTTTCTCGCAAAGGATATCCTGGTAAAGGGTTGCATCTCTTGACAACTTTCGGCTTATGGTTATGTTCAAGGAGAGAGAAAATACAGAACATCAGCCGAAAAGAGGTCACCATGCCCCCCTCCCCTGTTGTAACTCTGTCCAAAGACGATTTTGATGCCGTCATTTTCGATATGGACGGGGTCGTCACCCGGACCGCCCATGTGCATGCCGCGGCCTGGAAAAAAATGTTCGATGCGTTTCTTGAAGGCTATGCGGCCCGCACCGGATCAAGCTTCAAGCCCTTTGACGTTGCCAAGGAATACACCCGTTATGTCGACGGCAAACCACGTCTGGACGGGGTCAGGGATTTTCTTGCATCGCGTGGCATCGAGCTGCCAGAAGGCGGTCCGGATGACAGTCCGGAACAGGACACGGTGTACGGCCTCGGTGAGCGCAAAAACGCCTTTTTCAACGTACAACTCGAAAAAAAAGGTGCCAAGCGCTACGACTCGACGGTGGAATTGATCCATAAACTCAAGAAACTCGGAATCAAATCCGCCATTATTTCCGCCAGCCGCAACGCCCGCGCGGTGCTCAAATCAGCAGGCGTAAGCGAGCTTTTCGATACCCGCGTCGACGGCCTCGATGCCCAGGAACTCGGCATTGCCGGCAAACCGGCTCCAGACGTTTTTCTCGCCGCGGCTGAAAAACTTGGTGTCGAGCCGCAGCGGGCGGTGGTTGTTGAGGATGCCCAGTCGGGCGTGGAGGCGGGCCGCGCGGGGGGCTTCGGGCTTGTCATCGGGGTGGACCGCGCCGACCAAGCGGACGAATTAGCTCGTTTCGCCCACGTGGTGGTTTCCGATTTAGCCGAAGTTGCGGTGGATGGCGTAACCGATGAGACCACCACAGGCGAACTGCCTTCTGCCCTGGACCACTTCAATCACATCGAAATCCGACTGAAAAGCAAACGCCCAGCCGTTTTTCTCGACTACGACGGCACCCTGACTCCCATCGTCGAGCGTCCGGAAGATGCCAGGATCACGGAGGAGATGCGCCAGACCGTGCGTGATCTGGCCAAATTATGCACGGTGGCGATTGTCAGCGGACGCGATTTGCAGGACGTCAGGCACCTGGCCGGCATCGAAGACATTTATTACGCCGGAAGCCACGGTTTTGACATTGCCGGGCCGGCTGGCAAAAAAATGGAGTATCAGTCCGGCACCGACTACCTGCCGGATCTCGACCGCGCCGAAAAAGAGCTGGAAAAGCGCCTCGAGTGCCTGGACGGCGTTCAAGTCGAACGCAAAAAATTCGCCATCGCCGTGCATTTTCGCCGGGTTGCAGAGGAAAAACACCTTGAGGTGGAAGAAAACGTCGACCAGGTCCTCGCACAAGTCAAGCGGTTGCGCAAAACAGGCGGCAAAAAGATCTTTGAACTGCGCCCCGACATCGATTGGGACAAGGGCAAGGCCCTGGACTACCTGCTTGAAAAGCTCGATCTCAACAAGCGCGACGTTTTGCCCTTTTACCTGGGAGACGACCTGACCGATGAGGACGCCATGCGCGAACTCAAGGAGCGCGGCATCGGGATCACCGTCCGAGATGATGAAGATCGCCGGACCCAAGCCGCCTATGCCTTGGAGGATACCTGCGAAGTGCGTATTTTCCTTCAGAAATTAGCCGACCTTCTTGAAGAAAGGGCGCAGGAATCCGAATGAACCCTTGGCATGACATCCCCATTGACCTCGACCGCTTGGAAGAAGGTTTTCCCACCGTCATCGAAATCCCAAAGGGTTCGAAGAACAAGTACGAACTCGACAAAGACACGGGTATGCTGCGTCTCGACCGGGTGATTTACGGCGCGGTGCATTATCCCGCCAATTACGGCTTTATTCCCCAGACCTTCTGCGAGGACGGCGACGCCCTTGATGTTCTTGTGCTCGGACAGGAGCCGGTTTATCCCCTGACCATCATGGTGGCGCGCGCCATCGGCGTGGTGCGCATGCGCGACGAAAAGGGCGCCGACGATAAAATCATCGCTGTCAACCTGCACGACCCCGCGTTTTCACACTATCGCCACCACCGCGACCTGCCCGGTTACCTCATGGCCGAAATCCGCAAGTTTTTTGAGGAATACAAAACCCTGGAAAACAAGGAAACGGTGGTCGGCGACATTCAAGGCCCCGAAGAAGCCCTCGGCATCCTGGTTGAAGCGCTGGAACTCTATGCGCACAAGGGATTGGGGCGTGGGAAATCCAGTTGAGCAGAGCCTTGTCTTCGTCCATCACTCGCCGATAATTTTCACCAGCACCCGTTTGCGGCGCCGACCGTCGAATTCACCGTAGAAAATCCGCTCCCAGGGACCGAAATCGAGTTTACCCTCGGTGACGGCTACCACCACTTCGCGCCCCATGAGGGTACGCTTGAGGTGGGCGTCGCTGTTGTCCTCGCCGGTGTTGTTGTGAAGATAAAGACTGAGCGGTTCATGGGGGGCCAGCCCTTCGAGCCAACGTTCGAAATCCTGATGCAGACCGCGTTCGTCGTCGTTGATGAAAACCGAGGCGGTGATATGCATGGCATTGACCAGGCACAAACCCTCGCGGATGGTGCTGTCCTTAAGGCATTTTTCAACCTCGCCGGTGATGTTGACAAACCCGCGCCGAGAAGGGATTTCAAACCAAAGTTCTTTGCGAAATGATTTCATACGCTGTGTCCTCCTGACAAATTCAAATTATGTTGTAACGAGTCAACTGCGATGCCCAATCGCGCCGCAGGCTGTGGGGGTTGTGTGCGGTGGTGGATGTTTGAGCCACAGGCGAGTTTTCACCGCAAGCGAGGCCGCCGCGGCCTGCGGTGCATACTGAACTGTTAGATTTTGTTTTTGATTTTTCCCCGACAAAACTGTAACCAATCAACTCTGGGTCTCCGGGTCTCCATGCTGAAGGTTGCCCGGCGCCCGGATGGTAATTTATTGCAAACAGCTTGGGTTTAACGGGGTCGCCTGGTGGCCCAAAGACCTGGTGTCCAAGGAGACCCGCAATGATACCCCGCCCTTTCCTCCTGCTCGTTTTTGTTTGCTCCACCCTTGCCCAGCCGGGGCTCCTTGCAGCCGCCGAAATTTCCCCTTTTTACACGCGCAACCTGCAACCGACGGTGCAGATTTTCGGCCTCCCCCCCACCGAAGGCGGGCGGATCACGCCCCAGGGACGCACCTCCGCACGCCTGGTGCTTGAGGCGGCGAATAATTTCAGCGGCGACCGAAACGCCAGGGAACGCCTTGAATTCGACGGCGAAACCTATCGCTTTACCCTGTCAGCGCGCCGAGGACTGGCTCCGGGATGGGAAGCAGGCCTGGACCTTCCCCTGGTTGGACACCAGGGTGGCATTTTCGACAGTTTCATCGAAAACTGGCATGATCTCCTGGGCACAGGCGAAGGAGGTCGTCAACACCGCGCGCAAAACCGTCTTTTCTATTTTTATCAAAAAGAGGCGCAAACGGAAATCAATCTGCAAAACAGCAGCCTCGGGCTGGGAGATGTGTCTGTGTTTCTGGCCCGTGAACTTTTTGCTGAGAGTCTGTCTCTCGGCAGGTTTTTTGCGCTGCGCGGCGGTGTTAAGCTGCCGACGGGAAACGCGGATCACTTGCATGGCAGCGGCAGCCTTGACGCACACTGGCGCCTTGCTTTCAGTGATGCCCGCTCGCTGGAAAGATTTCATATGACCCTCTTCGCCTCGGGCGGCATGCTGTGGATGTCCCGGGGTGAAGTGCTACCTGCGCAGCAGCGCAACCTGGTGTGGTTCGGCAGTACCGGTCTGGGCTGGCAACCTCTGCAACGTCTGGCCCTCAAGGTGCAAATCGATGGCCACTCCGCATTCTTCAAAAGCAGTGACCTGCGGGAACTCAAAACAGCCTCTGCCCAACTTGTGGTCGGCGGCAGTTTTTATTTTTCCGAGCATTGGATACTGGACCTTGGCGTGTCTGAAGACATTGTCGTGGATACCGCACCGGATGTTGCCCTGCACTTGGCTCTGTCCCGTCGTTTTTGAGTGCCTGGGATGATTTAATATGAGAGGAATCCTTTGGATTTGCAAGCGTGCGACCGGTTGTGTTATAAGTGAATTCTATTGAAATTCAACCCATGTCGGGCAATAGACGCCCCGTGCCCGATCCTCACAGGAAACGACGGCTTTTCATTGAAAATTCACAATCTATTCTCGATGGCCACGATTTTTCCCCAATGACCGCACAGGCCCTTTTTCACCGCTATTTTCCAGGTATCTACCTGGCGCTTGCGGCTCTGCTCGGAATAACCGCCGGCTGGGTCGCCGTTGTGTTCATGGATCTTTGGCTGGCGCCGCCCGTCACAACGACCGATATGCGCCCGGAAAGCCGCGTCACGGTTGCCCAGCAAAGGCCCTTGAGCGATTACGAAGTCATTCTCAGTCGCAACATCTTTGATTCCAGCGGCCCTTTGATCGTTGCCTTGGAAGACACCCCGACCACGGCAGCTGAACCTGCACAAGTGAGAGATGAAGCTCCGCCACAAAGAGCGACGCGTACCAGTCTGACTCTGATCGGCACGGTGGTTGCCGGCGAACAGTCCATCGCTTTGATCCAGGAGGGCCGGATCGCCGAACTTTACCGCCTGGATGAAGAGGTGCCGGGAGGCGGCGTGATCGAAGAAATCGATCGCAACCTTGTGGTTCTGCGCCACCCCGACGGCAGCCGCGAAAATCTCATGCTCCCCGTCGAAGGCGCTCCCGCCGCGCCGGCCACACGAAGAACCGCGGCTGCGGCAGCAGCGGTGCCCGAGGATTCTGTTGCCGCGCGTTATAACATACAGCAAATCGGTGACAACAAATGGCAGATTCCCCGCCAGGCCGCTGAGGATGCCCGTGGCAATCTCAATGAGCTATTGCGCCAGGCGCGCATGGAACCACGCATCGTCGGCGGAGCCACCGAAGGGTTTATCGTACGCATGATCCGCCCCAATTCGTTCCTTGATATGCTCGGCATCCGCCGCGGGGACATTCTGATGGAGATCAACAACATCCAACTCAACAGCCCGGAGCGGGCGTTGCAGATCTTTCAGCAATTGCGCGAGGCGCGCAGCATTGCGGTGAGCCTGGTGCGCGACGGCGAGCCGGTGACCTTTGAATACGAGATCAATTAAAGAAGCAATGGGACACGGATCAAATCTGATCAAAGCGGATCTTTTGCTTTTTTAACTATTTTCAGAACCTATCAGATTTTATCCGTGTGCGAACAGGTTTGAAGTATAAAGATTTGCCTTTCCAGGAGGCTTTGCCTTGAAGATTCGGTTTTTTTACACGCTTTTTGCCATGGCTCTCTATTTTGCCGCCTTCCCCGTGCCGGCCTTTTCACAACCGGCGGCGAATTCGGCCAACGAGGGGATTGCTGTCGACTTCAAAGACACCGATCTGACCGACCTGATTCAGACCATGAGCGAGCTGACCGGGCGAAATTTCATTTTCGATGAGACGGTGCGCGGCAAAATCACCATCATTTCGCCGCGGCGCATGAGTCTCGACGAGGCCTATCGGGTATTCCTGAGCGTTCTCAACGTCAAGGGCTATACGGTCGTGCCCAGCGGCAGCGTGTACAAGATCGTGCCTTTGCGCGACGCCAAGGAAAATACTCTGCCGACCATTCTGCCCAGCCAAGTCGGTGCGCGGGGCGATCAGTTCGTTACTCAACTTATTCCTTTGCAGCATGTCGATGCGGCTGAAATCGCGACCACGGTGTTGACACCGCTGGTGCCCAAAACCAGCAGTGTCATTCCCTACCCGCCCACCAACACATTGATCGTGACCGACACGGCAGAGAACATCAAACGACTGATGATAATCATTAGGCAACTCGATGTTCCCAGCACGCCGGACAGCATTGAGGTCATCGCCCTCGAGCATGCCAACGCCGAGGAGATCGCGGGCCTTGTAACGCAGTTTATCGCTCAGCGCACCACCGTGCAGCCCCGGCGGCGCACCGCGGCCGCGGCTGCAGCCGCGGCAGGAGACGCGGCCAAGGTTATCGCTTTCAAGCCGACCAACGTGTTG
Source organism: Geoalkalibacter ferrihydriticus DSM 17813 (assembly GCF_000820505.1). NCBI lineage: Bacteria > Pseudomonadati > Thermodesulfobacteriota > Desulfuromonadia > Desulfuromonadales > Geoalkalibacteraceae > Geoalkalibacter > Geoalkalibacter ferrihydriticus. The sequence goes on along the minus strand of NZ_JWJD01000007.1, from coordinate 149,871 downwards.
GTGGTAACCGCCGGCAAGGAGGATCTTGAATCCATCCACCACCTGGTCAAGCGTCTCGACAAGCGACCCTCGCAGATGCGCTCGGGCATTCAGGTTTATTACCTGGAGAATGCCGATGCGGAAACCCTTGCCCGAACCCTCAATGAAATCCTTACCGGCATTCAGGCCCAGGCCCGCACGACCCAGGCTGCCCGCGCCGCCCAACAGCAAACTGGCGAGACGCTGGGAGCGGTTAGTATTACCGCCGACAAGCCGACCAATGCGCTGATTATCAACAGTACGCCCGAGGATTACGACACCATCCGCGACATCATCGCGCAACTCGACATCAAACGTAAGCAGGTGTATGTGGAGGCGCTGATTCTCGAACTGTCCATGGACGCCACCCAACGCCTGGGATCTTCCTTGCAGGGTGCGGTCGCCACGGGCTCCGACAGCGTCATTTTCGGCACCAGCAATCTCAACACCGGACCCGCCTCCCTGGGGCAACTCTCCGGCGGCACCACCGGCGTCCCCAACCTTCTGACCCAGACCATCAACGGCATTCTGCTGGGCGGGATTTTCAGCCCCATCACCGTCACCGGACCCGACGGCAACGACATCACCGTGCCGGCGCTCTCGGCACTGATCGATCTATCCAAAACCGACACGGACATCAACATTCTCTCGGCCCCGCGTCTGCTCACATCGGACAATGAAGAGGCCGAAATCATCGTCGGCCGCAATGTGCCGATTATCACCTCGCGCCTCACTGATACGGGCGCCACGACCGGCCTTGCCCAGAGCGTCTCTGTGGAGCGCCGCGATGTGGCTCTGACCTTGCGCTTTACTCCCCAGATCACCGAGGGCAACCTGGTGCGCCTCAACGTCTTTCAGGAATCGACGGATATCGCCCTGCAATCTGTCGGCGATGTCAATCAAGTCGGGCCGACCTTTACCAAACGCCAGTTGCGCAATACCATTCTGGCGGAACACGGCCGCACCGTCGTGCTTGGCGGCCTTATCGATTCCAACGTCCAGGAAACCATCAGCAAGGTACCTCTGCTTGGTGACATTCCTGTCCTGGGCTGGCTGTTCAAACGCAGGGGCACCACGGAAACAAAAACCAATCTGCTGATTTTCATCACCCCGCATATCGTGCAAGACGCCGGTGATCTTGCTGCCGTTACGACGAAGGCTAAAGGCGATATGGACAGATTTCAAGCCGGGGACTTGCCGCTGCGGGATATTCAGACACAGATGATTGAAGATCAGGTCCACAAAATGCTGGTGCCGCCGACCATCGCACCGCCCGAATATTGATAGCCATGACCGTTTGGAAACGCATAGGTGAAATTCTGCGCGAGGATGCCGGATTGTCCCAGGCAGCCCTGGACGAAGCCTTGTCCGCGCAACCGTCTGGAGGTCGCCGCCTGGGAGAACTGCTGCTGGACAAAAAGGTCATAACCGCCGAGCAATTGGCTCGCGCTCTGGCCCGCCAACAGGACATACCGTTTCTTGAGCGGATTTCCCTTGATGCCCTGGACAATGGCCTGCTTGACCTTGTGCCCATCGGATTTGCCAAGGAATACCGCATATTCCCCGTTCGCCGCAGCGACGAGGGCATCCTCGTTGCGGTCGCCGACCCTCTCGACAGCCGTCCCCTCAATGATCTGGTATCCCTGACCGGCGAGTATGTAGAATCAGCGGTTGCCACTCCGCAGGAAATTCTGCGTGCCATCAATCAGGCCTATGAGGCGCGCGCGGGCGAAACCCAGGAAATCATCGGTGATATCGGCAGCGATCGCGGCGAGGGACTACCGCAAAACCTCGAACCCGCTGACCTGCTTGACACCTCCGATGAAGCGCCCATCATCCGCTTCGTCAATAGCCTGGTGACCCAGGCTTATCGCGAACGGGCGAGCGACATCCATATTGAACCGTTCGAAACCGAACTGGTGGTGCGCTACCGCATCGACGGCATTCTCTACGAGGTCATCAGGCCGCCGCTCAAGGCTCATGCGAGCATCATTTCGCGCATCAAAATCATGTCCAACCTCAACATCGCGGAAAAGCGCCTGCCCCAGGATGGTCGATTCCGCGTGCGCATTGCCGGCAAGGATGTGGACGTGCGCGTCTCGTCGCTGCCCACCGCCTTCGGCGAACGCATCGTGCTGCGCCTGCTTGACAAAAGCTCCAATGTTCTGACCCTGGAAGATGTCGGCCTGGAAAGTACTTTGCTCCAGAACATTCATGCCATGATCCATAAAACCCATGGCATTTTTCTGGTCACCGGCCCTACCGGCTCGGGCAAGACCACCACCCTTTACGCGGCGTTGACGCGTCTTAACAGCCGCGAGAAAAACATCATCACCGTCGAAGATCCCATCGAATATCAATTGGCCGGGGTTGGACAGATCCAGGTCAATGCCAAAATCAACCTGACCTTTGCCAACGGCCTGCGCTCCATTCTGCGCCAGGATCCCGACATCATTATGGTCGGCGAGATCCGCGACGGCGAAACGGCTGAAATCGCCGTCCAATCGGCGCTCACAGGCCACATGGTATTTTCCACTCTGCATACCAACGATTCGGCCGGAGCGCTCACGCGCCTGGTGGAGATGGGTGTGGAACCGTTTCTCGCCGCCTCCTCGGTGGTGGGCATTCTCGCTCAGCGTCTGGTGCGCACCATCTGCCCCCACTGCAAGGAAGCCTATCAACCAAGTACCGAAGTTCTGGCGGAAATGGGTCTGAGCACGACCTTTCCCGCCGGCGGAACGGTCTATCGCGGACGCGGCTGCGAGCAATGCATGGATATAGGCTATCGCGGCCGTACCGGCATTTACGAGTTGCTGACGGTCGACGACGAGGTTCGCGAGCTGATTCTGAAAAAAAGCGATTCGGCGACCATCAAAAACGCAGCCATGCGCAAAGGCTTGGTACCCTTGCGTGATGCAGGCCTGGGCAAGGCCCTTAAAGGACAGACGAGTCTGGAAGAAGTGATGCGCGTTACTCAGGAGGACGTCTGAGGTGCCCCTCTTCGAATACGCAGGCTATAACGCCCAGGGGAAAAAAGTTTCCGGAGTCATTGAAGGCAGTGGTCGTCGCTCGGCCCTGCAGCAACTCAAGAGCCAGGGCATCGTTGCGACCGACATCGCGCAGCAGAGCGCAGTCGTCAAATCCCGGCGCAGCCTGGCGTCTCTCATTGCCCGCCGGCGCATTCCCGTGGGCGACCTGGCGGCCGCCACCCGCCAGTTGGCCACGCTGCTGAGTGCCGGGATCCCCCTGGATGAAGCATTGGGGACTCTGGCCGGGCAGCAGGAAAAACCCGTCTTTGCCAAAGCCCTTAACCAGACCCGCGAAGAGGTGGTCCAGGGCCAGGCGCTCAATCAGGGGCTGGCGCAGCATCCGCACATTTTTTCCGACCTTTACGTTAATATGGTCAAGGTGGGGGAAAGCAGCGGTACGCTGGATCAGGTTCTGCAACGATTGGCCGATTTTCTCGAAGAGCAGGCGCGTCTGCGCTCGCGCATTCAGGCCGCCATGGCTTATCCGGTTCTCATGGCGATTATCGGTATCGGTGTCCTGTTCTTTCTCATGGCGTTCGTCGTGCCCAAGGTCACACGGATGCTTGATGATATGGATCGCGCCCTGCCGCTTCCGACCCAACTGTTGATCGGCACGAGTGATTTTCTCAGCGATTGGTGGTGGCTGCTGCTCGGGTTGCTGATTGCCGCTCTGGCCGCCCTGCGCCAGTATCTCAAAACGGAAAAGGGCCAATATCAATTCGATCGGCGCAAGTTGTCGCTGCCGCTGATCGGCAAACTCAATCTGTTGTTGGCCACCGCGCGCTTTACACGCACACTGGGCACTTTGCTGCGCAGTGGCGTGCCTCTGCTTGCGGCGCTGGAAATCGTCCAGAATCTGATGGACAACCGCGTACTGAAAAAGGTTCTTGAAGACACCATTGTCGCGGTGCGCGAGGGCGAAAGCCTGGCGCAACCCTTACTGAGATCGGGAGTTTTTCCTAAAATGGTGTCGCAGATGGCGGCGGTCGGTGAAAAAAGCGGCGAGCTTGAAGAAATGCTGTTCAAAGTGGCCGATGCCTACGAACACCAGGTTGATTCGACCATCAACGCCCTTCTCTCGTTGCTGGAACCGCTTATGATTCTGCTCATGGGCACGGTCGTCGGGTTTATTGTATTGGCCATCCTGCTGCCGATTTTCGAGGCCAGCCAGGGAATTGGCTGAGGGCAAAGCGGTTGAAGGTAAAAACGCCTTTGGAATAAAAAACACATTGGTGAGGATGAAAAAAATGACGAAATATCTCAAGCACTCTCAGCGCGGATTTACCCTGATTGAAATTATGGTGGTGGTAATTATTCTCGGCATTCTTGCCGGAATCGTGGTGCCGCGGCTTCTCGACGAGCCCGATGAGGCGCGTCGCACCAAGGCCCAGGTGCAGATTCGCAGCTTCGAAGAGGCTCTGGCCATGTTCAAACTGCACAACGGCTTTTTTCCCTCCACCGAACAGGGGCTTCAGGCACTGGTGCGCAAACCGGAAACAGGCCGCATTCCCAACAATTATCGCGAAGGTGGATATATCCGGCAAATTCCTCTGGATCCCTGGGGTAACCCCTATGTCTATCTGAGCCCCGGCGTACACGGTGAATATGACCTGATTTCCTACGGTGCCGACGGCGAACCGGGCGGCGAAGGGCGCAATGCCGATATTGAGAACTGGAACATCCAATAACATACTCTGCCGGCTCGGCAACGCGCGCGGCTTTACCTTGATCGAACTGGGCATTGTCGTTCTGATTTTGGCGCTGATGTCCGTATTGACGGTGCCGCTCCTCGGCCGTGTCGGCGATGCGGAGCTCAAGTCCGCTGGGCGAAAGATTGCCGGAACTGTTAAATATCTCTACAACGAAGCGGCCTTGCAGGGGCTGACTCACCGCATGACTTTTGATCTCGACGGCACCACGATTGCCACCCAGCGTCAGGAACTCAATGGCGAGTGGACGGCATTGCCCGGTCGTTATGGTCGGGCCGCATTGCCCGGTTCGGTGCGCATCAAAAACGTTGAGGTTTTCGGCAAAGGCTCCTTTTCTTCCGGCGCGGTGTCCATGGATATCTATCCGGTGGGTTGGCTCGAGGAGGCGGTGTTGCACCTGGAGGATGGTTTAGGAAAAATGACGGTGCGTTTTTCTCCCTTGACGGGCACCGCCGAATTTTATGACGACCACCGCGAGTTCCGCTGATGGTTTACCCGGGAAACAACAAAGGTTTTTCCCTGCTGGAGGTCATGATCGCCCTGGCGGTGGTTGCCATCGCTCTTACCACTCTGCTCAGTCTGGGCAACCGCTCAATCAACGCTCAAGGCGAAATCCAGCGGTTGACGCGGGCCACCATGCTGGCTGAGAGAGTTATGAGCGAGGTCGAAACTTATTACCGTCTGGGACGTGACAGCGAACTGGAACCTGAAGGTGTTTTCGACGAACCTTTTCAGGATTACCGCTGGGAACTGGTTTTTTCCGACACACTTCTGCCGGCGGTGCAGCAGATCGATGTGCTGGTCTTCTGGGGTCCGGCCCGACGGATGGAGCGCGTTGAACTGACCTCTTTCGTGTTTCGCCCGGGAGAGTCGATCAGGCTATGAATGAGGCGAAGGGATTCACCCTGCTGGAGATTCTGGTGGCACTCGCCATCACCGCCATCGTGCTGACGAGCACCTATGGCGTCTTTGCCTCTTTGAGCTCGGCGAAGGAGGAGTTGGAAGGCGACGGCGAGATTTATCACCAGGCGCGGGTGCTTTTCGATCGCATGGGCCGCGAGATCCGCAGCACCTATTTTCGGCCGACGGCCCGCGACACCCTGTTTCGTGGGGGAGAGGGCGATATCCTTGGCCAAGACTACCTTGAACTGACAACGACGATCACCTCGCCGACACTGCCCCGCGCCAGCGGCATTTCGCAGGTTCGCTACGAGATTCGCCTCAACCCTGACGACCGTGAAGCTCCGCCGATTCTGGTGCGGATGGAGGAGAGCCTGCTTCCCGGGGTCAACGCCGAAGGCATGGAGCATCGTCTTGCCGCCGGGATTTCGCGATTCGGCGTACGCTTTTTCGACGGTCTCGAATGGCGCGATGAGTGGAACGCCACCGAGGGTGGCGGCTTGCCGCAGATGGTGGAACTTTTCCTGGAGATGGAAGCCGCAGGACGACCGCTGACCTTTCTTACGGCAATTGAAATTCCGCGGATCGAGCCATGAAGAAATCACTCCTGCGCCAAGAAAAGGGCATGGTCCTGCTGATGGTGCTGGTGGTTGTGGCCCTGCTGTCGGCTCTGCTGACGGAGTTCGCCTTTTCGACCCTGGTGGATCTGCGCCTGGTCGAAACCTATCGCGACAGCACACGCTCCTATTATCTGGCGCGCGGCGGCGTTCGTGCAGGGCAGATGATTTTGCAGGAAGACCAGAATCATTACGATGCCCGCAATGAACTCTGGGGGCAGGGAGTCGCTAATTTTCCGGTAGGTGACGAGGGTGTCATCACCATCGACATTGAGGATCTCGACGGCCGACTGGCGATCAACGCCCTGGTGCGCGGCAACAATCCCGAGCCCGTGCAGAGAGAGCGCCTGACGCGTCTGTTCGAGCATTTCGACTTCGACCATCCGGCGGACATGGTGGCGGCCCTCATCGACTGGCTCGACACGGACAGCGAGACCTATGATCAGGATGGCGCGCTAGGGGCTGAGAGCAACTATTATCAGAGCCTCAATCCGCCCTACATGGCCCGCAACGGTCCCCTGGTCAGTCTTGACGAGCTGGCCCTGGTCAGGGGCTTTACTCCGGAGATCGTCGACCGGCTGCGCCCCCACGTCACGATTTACGGCAACTTGCGGGTCAACCTCAACACGGCCAGCCCGGAGGTCATTGCAACCCTGTATTTCGATGAGGATCGCCGCATCTTTTTCGAAGAAGCCGAGGCCATTGCGGAAGCCCGTGATCTTTCACCCTTTGAGACTCTCGAGGATTTCCAACGTGAGTTTCCCGGTCTGTGGGAATTATTTCCCACCAGTGCCGAACTGACGTACAGCATTACGTTCAGAAGCGACTTTTACCGCATCCGCTCGCAGGCATGGGTCAATGATGGAACCCGTACCGTGACCGCCGTGGTCGGCAAGCGGAACAATCAAATCCACTCACTGCGCGTTGACTGAAAATATAGAGATATGGCTAAAAAATTTATCGGTATCGACATTGAGAAAGGCACGCTGCGTGCCGTCACGGCTGAAATGACCAAAACGGGACCGGTCCTTACGGCGGCAACCCTGCGCCCTCTTGCCGCTGACGAAAGCGACCTTTCCCAGGCCTTGTCAGAAATTCTCGGAGACCTGGCTTTCGGAGATCGGGTGGCGACCTGTCTGCCCGCCGTGGGCAGCTTCTTCCGCACCCTGGAGTTTCCGTTTTCCGACCCCAAAAAGATCGCAGCGGCTCTACCGCTGGAATTGGCCGGCCAGGTTCCCAATGGCGAAGATTTGGAATTTGATTTTCTCGCGGCTCGCCCGCAGGACGGCCAGTTCAGCATTGCCGCGGCCGCGGTCAAAAAATCCGCCGCAGCCGCCATGGCCGAAAAATTTCAAGAAGCCGGACACCCTCTGCACCTGCTGGACCTGGCGCCCTTTGCCTGGGTCGCCGGTCTGCGCAAGCATGTGGATAAGGGGGTGCTGGCCACCCTCAACCAGAAAGAGGTGGTTCTCGCCCGGATCGAAGACGGTCAGGTGGCCGACTATCGCAGCCTGCCGCGCAGGGCAAATCTCGATACGCAGAAAATCGCGTCCCTTATGATGCGTGAATATCTGGCCCTTGCCCATGCCGGAAAGCACCCCCCCCTGCCCCTGATTCTGATCGGCTCGGGCGTGACCAACGAACTGCGGCAAACTCTGAGCGACGCCGGGCTCAGCGTGCAAGTTCCTTCACTCAAGCTCGCCGGAGAACCACTGGAGCCGGCCTTTCTCCCGGCGGCGGCCCTGGCGTTGCGCACCGCGCTGCCGGAACGCGAGAGAAACCTCAATTTCCTCAAAGGCGAGTTGGCGCCGAAGAGCGAATGGAGCGGTTTTCGCCGCCGTCTGATTGGTGCCTCCGTGCTGCTCGGGCTGTGCCTGGTGTTGCTCGGCGCCGGCGCCTATACCAACTATGCGCACAAAATGTCGCGCGCCGATGCTCTGCGCGAGGAGATGTCAAACATCTTTCGTGAAACCTTCCCCCAGGCTACGGTCATCGTCGATGTTCCGGCGCAGATGCGCAGCAGCCTGGTTCAGTTGCAGGATCGTGCGCGCCTGCTCGGGCTGGGTAGCGACCGTTCGGCCCTGAGCATCCTGCGTGAGATTTCGGCGCGCTCACCGGCGGATGTCACCCTGGACGTGCGTGAACTCTCGTTCATCGGGGAGCAGTTGCGCCTCGACGGCACGACCACCTCCTTTGAGGCCATCAATCGGCTGTCGCGCAGCCTTGAAACATCGCCTCTTTTTCGGGATGCGCAGATCACCGATGCCAAAATGGGCCTGGAAGGCACCCGTGTCGACTTTCGCCTGAATCTGAGGATTACGCCGGAGGAATTCATACGATGATCGGCAACCTGTCCCCAAGAGAAAAAATTTTTCTCGCATGCGGCGCCGCCGCAATCCTGCTGTTGATTCTGTGGCTGGGCGTGGTTTCGCCCTATCGCGAAGCCGTTGCAGCCGCCGAAACGCGCATTGCCAGCCGTGAGCGGCAGCTTGAGGAAGTGCGTATGCTGCAACGTGAATATCGGCGCCTGCAGCAGGAGCTGACGGTTGCGGAACGGCACCTGGTGACGGGCGCTCGGGGATTTTCCCTGTTTTCTTTTGTTGAAGATGTCACCAATCGCACCGGAGTTCGGGAAAACCTGGTCTCCATGCGTCCCCAGAGCCCCCAGACCCAGGGTGAGTTTCGCGAAGAGTCCGTGGAGATTCGCCTGGAACGCATTCGCCTCGACCAGTTCGTGCGGCTCTTGCATGCCATGGACTCCGCCGATATCCATCTCAACACCAAGAACCTGCGGATCAGAACCCGCTTTGATGATCGCTCACAACTGGACGCCACCTTTATCGTCTCTTACCTGCAGAAGCCGGCATGAAATTATTATTCAAACGCAGCAAATCCCCGACAAAAACCGCCAGTAAATCTGACCTGCGGCGCCAATTTGCCTTGCACCTGGGCGCCTTCACTCTTTTTATCGCCGCCTTTGTCCTGACGGTTCTGATTTTGTTTCCCGACCAGATTCTGCGCGCGCGGGCCGAGCAGCTCATTTTTCAGCAAACCGGAGTGCGCATCGATATCGGCGACCTGAGCCTGGCTCCGCCCTTGACCCTGACCTTGCGCAATGTCGCCTGGCAACCCGAGTTGGACAACTGGCCGCCGGTGCGCATTCCTGTTATCCGCATCTCACCGATCTGGGGCTCTCTCTTCGGCGCCAATCCTGCAGCCGGCGTCACGGCTGGATTCCCCGTGGGATCCATGCAGGGACGGATGTACAAAGACGGCGATCTTGCCACGACTCTCAACGCAATCGGCTTGGCCCCCTTTCTTCCCACGGAATTTCCCTACCCCATCCAGGGCGTATTGAGTGGCAACGTGGATGCTTCGGGAGATCTTTCAGCACTAAGGGGGCAGGCGGGCTTTCAACTGCAACTCGACCGCGCGGCCGTGTCGGGGCTCGAAGCTCTGGGCGCCAGCGAGGGACGCCTTTCTCTCGGTGGCATTACCCTGCGCGGTGAATTGCAGGGCCGCAACCTGCGCATCGAGGAACTGCGTACGGCAGACGGCGATCTCCTTGTTGAAGGCCGCGGAACTCTTCTGTTGGCCGAATCTCCGCAGGCCAGCCGGATTACTGCTCAGATTGAAATTACGCCGACAATGACACTGGATCCAAATCTCGCCGAGCTCCTCCTGCTCACCGGTGTCAGCCCCGATCGAAACGGCACCTATCGCCTGCGCCTTTCCGGATCTTTGGCCAACCCGGTCTTACGCTGAACTCCAATAAAAACGCGCGCGCCGAGCCCTTAATCGACGCGCGCGTTTTTGTTATTGACTCCCCCTCTTCATTCTGATACATTTCGCGATTGCCTATGAAAATCTTCCGTCTTTATCAGCATTTATTCTTGGCTGGGCTTATGGTGTTGGTCCTGTTGGGTTGCCAAGACAGCGGTCCCCCGCCTCCCACCAATGGCGGCCAGCCCGACGTGGTCGTGGTGGCGCCTGACGGCCATGCCGAACTCTCCCGACTTTTTGCCCTCAACGACTACGATCTGGACAACCTTGATCAGGGCGTACCTAAGCTGATCGTGACCTCGCTTCCCCAGGATCTCGACCGTGTTTCGCAGGTCAACGAAAGAAAGCGCATTTTCTTTCTCACTTTATTGCCCATGATCCTGATGGGCAATGAAGAAATCCAATCGGAGCGCGATCTGGTTGAATTTCTGATCAGTGGTTTCGATAAGGGACGACTGCCGACAGAGGAAGAGGCCGAGCGTCTCGCCGAGATTCAGGACAAGTACAGAGTCGCCGGCGATCCGTTCAGTGATTGTGAAGTAAGGACGAGATTGCTGAAGCGGGTGGATGTCCTTCCGCCGTCCCTGGTACTGGCGCAGGCGGCCAATGAATCAGGATGGGGCACCTCACGATTTGCGCAGGTCGCCAACAACCTCTTCGGCGAATGGACCTTCACTCCAGGCACGGGCATCGTGCCCACCGATCGGCCTGCGGGTGAAATTTATGAGGTTCGTAGCTTTCCGACGATTTATGATTCTCTCAGGTCCTACATGCTTAATCTCAACACCCACCGCGCTTACGCACCCTTGCGCGAAAAACGCCATCAGGCGCGTCTGGAAAACCGGCCACTGAAAGGGGTCGATCTGGCCCAGGGTCTTCAGGCCTACTCGATCCGCGGCGAAGAGTACGTCGAAGAAATCGCCGCCATGATTCGCCACAATCAACTCACACGTTTTTCGTACCTGAATCTGCGGGGGTTGTGAGGGGCTGTCAGTTGTCAGTTGTCAGTTGTCAGTTGTCAGTTGTCAGTTGTCAGTTGTCAGTTGTCAGTTGTCAGTTGTCAGTTGTCAGTTGTCAGTTGTCAGTTGTCAGTTGTCAGTTGTCAGGGAGAGGGTGTCCCTTACCCCATAAAAAGTCAAACGGCTTGTCACCAGACCACGGACCATGGACCATGGACAATTAGAACAACGTCCCCAGCACGACTCCCAGAGCACTTAGCGGACCCGCATCACTAAGACCGTCGACGGTCTTTTCGACCTTGTTGAGGGTGGTTTTGGCGTCGCGGTAGATATCGTCTTCATTGATCAGGCGACCGATGGTACCCTGCCCATCATCAATCTTTGCAGCGATGCTGTTGATGCGGGTCATGGTCTCGGTGGTTTCAAGATAAAGCTGGTCATCATGGACCAGACGCCCCAGGGTGCCCTCGCCCTCATTGATTTTACCGGTGATGTCGCGAATGGAGCCCAGAGCATCGGCGGTGCGGTCATGGATTTCGGTATTGACCAGAAGCTGCCCCAGAGTTCCTTCGCCCCGGCGAATGCGCTCGCTGATATCCTGAATGTTGGTCAGGGCCGCGGTGGTTCTCACGTAAAGTTCGTCATCCGTGAGCATACGCCCTAAAGAGCCTTCGCCGGCTTCGAGGCGTCGCGTTATCTCGGCAACATTTTCCGCAACCAGCTGCACATCATCAAACAGGCGAGGATCATTCACCAGCATGCCAAGGGTGCCCTCGCCTTCGTCGACCTTGGAGAGAATGCTTGCCAGTCGATCTCCGGAAGCGGCAAGCTGCTCGCGCCCATCCTCTAAAAATGCGCTGAAGTCACCTAGGGCGATCTTGAGATTGCGGTCGAGATCGGTCAGCATTTCATCGATATTGACTGTGGGCTCCGTCGGCAATTCCGAACCCGACGGCAACACCGGCTTATCCACGGAACCGAAATCGATGCCGAGAAATTGCCCACCCAGAAGATTGGTCTGGCGCACCCGCACCACGCTGTCCTCCTTGACGGAGGTTCCCTCCCGCACCTGTAATACAACCTTGATGCGATGGTCCTCCAACTCGATGGACCTGACTTTTCCTACCTGTACGCCGGCCATGCGCACCGGGTCGCCCTGGTTGAGCCCGACCAGTGAACTAAAATAGGCCACATACTCCACCTGGCTTTCAAAGGGCCGGATCTCTTCAACAAACTCGATCAGCAAGGCAAGCGCCACCAGCGCAACGAGGAAAAACAATCCGACTTTCTTTTCCGTTGATATGGCCATATCAGCTCCCCGTAATTCCTTTGGTCGTTGTGTAAATAAATTTTTTCACATTTGGATTCTCGCTGGCTTTGAGTTCGGCAGGGGTGCCGACTTCAATGATGCGGCCATCGTGAATCATGGCCACCCGGTCGGATAGATGAAACGCAAAATTGAGATCGTGGCTGACGATGACGCTGGTCAGGCTGATGTCTTCTTTGAGGTTCATGACCACACGAGCCAGCTCATCCGAGGTGACGGGATCGAGTTCGGCTGTCGGCTCGTCATAAAGAATCAGATCGGGGTTCATGGCCAGGGAGCGAGCAATAGCTACACGTTTTTTCATGCCTCCCGAGAGTTCCGAAGTCATCATGTCCTCTTTGCCCTCAAGTCCCACCAGCCGTAGTTTCTCGCGAATAACACGGCGAATGCGCCCCTCGTTGCAGATGCGCTTTTCACGCAGCCACAAGCCGACATTTTCACCAACGGTGAGCGAGTTGAACAACGCCGAGGTCTGAAAAACCATGGAGTAGCGATATTCGCGCGCCGCGTCCTTGGGTTTCTCCGCGAAAATGTCATGCCCATCAATGAAAATACGGCCACTGTCGGGCTTGACCAGCTTGACGATGTGCTTGAGCAATACGCTTTTTCCGGTTCCCGACGGACCGATGATGGAAAACGTTTCACCTGCCTTGATATCCAGGCAGATGTCTTTGAGCACATGCAGATCGCCGAAAGATTTGTTGAGATTCTCGACGCGAATATCAACGCCACGCGGTTCGGAGTATTCGGGAACACATTCGCCGCGATGTTCCTCTTCAAATACCGAGCCGGGAAACCCATGCACCAGCTTATCCCACATCCCTCGGTCTTCGCCGTTGAATTCTTCTTCCGTCTTGGCCATAAGTAGACTGTTATCCTACAATGTGAGTCGCGTCAGGTAATAGTTGGCGATCATGATCAGCAAAAAGCTCATGACCACTGCCCGTGTCGTAGAATGCCCGATGCCCCGCGCCCCACCCGTGGTCTGGAAGCCGACATAGCAGCCGACATGGGCGATGATGCCACCAAAGACCGTGGCCTTAAGGAGCCCTTTGAAAATCTCACTGTAGTCCAGGGCCAGAACCAGATTGTCGAAATAAACATTGAAGGGCACGTTGATGCGCGGGGTAAAGGCACTGATGAAACCTCCGCCGAAAATCCCAACGATGATGGAAAACACCGTCAATGCGGGCACCGCAAGCAAACAGGCAATCATGCGCGGCATGGCCAGATAGCGCACCGGATTGATTTCCAGAGTCTTGAGAGCGTCGATCTCTTCGTAAACCTTCATCGCCCCAATTTCAGCGGCCATGGACGATCCGACGCGACCGGCCACCAGGATGCTGGTCATGACCGGCCCCAATTCCTTGACCATGGAGAGCCCGACGATGGCACCGATAACGTTCTGAGTCCCGAAAGTCGCAAGCTGAGTGCCCGTCTGCAGGGCGAGAACCATGCCGACAAAGAAGGCCATAAGCGTCGCGATGGGCAGGGTATCGATGCCGATATCGCTCATCTGGCGAAAAATGGCAGGCAGGTTACGCGGCGCTTCCTTGAAATAATAAAAGGTCTGCACCAGAAGCCTTAACATCTCCCCGGTGGTCTGGGCGATGGAAAGAATTTTCCCGCCGATGAATTCAAGAAATCGTCCGATCATGGTCATTGCGCCTGCCGGCCCCAGGAAAATCCCCAGGGCAGATAAAACAGAGAGAATCGTCCGCCATCTTCTTCGCGGATAACATGCACCAGACCTTTGAGCAGCTTAAACTCCTTCATCGCCCCCCCAGCGCCCTGATAGCTGACCAGAGGAAACAACTCGTAGGCGAGATCTTCGCCGCGGCGCTCTTTCCAGTAGAGATTCCATAGAAGCGAGGAGATCTGATTGCCGTGAGTATCCCATTTGCTCTGATACACAGACCAGAGAGGCGACCAGTTGCGGCGAATACTGTCATGGTCGGGAAAAAACGGTTCAAGTAGCGCCAGCGTGGAAAAATGCGAGACACCCATGCGGCGCTCATAATTGAACAAGGGCCAGAGCGCCACCCTTTTCAGTCGCGTATAATCCTGCTCATCTTCCAAAATCAGCCGCTCCTCAAGGTTGGAGAAGAGAAAGAACAACACGCGACCGCGTTCCCGCACCAGATCTTCAGTGGTCAGGCGGCTGTGCAGATAGATCGGCCAAACTACCCAGCGGCGCTCCAGGACTCCGGTGCGTTCGTAGGAATAAAACGGGAGAAATTTGCGCGATTCTTTGTAGCTGCCTTGCGCATGCCGCACCAGCGGCCAGGGCAGGTTCCATTCTTCGTAATCACGCTCTTGGTCGACGATGTGACTAAAAAAAGGCCACAACCAGGTCTTTTGAGAACGCACGGGCGAATCTTGCGCCAGATAAAAAGGGAAAACGCCGCGCCGATGGCGCGGATTTTCGCCATCCAGTCCCAGGTGCTCATTGAAATAAAACGGCCAGATCGCAAAGCGTTTGCGATAAACCCCTTCTTTTTCGGATCGTCCATAGAGGGGCCAGAATTTAACGCCGGTTTCATTTTTGCCCTCGATACGTGCATATATGGGCCACAGAATGTTGGTGATTTCCGTACCGTCCTTCTGTGTATAACCGTAAAGGGGAAACAACGTGAAACGAATTTCATCGCGCCAAAATCGGTTATAAATTTTACCACCGATGGGGAAAAAAGCGAAATACTTCCCACGCTCTTCATCTTCCCCGTAAAACAAAAAAGGAAACAAAGTAAATTGATCGCCGCGGCCCTGCTCACGGCGATCTAAGTCCGTTTCGTAGAGTCGCAGAAACTGAAAATAGCTTTGCTCGTCCTCGTGCCGACTGGAGGCAACGGGGTAGAGGTACTCACTAATCCGCAGACCGCTGTCGCGATCCTGGGCACGGAAAAATAGCGGGCGCAGGCCATATTCCACCTCCGGGCCTTTGCGCTCATACTTGAACAGGGGCCCCAGCACGCGCAGGCTCGCATAATCGACCTGGGGCGAGCTGCGATAATCAAGGAGAGGCCAGAGAGTGAAAATCCTGTCGTCTTCTTCAACGGCACTCAGCGCGACGCCGGCGCCGCCAACAAGGAGACCCAAGGCAATAACCACCCCGGCGACAAACCGCGAAAACCCCATGACGACCTTAGCTCTGCGCATGCACACGTTCAAAAGCCTCTCGGGCCGGCGCAAAATCTTCATCAATGCCCAAAGCTTCAGCAAAGGCGGCAATAGCTCCCTGAGAATCCTCACAACGCTCTCGGCACAGTCCCAGGAAGTGGTAGAATTCCGGCGCCTGATATATCGCCAGAAATTGCTCGTCAGCGGCAAGAGTTTCCATCTCCCGCCGCGCGGCATCGATGAAGCCTTCACGGAAAGCCGCCAACGCCTCGCCGATTTTTTCAAAGTTCTCGGCCAGCGGGTGATCGGGAACCTCGCCGCGGTCGATGTCGGCAATGCGGCGAGCCAACTCCTGCTTGGCGGGCCCATCGGGCAGTTGGTCGTGAATGCCGCGCCAATGACGGACCGCACCGGGATAATCGCCTAAGTAAAAATCGATTTGCCCAAGATAATTATATATCGATGGATTGCGCGCCGAAAGGCTCAAGGCTTTTTGCAGGTAAGCCAGCGCCGTGAGCAGATCGAAACGGCAGGTGCGCAGTTCGGAAAACATCATACCTACATGATAATAGGCCATGCCTAACTGCATGGACAATCCGGCGTTGTTCGGATCAAGAAGCAGCAGTATGCGAAGCAGGGTGATTTTGCGTCTGATGTAGGGCGGATCGACCTCCCGGGCATCAAGCATGGCGATCTGGCTGCCGATTTCCGCAATGTAGTGAGGATAGGCGTCACGCAACAATTCGGCATAAGCCTGATTGTGCGGACAATCGGGAAACTCGCGCAGGTAGTCGAAAACGCCCTGACCGATAGCATCGTCATCCGGCGGGGAAAGGTCCTCGCCCTGCCTGTGCAAGGGCAGTGGAATTTGCGGCAAAGCCATGGGCGTGCGTTCGGAACCCACGGCGACCGTGGTTCCCGACGGAGGCGTCCAGAGGCGATAATACTGTGGGGAAAGGGATTCGCTGGCAGACATGTGATTATTCATAGCACAAACCTTAATTTTCTCCAAGCATTCGTTCAGCCAAGGCGCTGGGAAAATGTATTGACTCCCGCATGTTGTCCAACAGTCTTATAAATTTTCACGCCATCCCAGGGGCGTCCAAGGATGCCGTCATGAATGGCCCAACTGCGCCCCCGCACGGTTTTTTCCATGCCGGGTCGACGGAAAGGGGATTCTCCGTTGAGACGCTGAAACAGGAGTCCCCCAGGCTGAAATTCTTCATTGATCCACAGCATGAGTTTTTTGCCGCTGAGGTAATCGAATCCATAACCTTCGTAACGCACGGCGTTATCATAACTCAAAGGTTCAGCAATGATAACTGAAATGCCGAGAGCTGCGACAAACTTTTCAAATTGTTCAAAAAACTGGGAAAACATCTGCAATCCACGACGCACCTGATTGGGAGCGAGTCCGGCGGACATGGCCCGCAGTTCTTCGCCGCGATTGCGTCGCAAGGTGCCGAAACAGTTGTCGCGGCCCAGCTCATCGACATCGACGTTATAGCGTGGCGCGTCGAGGTCGTTGATCAGACAGAGGGAGAGTTCGATCTGGCCATAAGGCGTGTCGGCCACCTCCACGAAGAATAAACAGTCCCGTTTCCGGCGACGCGGACGGACCTCGATCCGCACCAGGCCGAGCCCTTCGGGACAGATAAAGGTGACGGCGCGCTGCCCATCGGGACAACGCAGGCTGCCCGGATCGATGGCATAATCGGTAAAAATCCGGCGCGGCACGAGCCGGCGATAAAGCTCTTCCTTAATGACAGGGGCCAGGCGATTGATCTCAACCAAGGAGCACAGCGGCACCCCCTGGGGATCGAGAAGGCGTGCACTTGGTGCCTCCTTTAGGTTCATGGCCCGATTCCGTGGAGGGGAAACAGGTGCCGGTCAAGATACTCCAGGTTTGCATCCAAAGCCTGCTCTGCACGACTGAAATCATCGGATTGAGCCTGATGGGGCAAATCGCGCAATCGATAATCAGGAAAACCCAGAGCGGAAATTGTCCCGCAAAAAACCTTCGGCAAAAAATCCGGCAGTTCCACCCCCTGAATAATACCCCAAAGCAGGGTCCAGGTGCGAGCAACATTAATCTTGTGGTAACCACCGCCACCCAGCACAACCCAGGGCAAATGGCTATCTCGAAACCAGCGGGCGCAGGATTCATAAGCGGCAGTAGTAAGTTCCAGACGCGTCAGAGGGTCGGTACGCAAACCATCAACGCCCATCTGGGTAAGGAGAACATCGGGAGCGAATTTTGAGAGGAGCGGTGGAACGATGTGGTTGAAGGCGCGCAGAAAAAGACGATCATCGCAATGCCGGGACAAGGGGACATTGACGCTGTACCCATAACCGCACCCGCAGCCGAGTTCATCGACATAGCCGGTGTGGGGAAAAAAGTCGTCGCCGGTTTCGTGCAACGAGATGGTGAGCACCTGGTCGTTGTCGTAGAAAGCCTCCTGAACTCCATCGCCATGGTGAGCGTCAAGATCCACATAGGCGACCCGCAATCCCCTTTCGAGCAGAGCGTGGATGGCGATTACGGCATCGTTGAGGTAACTGAATCCCGAGGCCCGAGAAGCCTGTGCATGATGCCAGCCCCCGGCCATGTGAAATGCAATCCGGCAACCGCCATCGGCAACCAGACGGGCCGCATCAAGAGTTCCGCCGCACACCAGGCGCGCCCAATCATAGACCCCGGGGAATACAGGATTTTCCAAATCTCCCAGCCCGAAAAGAAAATTCGCGCGGGGCGTTTCGGCGGCACTGAATTCACGCAGAACGGCGAGATAATCCCGGCGATGAAAGCGCGCAAGATCTGCCTCTTCGGCCTGGGCTGCCTCCAGCACGCGCGTGGCCGGATTGCTCAAAAGACCAAGCTCGTTGATCAACTCGAAGGTCAGCCGATAGCGCAGAAGTTTGAACGGATGCGCTTCACCGTAGGTGTAATCGCCAAAACGGCTTGAATAGATAAAAGCCCGCGTATCCTTCATGGCGCCCCCTGGTTGCCCTTTTTACACCGGGTGCAGGCAAAGGTCAACAGCGGTAAAATTCCCCTAGGATGGAGCATTTGCAGAGGTTCAGCGATGGTGGGAAACGCGCCGGGACGAATTAAAGAAAAATCCGTCCCTTTGATGGGACAATAAATAATTCGTCGGGGATCTCGGACTTTGTGCGGAAAATCAGCAAAAGAAAAGGTGGAGCCGAAGCCCCACCTGGGTGCCCTTCCTCGGAAAGGCGCGAATCCTGACGGGGCTCATTCGAGTGACCCGTTTATTTTAATTGGCTGGGGCGCGAGGATTCGAACCTCGGAATGTTGGAGTCAGAGTCCAATGCCTTACCGCTTGGCGACGCCCCAAAATGGAAGGGTTTTCTAACAAACTTCGTGCCCTGAGTCAAGAGCAAAGTGAACATCGCGGCCGGCGAGAAACAAAGCCTTGACATCCTCGGTGCGCCCGGGTGCAACAAGATAGTCAAACAATTCGCCGGGAGCTGGGATCGTCTCCATGTGCAGCACTTGAAAATGGGCGCCCAGACGCGGCGCGAAACTGCCCATTTCAGCGCCCAATCCTAAAGCACGAGCACCGTTGCAGGTTGCCATGGCGAGGAGATCCCTGGGGCTGAGCGCATCGCCAAAGGCCTGCCGGGCAAAGGCCAGCTCGTCCCACAGCGACAAGGACTCATTACTGGCGAGGCTGTCGGTGCCCAGGGCGAGATTGACGCCTGCGGCCACATATTCGGCAACGGCTGCCAGGCCAACCCCGAGACGCTGGTTGGAGCGTGGGCAGAGAACTACCGAGGCGCCGGCGCGCGCTATGGCGGCACAGTCCGCGGGCTCAACATGAACTCCGTGCACGAGCAGGTTGTCCGCCACCAGACCGCCCCGTGCGGACAAGTAGGGTATGGGCCGGTGCTTGCTGGGAGGCGGCAACATATCCTCCCAGCCGACAAAGGGATAGAGTCGCTCGGCTATGGGCCCGGAAGAATCTTGCAAAAATCGAACTTCGGCAGGGGATTCGGCCACATGAGTCGTCAGCGGCAGTCGATGCCGACGAGCATATTCGAAAATATCTTCGAGATATTGACTGCTGAGATTGTATGGAGAATGGGGCGCAAGCCCCAATCGCAAACGTCCTGCCAGGCACTCATCACTGACTCGGCCGAGAACCTTCAGCATCTGCCGGTTGCGACCGGGGTCCAGACCGAGGGTTTCGAGGTAGAGCCGCCCGAAAAGAGGAGCATTGCGAAAAAATTCGCGCCCCGGCAACCAGGAGAGGACATCGCCGACGGCGCCCGTGCCCGCCTCCAGACAGGAACGAATCCCATCACGCAGAGAAGCTCCCAGCCGCTCTTGGGAAATCGCCCGCTTGACGCGAATGACCTGAAGTATCCAGTCAATGAAATCGCCGGATTTTTCTGTTTCACCCTGCTGCCGAAACCAGTCGGGGAAATGCGTCAATTCCAGATGGGTGTGGGCATTGACCAAAGCCGGCAGCAACAAACTATCATCGCCGAAATCAACAACCGCGGCCCGAGGGTGGGCCGCGGCCATGTCTTTGGCAGATCCATAGGCGACGATTTTTCCGCCCCTGGCCACCAAAGCACCATCTTCGATGGGCTCACGGGTAATGGGAACCAGGTAGCGTGCTCGATAAAGAGTCATCACAGGCGGTTCTAGATGGCCTTTTTCAGATCCGCCTGCCCGCCGGTTTCGACAGTCTGCGAAGTCGAGCGGTTTTTCTCGTCGACAAAAACCAGTTTAGGCTCATGGGCAGCCACCTGCGCTTCAGGAATGTCGAGCCAGCTGGCAATGATCACCAGATCGCCGCGGGACACCAGACGCGCCGCGGCGCCGTTGATGCAGATAGTGCCGCTGCCGGGTTGGCCTTCAATGGCATACGTCTGAAATCGCGTGCCGTAGGTAACGTTCCAGATGTCGACGGCCTCATAAGGCTTAATGTCGGATTGTTCCATCAGATCGCGATCGATGGTGATGGAACCTTCGTAATGCAGGTCGGCACCAGTGACCGTGGCGCGATGGATTTTGGACTTCAGCATTTTTCTCGTCATGATTCTGGAATCTCCTCTCCCAGATGATGGTTGTCGATCAGACGGGTTGCTCCGATTCTGACCGCCAGCAGCAGAACGGCATGCCGATGGACGACATCGCAGTCTGCCAGGGTTTGCTCATGGCAGATCTGGACATAGTCGATCGCCGCTTCAGGTTCTTGTTCAATTCTCTTGCGTACCGCTTGTATCACCCTCAGGCTGTCGCGCTCGCCGCCACGCACCATCGAACTCGCCGCGCGGATCGCAGCGTAAAGGGCCAGTGCCTGTTGCCGTTGCGCGGGCGAAAGATTGACATTGCGCGAGCTCATGGCCAAGCCGTCGGCCTCGCGCACGATGGGCAGCCCCCGCACCTCCACCGGCAGATTCAGATCGGTGCTCATCCGACGAATAACGGCGAGTTGCTGAAAGTCCTTGCGTCCGAAAAAGGCCACATGGGGTTGGACAATGTTGATAAGCTTGCACACCACCGTGGTGACTCCCTGAAAATGACCGGGACGGCTGGCACCGCACAGAGTGGACGTGATTCCCTCAACATTGACCCAGGTGCCATACCCCTGCGGATACATAGCGCCGACCGGGGGCGCGAACAGCCAGTTGGTACCTGAGGCGCGCGCCAGTTCGGCATCGCGGGAAAGGTCGCGCGGATAGCTGTCGAAATCCTCGCCTGCTCCGAACTGAGCGGGGTTGACAAAAATGCTCAGCACCAGAATATCGCCCGTGGCCCGTGCCGCTCGCAACAGGGAAAGGTGGCCTTCGTGCAGGTAGCCCATGGTCGGCACAAAGGCAATACGCAGGCCCTGCTGCCTGGACGTTAGGCAGAGCTGTTGCATCTGTGCAATGTCGGTAATGATTTCCATGAAATCCGTCTTTAAAACCTCAGTCGAAGGAATGTTCCGCTGTCGGGAACACCCCTTCTTTCACGTCACGGATGTAAGCATCCACACCTTCGCGGATAACGGTGGACACGTCGGCATATTTTTTAACGAATTTGGGAGAGTATTTTTCACACAAGCCGAGTATGTCGTGGATGACAAGAACCTGACCGTCACAATAGACACCGGCACCAATGCCTATGGTTGGGATGGATACCGCGTGGGTAATTTCACGTGCAAGGTAGCGTGGAATTCCTTCAAGCACCAAGGCAAAAGCACCGGCAGCCTCAACCGCGCGAGCATCGGCAAGCAACTGCTGGGCCTGTTCTTCCCGGCGCCCTTGCACACGGTAGCCGCCCATGCGATGAATCGACTGAGGCGTCAGTCCGATATGTCCCATAACGGGAATATCCATGGCCGTAATGGCGGCGATCGTTTCGGCGACATTTTCGCCCCCCTCAAGTTTGACCGCCTGAGCGCCGCCTTCCTTGATCAGGCGGCCGGCACTGAGGCGTGCATCACGCAGGTCGACCTGGTAGGAGAGAAACGGCAGGTCGGCCACCACCAGCGCCTGTTGTGAACCGCGCACCACAGCGCGGGTGTGGTAGATCATCTCGTCGAGGGTTACCGGCAAAGTGGTGTCGTATCCGGAAACGACCGTCGCAACCGAATCGCCGACCAGGATCAGATCGATACCGGCCTCGTCCAGGATGCGCGCCAGAGGATAATCATAGGCGGTCAGAACAGAAATTTTCTGCCCGTCGCCCTTCATCTTGCGGATATCGAGTATGGTCTTGCGTTTTTTCACTCTCACGCCCCTCTCGGAACAGACGCGGTACCGAAAATAAAAGTAACTGTTCAGCATGCACCGCAGGGTGCGGCGCGGTAGGCAATGCGATTGAATAGTTACAAAAAAAAAGCCCTTCGATAGCGGGATCGAAAGGCAGAATTCGGCCGTTGGGCAAGGCCCTCGGCAGGGGTTCTTTTGGCCTTCCGTCCCGGTCCTTACGGATCCAGGCGGCATTGTCCTGTTTTCTTTAACGGGTCCGGCAAATCGGTGTCAGCTCCGGTACGGGTTCCGGGCCTTCCGACCATAATCAAAAAGATGTTCTCCCGTTTATCACAGGTTGCGCGACATGGTCCAGTATTTTTTCACAGGGACAGGGATTCCGTAAACATAATAATGCTTCATAAGCTCAGCTTCATTGACCCTTGGCATCCTCAGGAAACAGCCGTGTTCCGTCGCGATAAGCCCGGCCCGCTTTTTCACCCAAACTCCAGTATTCCCTGATGCCGCCGAGATAAACCAGGGGGTCGAAGACGCGAGCGTCCATATTGCCGGAATCGTCAAACGCAGCATCCGCTGCGTGGATTTCGAGAATTTCGCCCAACACCAGGCAATACTCTCCAAGCTGCTGCTCACCCACGACGCGGCATTCGACGTTCAACGGGGATTCGGCCACCAAGGGCACGGCCACCTGCGCAGCGGGTTCCAGGCCCAAACCGGCGTGGGCCACTTTATCAACTTCGCTGCCGGATTTGAGACCGCAGAAATCGGCTTCCATCGCCAGGCCGGCGGGAACCACATTCACGGTGAAAGCCCCTACTCCCTGTTTAAGGTTCTGATAGGATTTGCGACTCTGATGCAAGGCAACGGCCATGGTCGGAGGGGTTTTGCTGACGATCCCCACCCAGGAGGCCGTCATCAAATTTACCGCGCCTTCTTCATCACGGGTCGCGATGAGAGTCGTCGGCTGCGGAAAGAAGGTGACACAGGGTCCAAGTCGACGTTTTTCCATTGAAAAGTCCTCTTTCTTTTGTAAACAGGCGTTACAGGTTGTGTCCGCATT
Organism: Geoalkalibacter ferrihydriticus DSM 17813; assembly: GCF_000820505.1. Classification (NCBI taxonomy): domain Bacteria; kingdom Pseudomonadati; phylum Thermodesulfobacteriota; class Desulfuromonadia; order Desulfuromonadales; family Geoalkalibacteraceae; genus Geoalkalibacter; species Geoalkalibacter ferrihydriticus. Next base: position 126,617 of record NZ_JWJD01000007.1, on the reverse strand, counting down.
GCAAGCACGGCGTCAGGCGATAATATTTAAGTGGCAAAGTAGCTGTTCTGTGTGCGCCGCAGGCCGCAGCACAATTGGACGTTGCGGCTGAAACGTTTTATTGTAACTAAAAGCGGCAACGTCCGAAAGTACCGCAGGGTGCGGCGGTTGAGTGCTGCGGCTAATGTTTGAGCCGCAGGTGAGTTTTTGCCGCACGCGCTGCCGCCGTACCCTGCGGTGCATGCTGAACAGTTACGTTTTATTTTGACAAGGCAAAGACGGAAAAACAAGGAGGTTTCCCATGAATGGATTATTGATCAAAGACCCGATCCATTGGCGCCCGACCTGGTCATCCGAAATCGGGCAAAGGTTGGAGATTAAGGACAGCACCCAGGGACTGTTCGTCTTTGATCCCAAGCTGAGCCGCGATGAGATTCTGGAGGCCCTCAAGGATATCCCAGCAGAATCCTTCTCCCTGATCGAGCTCGAAGAGGTCGCACAGAAAGACTGTGAATTCACGGCAGATTCGGGGTTGTGCTACCGCCGAACCCCAAACTGAGGATGTTCGGCAGTTTTTGTCCGGCTTCGCGCCCATCTTCGATGCACCAGGCCGTGCTGCTGCGGTTAGATGAGCGCATTCAGGGCACGCCCCAAGACCGTGAAGGGGTGGAAGTTGGCGGGATCCCTGCCCTGAACCTGCTTTAAAAGGGTCAGCAGATTGCGAACTTTTTTACGCCGTGAGGAGAGATATTGCTCCACGTTTCCATCGGCTTCTCTGAGCACGCCGCCGGTCAGATTATAGTGAATGGAATTTAAATCCTGGGTAAAGGTTTCATAGGCCATGCGGTCCCAGCGGTCGCGAACGGGTACGCGCAAGGCCGCTTCACGCATAGTGGCAATCTCGAGATGGGCGCCGAGGTCACGATAGGTGCAGACGATGGTATGCAGATCCTGTCCGGTATCTTCACTGAGGGGCACAAGCGGCAGCAGATCGCTGAGATAGTGAAGAGTCGCCACCTGGCGAGCGAACTGCCGGGAGAGGCCCTTTTCTTCCAAATCGGAGATCTCGTCCCGGCAACTTTGCCATTCGGCGGCGGGGACAACTCCGGCCAGCATGTTGACAAATTCAGAGATATGTTCCTGCCATTCGCTGACGGAAGCCTGGTTGAGTTCGGTCGGCACCTCCTGCTGAAGTGCCCACAAGCAGACTTCCTGCAGAACCTCTGTGTAATTCAAAAGAATGTCATACTGGTGCTCAGCCGGCAGGCGATTGTCCAGGGCAAAGAGCTCCAGGCGTAGAGCCGGGCCCTCAAAAGCCTGGTCGAAAAAGAACTGCACACTGAGGCAGTCCGCCAAGGAGCGGCCTGAGCGACGCCCCAGGCGCTGAATGAAGGCACAACCTCCCAGGTCGACCAGGGTGTTGGTGATGAGGGTCGCCGTGATTTCGCGCGCCAGGGGATGTCCATCGAGATGCTCCCTGAAACGGTCACGGATGGGGGCCGGAAAGTAGCCGGCAAGAAACTCTCGGATCTTCTCCCCTTTGGGCAGTCCCTTGTCGAGGACGACCTGAAACATCTGCATCTTGCTGTACGCCAGAAGAACCGCCAACTCCGGCCGAGTCAGTGATTTGTCGGCACGAGCAAGCAGCTCTTTGGAGGATGGCAAAAACTCACCGGCCCGATCCAGCAGGCCGGCATTGACCAGACGCTCGGCGAGGTCGACAAAAGGTGCGTTTTCGGCGCGGCAGCGACGCAGATCAAGGGAAACGGCGAGGCTCTGAGTGTAATTATTGTGCAGCACCGCAGCACAAACTTCGTCAGAGACTTCCAGCAACAGGCGATCACGTTCTTCAACATCGGCCAGGACCTGCTGTTCGGCGAGATATTGCATGAAAATTTTGAGGTTGACCTCATGGTCGGAACAATCCACCCCCGCCGAGTTGTCTATGGCATCGGTGTTGATGGCCCCGCCGCCCAGGGCGAACTCGATACGCGCCCTCTGCGTCAGGCCGAGGTTGCCGCCCTCGCCCACCACTCTCACCCGCAATTGGCCGGCGTCGATGCGTACCCCGTCATTGCCGCGATCACCGACATCCTCATGTTTCTCGCTGGAAGCCTTGACGTAGGTGCCGATGCCCCCATTCCACAGCAGATCGGCCTCGGCCTGAAGAATCGCGCGCACCAGACCCTGTCCATCCATGGACCCGTGGCGCACTCCGAGGAGGCTGCGTACCTGGGGCGAAAGGGGAATGTCCTTGGCCTGGCGGGAAAAAACGCCGCCGCCTTCGGAGATCACCGCAGGGTCATAATCCTCCCACGAGGAGCGCGGCAGGCGGAACAGACGCTCACGTTCACGCCAGGACGTTTCCGGTTCCGGATCAGGGTCAATAAAGATATGGCGATGATCAAAGGCCGCAACCAGGCGGATTTTGCGTGACAGCAGCATCCCGTTGCCGAAAACGTCACCACTCATGTCGCCGATGCCCACCACCGTAAAGGGCTCGGTCTGAATATCCTTGCCGAGTTCGCGAAAATGACGTTTCACGCATTCCCAGGCGCCGCGAGCGGTGATGCCGAGCGCCTTGTGGTCATATCCTTTTGAGCCGCCGCTGGCAAAAGCATCATCGAGCCAGAATCCGTACTCGCGGGCGATGGCGTTGGCGGTATCCGGCAGATGAGCGGTGCCTTTGTCGGCCGCAACCACCATATACGGATCCTGTTCATCATACGCCACCACCTCGGGAGAACGGATGATTTTTCCAGCGATGCGATTATCGGTCAGATCGAGCAAACCCCGCATCAGGGTCATATAAGCGGCACGCGAGAGCTCGGCACCCTGCTCGCGCGTGGTGAAAGGTGTTTGCACGATAAAGCCGCCCTTGCTTCCGACGGGAACAATGACCGCGTTTTTGGTCATCTGGGTTTTCATCAAACCCAGAACTTCAGTGCGAAAATCATCGGGACGATCCGACCAGCGAATGCCGCCGCGGGCCACCCGGCCGCCACGCAAATGAATGCCTTCCATATCTGCGGCATGCACATAAATTTCAAACAAGGGCCGTGGCGCCGGCATCTCGATGATACCTATGGCGCTGATCTTGAACGCGAAAAAATAGTCAGGGCCGGTGTTTCTCTGATAAAAATTGGTGCGCACAGTGGAATCGATGAGATTGAACAGAGTGCGCAGGATGCGATCTTCGTTGATATCCGCGACGTCTTCCAGGGCCAGGGCCAATTCCATGCGCAGGGGCGATAGGGCCTGCTCCTCGCGCACGGACTGATCCTGCCACTCGTCACGCGGCTGGAAACGCGCGTCGAAATAGTCAAACAGCAGCCGGGCAACCCGGGGATTATGCATCAGGGCAAAAGCGACGCGGCGTTTGGTGAAGGGAGCACCCAGTTGCTGGTAATAGTTGCGATAGCCACGAAAAACATCGATCTCTTTCCAGCCCAGGCCGGTCAGCACCAGCAATCGATTGAGATTGTCGTTTTCCACCCCGCCAAGACGCAGAACAGTCAGAATTTCCAGCAGCTTTTCACGAACTTCGGCCAGGGGCAGGGCATCGGGGTCGGCGTTGCGGATGGCAAAGCTCTTGATGTAGCAGGTTTCTTCGCCCTGCTTCAACACGAAATCCAGTTCTTCAATAACCGACAGATGCAGGTTTTCAAGTAGTGGAATCAAATCGTTGAGGTACGTTTCGCGGCGGCTGTAAAACTGCAGGCGGAAATATTCCTCGGCATTGTGAAAAGGACCCCAGAGGCTGAAAAATTCCCCTCCGTCACGGCGCACGGCTTCCATTCCCTGAATATCGCGTAATGCAAAACGCGGGTGGCTCAGGGCACGATATTCGCTGCTGAATCCCTCGGCGTAACGCTTGTAGAGTTCATCGCCCACTTCTTCACCGAAACGCCTTTCCAGCAAAACGCGCAACTTCATTTCCCAGGGACGGGCAATTTCGGTGAGCCCATTTTCCAGACGGCGCACGTCGATGCGCACCCCAGGCTCCACCGGCGTCACGGTCACATGCAGGCTCAAATATTCCGCAGAAAAATGGATGATGCGCGCCTTGGCCTCCTCGGCGCGGAAAAAGCGCCGGATGTATGCCTCAAGCCGATCAAAATGTTCAGGATCATAGAATTCGCGTGGAAGGATCAGCAACAGGGTCGCACCGTGCACGGACAGGCTCGGAGCAACCACCACCTTGACCCCGCCCTGGCGATAAAGGAAGGTAAAAGATCGCACCATGTTGCGCAATTCCGCGGACTCCAGAAAAAACATTTCGATTTTGGGGAATGTATTGAATATTTCAATGGTCTTATTGTAGTCATGGCATCCTTTCGGGATACCCAGGTCGCTCAGGGCGCTTTCAATTTTGCGGCGCAGCGGGGCAATGGAGTAGGTTGGTTCCTCCAGAAATTTTTGCGAAAAAAGACCGCTGAAAGCATGTTCGCGCCACCTGCCGTCATCAAGCATCTCTCGCCAGCCAAGGTAGCGCAGTCGCTCACCACGAAATACCGGACTTATGACTTCTGTTTCCTCGGCGACAACCTGGTCGGAGCGCAGGATACGACGATGCATCTCGCCGCAGAAACGGGCCAGGGGTAGAGTCTCGCCCACCTTCATTTCAGGCAGGTTGGGAAAAATCCCCAAGGGTTCTTCCACCAGGCTTACCTGAGTTGCGCCTTCAAGTTGCGCTACCTGCCAGCAGCGATAGCCGAAGGGCAGAAAGTTATCGTTCTGCAACCAGTGCCAGAATTCACGATTGTTCGCCTCTCCGGGCAATTTTTCAAGATGATGCAGTCGTGCGGACATTTTTCGTTGATGTGCATGAACCTGCAACACACTGGAGAGCACCTCGGCGATTTCACCTTCGATGCGACGCTGCCGGCTGTCCTGAAATCCCTGCAATTCCATCAGAATCAAGGATTCGCACGGACCTTTTTCCAAAGAGCCGCCAACTTCAACGATTTGTCCTTTTTGCCGGCGGATACGCAGGATCGGATGAGCGATCACCTGAAACCGTACACTCTCGCGATAGAGCAGGGCTTGCAAAGAATCAAGCAGATAGGGCGCATCAGGAGTATTCGTCAGGAGATACCAACGACCGCTACGAGTCCCCCTGACCATACGCAGGGCGACATCATCGCGGCGTGCATCCATAAATTCGAAGACTTCGGTGATCCAGGCGGCAACCTGTTCAGGCGCCGAGTGCAGATAGTAGGAATGGGGGGTGTGTGCTTGCAGGGCACTGGCAAGATTCACAAGGTAGGCGGACTTTTCCGAAGGTGCGAATTTTTCAAGACAGCCCAACACCGCCTCGATCTGAATGAGCGCGGTTTGAAGATCGGCATCTGAGGAAGCAACATCGCTAATGATTTTCATAACACCCCCGGAAAACAGCTGAGATAAACGGAGCGTAACAGTTCAGCACGCAACGCAGGCCGCGACGGTTGAGTGCCGCGGTGAATGTTTGAGCCACAGGCGAGTTTTTACCGCCAGCAATGCCGCAGCTTGCGGCGCGATTGCCCGTTGCAGCTGATAGAGTTACAGCGGAGATAAAAAATGAACTTTTTTAAAGAATAGAAGATGGGAAAAGCTTTGGCAAGCGGCAACCACTGAAGGAAAAGAGCCCCCGCGGAACGAGGGCTCCGCAGGAATCAGGAAAAGATTTCGACATCGGCGTGGGTGCGCAATTCATCGACCCAGTTTTTAAGCAGTTTCACTCCTGCTTCTTCTTTGAGAAAATTGCGCAGACGCGTTTCGGCCTCTTCAAGGCTAAGACGCCGCTCCGGGGTTTTATCCAACACCAGAATCAAGTGAAAGCCATAGGGAGTTTCTACAATTTCCCCAACTTGGCCCGGCTCCTGGGTGAAGGCGGCGTCCTCGAAAGAATCCACCATCTGGCCCCGGGCGAAATAGCCGAGATCACCGCCGGCTTGTGCACTCGGACAATCAGAATGCTCACGCGCCAAGCGTTCGAATTCGGCCGCGGTCGCCTCCTGTTTGATGCGGCCGATGCGCTCCAAGGCCGTCTCGCGTTCATCGCTCTGGGCGGCAACCAGGATGTGCCGCGCATGCACCTTTTCCGGATCGACCATTTTTTGCGGATAGCGTTTGTAGATTTCCTCAATCTCCGTGGCTTGAGGTTCGGGAAGCTCCTTCATTTTTTCGGCGGTCATCAGATTGACGGTAAGATCCTCGCGGACCATGCGGTGGTAAAATTCGGGACTCATACCGGCTTTTTCCAATTTAGCGAAGAACTCATTCTCGTCGGAAAATTGGGCAATGAGCTGGTTTTTCTCTTCCTCGACCCTGGCTTCAGAAGCAACGATACCCGCCGCCAAGGCTGCCTGAAAAATCAGCGCCCGGGCAATCAGCTTTTCCAGTGCCATATCGTAAACTTCCTGAAACTGGTCCACGGATAGCTGATCGGTATTCTTATGGTGCATCTGTTGCGCATAGACCTGCATGGTGCTGTCGAGTTCGTTGCGGCTGACGGGGCGGCCGTTGACTTTGGCGACGGTTTCCAATGTTATTTCTCCTTTGACACGAAATTTATTTCTGCAAAGCCGCAGCGAGTTGCGCGAACTGCTCAAGGGACAGGGTTTCACCCCGCGCCTGGGGATTGATGGCGCAGACCTCGAGCGCAGCGAGCAGATCGGCTTCGGCAAAACCCGCAGCCTTGAGGGTGTTGCGCAGGGTCTTGCGACGCTGGGCGAAGGCGGCCTTCACAACCCGCCGGAAAAACGCTTCATCGGCGACCGGTACACGGGGTCCGGGCAGGGCGTCGAAAGCTAAAACCACCGAATCCACTTTGGGCGGCGGGAAAAAAGCTCCGGGACGGACCAGTACCACGCGCCGCACATCGAACCAAAGGGGGCAAAGCACGGACAAAATACCGTAGGCACTGGTGCCGGGACCGGCGCACAGGCGGTCACCGACCTCCTTTTGAAACATCAGGACCAGGCGCGAAAACAGATGCCGATGGTCAAGGATGCGGAACAAGACCTGGCTGGAAATGTTGTAAGGCAAATTGGCCACCAGGGTATAGGGCGGCTCGCTCAGCAGCTCCTCCCAAGGTAAAAGCAACGCATCGCCGACGTGGATTTCAAGACGGGGGTGGCGACGCTCTTCCAGTCTGGCCACCAGATCCCGGTCGACTTCCATGACCTTCACCTGTCCGGCCAAGCCCAGCAGTCGATCAGTCAAGGCCCCGAGGCCTGGACCAATTTCAAGCACACGACTCTGCTCATCGAGTTGCGCAGCCTGAAGAATGCGTTCAATCACCGAGACGTCGCGCAGAAAGTTCTGACCGAAACGCTTACGCGGCCGATGTTCTTCCTTCATCATTTATCCTTCCGCCGCCGCGGCCGCGGCCAGCGCGGAACCCGCCAGGTTTTGACCACGGGAATGGCACGCACCGTCAATGCATAAGTGATCACTCCGCACAAAACTCCCAGAACAATGCCGCCGACCGTCAGAGGCAAGAACAGATCCCAGCCAAATCTTTTGACGGCTTCGTAGTTGAATTCGCGCACCAGAGCGACCCTGTCCATGCCCAGCAGCAGCCGCCCGGTTTCGTAACCCAGGGCATAAATAAAGGGAGCCGTAAAAGGATTGGTTACCCAGACACCGGCGGCCGCGGCAATTTTATTTTCGCGCAGCAGAATGGCGACAAACACGGCAATAATCATCTGCACGCCAAAGGTTGGCGTCATACCGATGAAAACACCCAGAGCCAGGCCCTTGGCGATTTCATCCGCCGTTCCGCGAGCACGCAGAAGGCGAATGAAATTGAGCTTAAACTGTCGAATTAGAGCCAGGCGCTGCCACATAGAACAGTCGTTACCGCTATTTGCTTAGATCGAGGAAAACAAAAACTCATCGCCCGCCCGGTCAAGAGGCCAGCCGGCCAGAGCGTTGAGATCAAGGGCGGAACGATGCCCCTGAGACAGATAGGCATCGGCTGCGACCGCAAGCATAGCAGCATTATCGGTGCACAGCAGGGGCGTGGGGAAAAAGACCTCGAACTCCCCCTCCCTTGCGGCCTGTTGCAGGGATTGACGCAGACCGCGATTGCAGGCTACCCCGCCGGCCACGACCAGTCGCCGCAGCCCCGTTGCTTTTAACGCCCGCAGGGACTTGGCGGTCAGCACCTCAACGGCGGCGCGTTGAAAACCCGCGGCCAGATCATTGAGATGGCTGCCGCTGATTTCCGAGGATTGTTTCTTCACATAATTAAGAACCGCCGTCTTGATGCCGCTGAAGCTGAAGTCGAGATTATCCTGATGCAACAACGGCCGGGGAAAGACAATTGACTCGGGATCGCCTTCAGCGGCCAGTCGATCGACCACGGCGCCGCCAGGGTAGCCGAGCCCGAGCAGCTTGGCTACCTTGTCGTAAGCTTCACCGGCCGCATCATCGAGGGTGCGCCCCAGAATGCGATAGTGCCCTACCCCTTCGACCAGATACAGGTGGGTGTGTCCGCCGGAAACGATCAGGGCAACAAAGGGATAGGTCACCTCCTGCTCCAGCTGAATGGCCAGGGCATGGCCTTCGATATGATGAACGCCAACCCAGGGAATATCGCGGGCAAAGGCCAGGGCTTTGCCCGTGGCCAACGCCACCAGAAGGGCACCAACGAGTCCGGGACCGCGCGTCACGGCAATCCCCTCAATGGCCTCGATGCCGATCCCGGCACGCTCCAAGGCATCTTCGATCACCACCGGCATCGCCTCAAGGTGTTTACGCGAGGCCAGTTCGGGAACCACCCCACCATAGCGCGCATGGACATCGACCTGTGAGGCAATGATGTTGGACAGCACCTCGCGACCGTCACGCACGACCGCCGCGGCGGTTTCATCACAGGAGGATTCAAGGCAAAGTAAAAGCATAAGGGGAAAATCCTGTCCTTTGTCCTTGGTCCTTTGTCCTTGGTCTAAAAACGAAAAACCAGGGACAAGGGACGTAGACCAACGTTGCTACAAGAGGTTTGCGGCCAGTTCGGCAAGCGGGGAACGTTCGCCCTTGCTCAGAATAACATGGCCGGACAGCTCTTGCCCCTTGAATTTCTCTACCAGATAGCTCAGGCCATTGCTGGAGGAATCCACATAAGGATTGTCGATCTGATAGGGGTCGCCGGTGAGCACGATCTTGGTGCCTTCGCCGGCGCGGGTGACGATGGTTTTGATCTCATGGGGCGTGAGGTTCTGAGCCTCGTCGACGATAAGGTACTGGCGCGGGATGGAGCGACCACGGATGTAAGTGAGCGCCTCGATTTCGAGGAAACCCAGATCGACCAGTTCTTTGTAACCGCGCTTGCGCTTGCCGCGCTCATCGACATTGCCGAGCAGCAGTTCGACGTTGTCAAAAATAGGCTGCATCCAGGGTGCCAGCTTTTCTTCGATATCGCCGGGCAGAAAACCCAGATCCTTACCCATGGGAAAGACCGGCCGTGACACCAGCAAGCGCGCATAACTGCCCTCGTCGGAAACTTTGTGCAGGCCGGCGGCGATGGCCAGCAGGGTCTTGCCGGTGCCGGCCTTGCCCACCAGAGTCACCAGCTGAATATCCTCATTGAGCAGCAGGTCAAAGGCAAACTGCTGTTCGCGATTGCGCGCATGAATGCCCCACAGACCGTCTTTGGGCGGGCGCAGCAGGGGAAGCACCTTCTGCTGAGCCTTGTTGTAGCGACCGATGGCAGTATGCGAGGGATTGGCCTCATCGACCAGGGTCAAGAACTGATTGGGCAGATACTCGCCGGACAAATCGAGAAAACCCTGACCGTAGAAGGTGTCGACCTCCTCCTTGCTCAGCATCGCCTGTGCGGTTCCGGAGTAGAGTTCGTCGATGGAGACCTTATCTGATTCAAAATCCTCGGCGGCCAGGCCCAGGGCATCGGATTTGATGCGCAGGTTGGTGTCCTTGGTGACGAAAACCACGCGGCAGTCGCACTGCTCCTTCAACTGCATGGCCACGGCTAAGATACGATTATCGCCGCGATCGTTCTGCAGTTCCGGGGGCAGCTTGCGAATAAACTCCTCACGATAAATCTCGACCTTGAGAGAGCCGCCCGTATCCAGGGGGACTCCTTCGGTCAGACGGTGCTTGGCGCGCATGCCGTCGAGAATCCGCGAAATATGGCGCGCGTTGCGCCCGGTTTCATTCTGATCTTTTTTGAAACGGTCGATTTCTTCAATTACGGTAATCGGCACCACGACATCATTGTCTTCGAACTTGAACAGCGCCTCGGGGTCGTGCAGCAGGACGTTGGTATCAAGAATGTAGATTTTTTTCATCGGGATCTCATCTCATACGTAAAAGTTGAAAGAGGGTGACCATTCAGTCGCAATGCCCAATTGCGCCGCGGCCTGCAGTGCATGCAAAAGATGTTTGATCATTGCGCGTCTCAGCGGTTGTAGTGAGAGACTTCAATCCCCTCACTGGTGGAGAGCAGCTTGATGTAGACCGGTCGCTGCCGGTAATGCCCTTCAAGAACAACCTCTCCCTGACGATTGAGCGCATTGAGCACCGCCTCGGGAGATTCTTCAATCTGGTAGAGTCGATAGATATTGGTGCGTGCAAGATCCTGCCGCGACAAGGGGTTTTCCGGCGGCAGAGAACATCCGGACAAAACCAAAGTGAAAAACACAAGGGCCGGCAACAGGCGGTGCAGAAGCTTCATGAAAGTGAACTCCTTGTGTAAATGATACTTTTCAGGACCCCGGATGAGCAGCCAGAGAGGCCACCGCACAGACGACGAAGCGCATCTCTTCCAGGGTGTTGAAATACCCGGGGCTCAGGCGCACGGTGCCTCGGGGATAACTGCCGATGGTGCGATGGGCATCGGGAGCGCAGTGCAGGCCGACCCGCGTCAAAACTCCGTGTTCGCGATCAAGAAGAAACCCGATTTCCGCGGGGTCACGTCCCTCGATGGTCAGCGACAGCACCGCACCATGACATAGAGGTTCGCGGGGACCGTAAAGCCTGATGCCGGGAATCCCTTGCAGCCCGGTTATCAATTCCGTCATCAGCTCAGCCTCGTGAGCACGAATGTCAGCCGGCCCCTCGCGCTGAAGAAAGCGGATGCCGGCGGTCAAACCGGCCAATCCGGGCGTATTGAGAGTGCCGGCTTCCAAACGCTCAGGCATCTGCTCGGGCGCCAGCTCGGAGTTGGAATTGCCGCCGGTGCCCCCATAAATCAGCGGGGTTGGATTCAGCCCTTCCCGCACATACAAAAATCCCGTGCCTTGCGGGCCGAGAAGGCCCTTGTGTCCCGGCACGGCAAGCAGATCGATGCCCATATCCACAACCTGGAGGGCAAACACCCCGGCGCTTTGCGCGGCATCGACAAAGAAAAGGATACCTTCGCGCCGGCACCAGGGACCGATCTCCTCAATCGGCTGAAGCGTGCCGGTGACGTTGGAACAATGGGACAGAATCACCATCGCGGTTTTTTCCGCACAGGCGCGCCGAATATCCTCGGGGTGAACGCGGCCGCGTGCATCGGCGTCAACTTTGATCACCTTCACGCCGCGCTCCTGCAGAGCACGCAAGGGGCGAATCACCGCGTTGTGCTCCATGGTCGAGGTCACCACCCGATCGCCCGGTTTGAGCAGCCCGAACAGGCCGATATTGATGGCCTCGGTGGCATTGGCGGTAAACGCAATGCGGGTTGCGTCAGGCGCGCCTATGATCTCGGCTGCTGCCTCGCGCGCCTCAAAAACCACGCGGCTCGCCTCTAAAACCAGTTGATGTCCACCACGACCGGGGTTTGCCCCGACATCTCGCAGGGCTTCGGCGACCGCTTGTCCGACCTCTTGGGGCTTGGGATATGAAGTGGCGGCGTTGTCAAGATAAATGGCCATGGCAGATAATTCCTGAATCCTCGGGCAAAAGCAGATCAGCGCGGTCCACGGCACATCAGGTCGCGCCCCTCGCTGTGCCGCGCGAAAATTTCGGCCAACCCGCGGCAGCCGCCCAAACACAGCGGCAGATCGCGACAACCGCCACAGGCCGCGGGCAACCGGGAGATCGCGGAACGCACGTCCATACGCAAAGGGCTTTGCCAGAGATCGGTGAGGGGTGCACGCAGCAGCGATCCCAAAGCCAAAGGCCAGGACGAGCAGGGGTACAGATCACCGTTTATCGCGACATGCCCCAGGCTGTTGGCGGCTTGACAACCGCCGAATTCGCCGCGCCCCTGATGCCCGGCCGGAAAAAGAATTTCCCAGATAAAGAGATCGTGAATTTCAAGGTCGAGGTCTTTGCGCAAGGCATCGGCATCCCCGCCGATCCGACGGCGCAATTCGTCCACATCCCGGGGGCCGGGCAGATCTTCCTGTTCAGGACTTTCACTATGGCTGGAAACCGGCATGTTGGGCAACTTCAAACGACCGACCTCAAGGCTTCGACACCAGTGCGCCACCAGGGGAAGCTGAGCAAGGTTCGCCCTGGAAGGTCGCAAGAGCATGGCAGGCGCATAGCCCAGGGCGCGCACTGTCCTAACCGCCTCGTCGACGATGGAAAAATCATCCTCGCCAAGGCCGCTGACATCGAGAAACAAAGCATGCACCGGCCATCCGGCAGCCAAACGTGAGAAATCCTGACGGGAAGGTTTGAGTGTCAGCGAAACCTGACAGCCTTGGGCAAGGCAAGAGACAAGCTCATGAATGTCGGCATGCTGTACAGGCGAACCATCGAGCCAGACGAAAAACACGCCGCCCTCAAGCAGACGCTCGGCAATGATCAACAGGTCTTCGCGGGAAAGGTGGAATCCGGGCTGGTAAACATCCCAGGTCACCCGCAACGGGGCATCGAGGAGGTCAAGACTCATAAGATACGATGGGAAGCATACGGAAACTCGGGGGAAGAAGCGACGTCCGGCATCGGACAAAAAGTTGGGGGGCAGTTCCCTGCCCCCCAGACCCTTTTCAGCAGGGATGGACGTTGGAAGAACCGACCACCCGAGGCTTCATGTACTTTTTCATAATGTCTCCCCTTTCTGGCTGTTTTGCGTGTTCACCCTTCTCAGGGCCTGGCTTATGGCTTTCTCCGGACCACCCGGAAAAGCATATGAGAAACCTAAGTAACTGTTCAGCATGCGCCGCAGGGTGCGCCACTATCCGATGTTTCGGCTGAATATTTACCGAACTCGAATCATTTCCAGCAGTGCGGGTCGGGCTCGTCAAAGTCGCCGTTTACCGCCAAGGCCCGCGCGGTACATCCGCCCAAACAATCCGCGAAGGCATCGCACCCTCCGCACTTGCCCTTGGCCGTCTTGTTGCGCATGCGGTTCAAAACCGGGGAATTGAACCAGATTTCATCAAAATCATCGCGCAGTATGTTTCCCACGACCAAGGGAATAAAACCGCAGGGCGTGATGTCTCCATTAGGGCGCAAGTGTAGCGAAAGTTTACCACAAGAGCTTCCTTTTACCAAAGAGTTTTCGCGAGGATACTGAGGCAAGGACGCAATGACCGGATCGTCAAAAGAGATGGCCGGCTCACTCTGTTCGTTTTTAACCGCCAGGGCCTCCAGATAAAAGTCACGCCATTCATCAGGGGTCAGATCAAGCTCCTGGCGATTTTCGAAACCCTTGCCGCTGCACTTGAAATTATGCAGATAAACCTGCGACACTCCATGTTCGCGGGCTAGATCGAGCAGCGCGCGAAAATTTTTGAAGTTAATGCGCGAAATCACCGAACTCATGGTCGTTTTAATCCCGGCGGCGCGCAGATGATCGAGGGCCGCCACGGCACGGTCAAAGGATCCGGGTTGGCAGCGAAAATCATCGTGCAGGTCAGCACGATGACTGTCGATACTGATACCGACGGTGGAAAATCCGGCGCGCTGCAGATTCTCTGCGGCCACACCATCGAGTAGCCAACCGTTGGAGTTCATGGAGACGTTAAGCCCCTGGGAGCGAGCATAGGCGGCTAGCTCGCAAAGGTCGGAACGCAGCAGGGGCTCACCTCCGCCGAAATTGATAAACGGCACCTGCTTGAGGGCCAGAACGTCGACGATGCGACGCAGATCGGCGGTGGACAGCTCCTCACCCTCTTCGTAGCGGCTGTAACAATGGGCGCACACAAAGTTGCAGCGAAAGGACAACGTCCAGTTGAAAGTCAAAGGGGCCGAAAACAAATCGGTAAAGGCATCAGACATATTCCAGCCACCCTCGTTTCTCAAGGTCGGAAATAAAATCGACAACATCGTCGGCCAGTTCGTCGCGCTCCACCGCGAATTCTCCTGCCAGGGCATCGATCACTCCATCGATGCCGCGACTGCCGTCGCATAAACTCCAGATATGCCCCCCGACCAGGTTGAGTTGATGCATGGTCCCGGAAACAATCAGGATCACCGTGCCGCGCTCGTCCACGGCCTCTCCGCGTTCTTGCGCCTTGAGCACTTCTTCTTCACGGCGCTGTTCATGGCGCCAGACGATTTGCGGATTGCGCTTGGGTCGTTTCAAGACATGTCCTCTTGTTCGATGATTTTCAGACGGTTCGCTCGCGCATCACCAGGCCGGTCAAAAGCACCAGCCCCAGACCTACGAGCACCGCAACCTTACCGTAAAAGGGAACACCGGCGGCCGTGCCGGCCAGTCCCCAACCCTGCACCACGGCGGCCCCAATCAGCATTCCGAACACCACCATGCCGGCATCCGTATCTCCTTCCCCCGACTTAACCAGTTGGCGAAAGGGGCAGCCGCCGATAAGCGCCGAAATCCAGCCGACCAGCAGCATCCCGAGAAAACTCCAGACATGATCCAAATGCGCTCCCGGCTGACCATAGAAACCGGGCTCGAAGCGGCCAATGGACAAATTGGCCAGAGCGGCGGCAAGAACGAAGGCCAGCAATCCCCATAAGAGGGGCGCCCGCAGCCCAAGCAACATGCCATCGCGCAACCCCCCGGTAATGCAGAAGCGACTGCGCTGAGCCAAGGCCCCGAGCAGCAGCCCGGCGCCAAGGGACAGCAACAGGGGTGCGTGCTCGGCGGCACTGCCGCGATCGGAAAAGAGCACGAAGGACGGCTTGACCACCAGGAATACCAGCAACAGCGCGAACAGGGCCGGCACCACCAGGCCTGCACCGCCTCTTTGCGGCGTTGAGGCACCAAAATGCACCCCCGCGGACAGACCGCGCAGGCCGATCCAGACCCCGGCGCCAAGGCCGCCCAGGGCCAAAAGAGCGGTTAGGTCGCCAGCGGTCAGGCGCAGGAACAGCTTGATGGGGCAACCGATAAAGACCGCGCAACCGACAATCAAAAAGAACCCGGCCACCAAGCGGCCCATGGGAGAGGTTCCGCCGCGCGAACGAAATTCACGAAAGAAGAGGGAACTCCCGGTCGCACCCAAAACAAAACCGATAAGCTCGGGACGCAGGTACTGCATCCGCTCATTGCCATGCAGTCCCAGGGCGCCGGCGCTGTTTTCCAGAAAACAGGAGACGCAGATGCCTGAGTTTTCGGGATTGCCCCAGACCACAAGTAATACGCCGAACAGACCGAGACTCAGGCTGGCGGCCATGACCATCCAGATTTCGCGCTGCCTCCACATAAGGCGCACCCTATTCGCAACCGCCGGCAAGGCGACTTTGCAGATAGTAGACGTTGCGCAGCGCAGCAACAATCGACGGGTTGTCGGGATTGGCGCGGGCACGTGCGGCAAGCCGGTCATGTCCTTCGTCCACCAGCGCCTGTATCTGCGCGCGCCGTGTCAGGGGGCTGCGCTGATCCACATAATCGCCATTGATGCGCAGACCGCGCACAAAACTTGCCGCGGCCCGATCCAGAACCCCCATTTCGTGAAGAATCATTCCCTGCAGAATAAAACCATGGGCCTCACCGGCGTAATTACGGTTAAGCTGTTCAAGCATGAGCAGTGCCTGCTGGGATTTCCCCTCGCGGCGCAGTTCCTCGACAGGCCCATAAACCTGCTCCAGAAAAGCCACCCGAGCCTGATAGGCCATTTGGCGCTCCATGGCCCGCTCGACGCCACTGTCGGCACGCGCCGCGGAATCCGTCGGCGCCCCGACCAGAATTAGCCAGCCCAGGGCCGCGAGCACCGCCGCCAAACCCACCAGATGCACCCGATCATGCCAGTCGCTTAACCGCATCCTTAAAACTCCTGATAAGGCGGCATGTTGACCCGCCGTAGTAAATCACGGGCAACGTCGTAATCACTGTCGAGAAGTTGCTCGAAACCATCGTAAAAAGCGGCCTTGAGAATTTTGAGACGTTCGCCATCCATGTCTACCGTATCCTCCGGCGTAAGCTTGAGCAACGCGCGACGAAAATCCGCCACCAGCTTGGGATCGACCCAGGGCGCAGCGCCGAAGGTGCAATAGGGAAAAATCTCGCTTTGCGCCAGGATGGTGAAGTCGTCCGCCTCGATTTTGCCTTCGGCCACCATTATTTCAAGATCAAGCACCGGCGCGGCGGCCACATCGTAGGCCTCGAACCAGGCCGCATATACCAGTTTTTCGTGCTTGAAAGAGCCATGGGGTATGGACCACATGGCCAGATCCAACTCCGGATCAATACCGGCCTTGAGCATCAGATCGTACTGCGCGGCGTACCCGGTCAGGGCCATTTGCGGCCCAAAAATCAGGCGCTTACCGCGAATATCCTCGAGAGTTTCGATACCGCTGCCGCGGCGCGAAACCAGGGCGCCGGCCGTGTGCGTTCCGAAATGCCCGCGCTGTCCAGCGGCAAGCAGTTCGAGATCCTGCTCCTTGTGTAAAATGATGTAGAGGATGGCGTTGGTGTGGGTAAAATCGAACTCCCCCTGCTCGTAGCGCTCGACAAAGTCCTGGGTATCGACAGGAATGGCCTCAAAGCGCACCCCCAGTTCCTTTTCCAGATAACGGGTCAGAGGCAAGAAGCGGGCCAGAGTCTCCTCCTCGCTGTTGCAATTCATATAGCCAATGCGCAGCACGGGCCCAGAGGAGGGGCGAGGCTCACAGCCGCCTAAAACCAGCAGCAGAATCAGCCCCAGCAATAAAGCCGCGCCCTTCATGGCCGAACCGCGGCCGGAAAAAACACCATACTTCATCGTATTCCTTCGTCTATTTGGATATGTCGAACAAATCAGGCAGCTTCAGTGCGGGGACGCCCTCCAGGGGCCCATCGATAGACACCAATCCCATTCCTGTACCGCGCGTCGCGTCACGTATCATGAGGGCGATCACCTCGGCATCGGCAGTGCCCCACCAGTTGCCCGGTGCCGGCAGGGGCGTATCGCCCTCATTGCTCACAGCATACAGGCCATTGCCCTCGATATGATTGCCTTCCAATCGTCCCTGGGCATTGAGCCAGCGCACCCCGGAACGACCATTGTCAACGATGCGGTTCTCCCTCACCAGCACTTCAGAATCTTCAAGAAAGATGCCATGTTCGCTATTGTCCACCACCAGATTGCCCTGCACCTCGCCTTGTGAGCGCTGCAGATAAAGGCCGCGGCGATTGCCTGCGATCAAATTGCCCCTCGCCCTGAGGGTGGAATCGCGCAGATTGATTCCGTTGATCAGGTTGTTTTCAATGCGGCACCCTTCCAGATCGACCTCGCTGTAGACACAACGGACGCCCCAGAAGCTACCGCGTACCAGGGTATCCTTGAGCAACACGGTGGAATCGCGGAATTGCAACCCATTGACGTTGTCTTCCAGATGACAGCGCTCGATGGCAACCGTCGATTCCTGAAACTGAAAGCCACGCATATTGTGACGAAACACTGAATCGCTGACCCGGGCGCGGGAGAAATGTGCGTGAAATCCGCGGTAGGCATATTCGATGATGCAATGCTCCAGCAGAGTCTCTTCCTCTTCGGCAAGCATCATGTTGATGGCGCCCCAACTGCCGGGGCGCGGGTGGGCATCACTGGAAGTGAACAAAATGGGCTCAGTAGCGGTTCCAACGGCCTTCAGGCGCCCCTGGATAAAAATTTCATGTTCACCGATGCCGTCGTTGTTGCTATCCATGGAGGTGAAACGCACCTGGGTTCCGGGGCGGATTTCCAGTGTCACGCCGGCTGCAACGGTCAGAACGCCATCAATGAGGACTTCGCCTTCCCAGACAGTGTCCTGCCACAGAGTGTCCATCCCGCGATACACCAGTTCCGCAAGAGCGGATCCGGGCAGAAAAACCAGCATTAACAGCAGAAGCCATCTCATGGCCGGCCTCCGGGCACGCCCAGCAGACGCAGATTTTCGCCGTTGTCCCGGGCCTGATCGACGGCTGCCAAAGGTCCATCGGGATACAGGGCCAGGCCGATGCCGTTGCCGCGAATAAGGTTGTCGTGCAACCTTGGCCGACTGCTCTGATCCACAAACAACCCCTCTTCATTGTGACCGAAAATCCTGTTGCCCTGAATCAGAGGATGGGAGCGGCGCCAGCAGAACACCCCCGCCTCGCCGTTTTCGATGAGGTTGTCGAGAATCATCGGCGCACTATCCGCCTGGGCGACAATGCCGTAGCGGCAACCGAGGATATGATTGTCGCTTATTTGCGGCGAAGAATTGACACACAGCACCCCTTGCTCCGCCCCTTCGATGCGGGTATGGCGGATGAGGCTGTCGACGGCGCCGTCGAGCAGCAGCCCAGACCACACATAATCGCCTCCCCCGGAAAGAGGCAGAGGCACGAAGGAAACCGGATCGGCTGAACTGCCCTCGCTGCGGATGGTGCCGCGCACCAGTAATTCGGTAGCGGCCGAAAGCCACTCCGGTTCGATTTTGGTGCTGTGCGTCGGAACCACGTAGACGGTTGTGCCGGGACGCAGAACCAGGGTCACACCGGCAGGCACAAGCAGATCGTCAGAGAGCACCACGCGCCCTTCGACGACCAGATCCGTGCTGAGAACGCCCATCAACTGGGGCAGAGCGTCGAGTTCCTCGACAGTGGGAATCTCGGTCGGGGCACGTCCGGCGGGAGAAACGGCCGGGGCACAGGCGCTAAGAAGAAGGACAGAACTCAACAAAAGCAAAAGGGCTAGGTTGGGCATGGCTCAAATCCACCGATGGCGCATGAGTAAAGCCCGCGCGGCGGCAGCCGGAGGCTCACCCGCTCTGACCTGGGCGACCAGCTCCGTGAACAGCTCAGGCGTCAAGAGCCCGTCGAGACGCCGCAGAGCCGGGGCCACGGTGGTAAACTGAAGGTCGTCCAGGGGACGGCGGTCAGAAATCAGAAGAAGGGATCCGACCGCGGTAACCAGAGAGGTATATTCGCCGACATCCTCAGGTACGAAAGCCATATCCACGCGATTTTTGCCCAACGCCTCCACAGGCGCATCATCCTCAAGGGCAACCGCAACGGTTTCGACGCCGGTCTTTTCCTTAACGTAGAGCGAAACGACTTCGTAGAATACCCGCTCCTGCACATCCGTACCGACCCCGATAAAGATTTTGGGGCCGTAGCACGCCTGAGCTGCGCTGAAAGCACCGGATCCCAACCAAAGAACCGAGACCAGCACAAGCAGCAGGCCGGCAGGGGGTAAAAGGCGAAAAATTTTCATACGTAGCCTGGCTCCAAACAAATCAGATGGCAAAAGATACCGACAAGGTCCGGGGTGCATGCGGAACAGTGACCACAAATCGAACCACTCAGCTCGCCATATGGACAGCAAGCCCCATACCAGCGCAGGGTGATAGGTATTCGGCCCTGCGCCCTTGCTCAGCCTCCGCGGTCTGCGGCGCAGGCTGCGCATTTACAAAGAATGAAGGGCTTCGCTCAGAATGTCCAAAAAAGACGGTTTTTCGTCACTCACCTCGCTCCAAAAGACCGTATTTCTCCATTTTATACCGCAGAGTGGTGCGTTTGGTTCCCAGCACCTCGGCCGCCCGAGTCTGCGAACCCTGCTCGCGGCGCAAGGTCTGGACAATGAGTTGACGCTCGAGATCTTCGAGAAGCTCTGTCAGGCTACCGCCGCGCTCCGGCACTTTAAGGCAGATCTCATCCTGATCCTGTAAACCCTGAGGCAAATCCCGGGGTGTGATTACCGCGCCACGGGCCATGACTACGGCCCGCTCCATAGCATTCTGCAATTCGCGCACATTGCCGGGCCAATCATAAGCAAGCAGACAGGAATGCGCCCGCGGGGAAAGATCAGAGATGGGCTTGCCCATTTCGGCGGCAAACTTCATCAGAAAATGGCGGGCCAGGGACTCGATGTCTTCACGCCGCTCGCGCAGAGGCGGAACATGAAGATTGACCACGTTGAGACGATAGTAAAGGTCTTCGCGGAAACGGCCGGCACGCACCTCATCTTCAAGATTTTTGTTGGTTGCGGCCACGATACGCACATCGGTACGAATGGTCCGCGTGCCGCCCACCCGCTCGAACTCATGCTCCTGAATGACCCGTAGCAATTTGACCTGGGCATTGAGACTCATTTCGCCGACTTCGTCGATGAACAAGGTGCCTTCATGGGCGAGTTCAAAACGCCCCTTGCGGGTGCCGAGCGCCCCGGTGAATGCACCCTTTTCATGTCCGAAAAGCTCGCTCTCCAGAACTCCTTCGGAAAGCGCAGCGCAATTGAGCACGACAAAGGGTTTATCCTTGCGCGGAGAACTGGAATGAATGGAACGCGCCATAAGCTCTTTGCCCGTGCCGCTTTCACCGGTGATCAGCACATTGGCGTTGCTCGCCGCAACCGAAGAGGCCATGTCAAAGACCTCCTGCATGCGCGCCGACTCGCTGATGACGCCAGTAAACCGGTAACGCTGAGCCAATTCTTCGTGCAGATAACGGTTTTCGGCCAGGAGCCGTTCGCGCTCGAAGGCTTTGGCCACCGTCAACTTGATTTCGTCGGTTTCAAAGGGCTTGGTGATATAGTCATAGGCGCCGGCCCGCAAGGCCTTCACGGCGCTTTCAACGGTGCCGTAAGCGGTAATCATGATGGTTGGAAAGGCAGGGTCAAAAGCTTTGATCCGCTCCAGCAACTCCAGCCCGGTCATTCCCGGCATCTGAATGTCCACCAGCGCCAGATCCACCCCGCCGGTCCCCAACTCTCTCAAAGCCTCATCCCCGCCGGCGACCGCGATTGTTTCATAACCTTCGCGACTCAGAACCCGATCGAGCAAGCGGCGCATGCCCTGCTCATCGTCGACAATCAGTATTTTTTCTCCGGCCATGAAATCCCGTCAGCTTTCCTGATCCCCGGAGCCGCAAAAAAGGACCGGGTGATAATTAACTGCGCTACAAATCTTCTTTCCTCAAACGATACATCAGGACTTTAACGAGCTGCAACACCTCAATCGAATCGCACGCTCGACCCCTGATCTCCCAGAAAAGGCGTAATAATAAAATAGGGAACGACTCAACGGAAATACCCGATCGCGCCCAGGACGTAGCGGTTGAGTGCCGCGGTGCATGCTGAACAGTGACTGAAATAGCTGCGTTGCCAACCCGGCCCAGTGGGGTAAAGTGCCTTAATTCGACCTTGACAGTCGCGATATGTTGTGGTTTATATTCTTCGTCACACCAAGATATAGATATCCTGGCCTCATGTCAAAAAAATCCCGCCAGCAGATGTCCGGGCAAAATAATGCGCAAAAAAGGAAACCTTATGAAAAAAACCAAAACATCCAGCTCCCTACCCCTGACGCCAAATGCCCGCACCGTGCTGGAGCGCCGCTATCTGCGCCGCGATCCGGAGGGCAAAATTCTGGAATCTCCCGAAGATATGTTTCGCCGTGTCGCTCAAACCATCGCTTCGGCGGAAACCCGGTTCGAAACCGGCCAGGATCCGGCAGCGTTGGAAGAAAAATTCTATCGCATGATGACCTCCCTTGAATTTTTGCCAAATTCACCGACTCTGATGAACGCCGGTCGCGAACTCGGGCAGCTTTCCGCCTGCTTTGTGTTGCCGGTAGACGATTCCATGGAGAGTATTTTCGAGGCGATCAAAAACACTGCGCTGATTCACAAAAGTGGCGGCGGCACGGGGTTTTCCTTTTCGCGCATCCGCCCGGCCAATGATGTCGTCGCATCCACCACCGGCGTGTCTTCCGGCCCTCTGTCCTTCATGAAGGTGTTTGACGCGGCCACCGAAACCATCAAACAAGGCGGCACCCGGCGCGGCGCCAACATGGGAATCCTGCGGATCGATCATCCCGACATCATGGATTTCATCATGTGCAAACGCGACCAGACGGTGCTTACCAACTTCAACATTTCCGTTGGTATGACCGAAGCCTTCATGGACGCCGTGGAAAGGGATGCCGAATACGATCTGTGCAACCCCCGCGACGGCAAACCGGTTAAAAAGCTTTCGGCGCGTAAAGTCTTCGAACACATCGTCGAACTTGCCTGGACCAATGGCGAACCGGGCATTATCTTTCTCGACCGTCTCAATCGCGATAATCCCACCCCTCTGGTGGGCGAAATTGAGAGCACCAATCCGTGCGGAGAGCAGCCGCTGCTGCCCTACGAATCGTGCAACCTCGGCTCCATCAACCTGGCGACCATGCTTGACGGCGACGAGATCGACTGGGACAAGCTGGGCGAGACGGTGAAACTTGGTACCCGTTTTCTCGACAACGTCATCGAGGTCAACAAGTATCCCCTGGCCCTCATCGACGAGATGACGCGCGCCAACCGCAAAATCGGCCTGGGTGTCATGGGCTGGGCGGATATGCTGATTTTGCTCGACATCCCCTACAACAGCCCGCAGGCGGTACAGCTCGGCGAGAAAATGATGAAATTCATCAACGATCGAGCCCACGAAGCCTCCATGGACCTGGCCGCAGAACGCGGGGCTTTTCCCAACTTCAAGGGCAGTATTTATGACCGTCCCGGCGCACGCCCCATGCGCAACGCCACCTGCACGACGATTGCGCCGACCGGCACCATCTCCATCATCGCCAGCTCCTCCAGCGGCATCGAACCCCTGTTCGCGGTGAGCTACGTGCGTCAGGTGCTGGACAACGACATCCTTGTCGAAGTCAATCCCCTTTTCGAAAAGGTCGCCAAGGAACGCGGCTTCTACTCCCCCGAACTGATGAAACTCATTGCCGAGCACGGTACCATTGCGGACATCCCCGAAATACCCGAGGATGTGCGGCGCGTGTTCGTCACCTCCCATGACATTTTGCCGGAAGATCACATCCGCATGCAGGCGGCCTTTCAGAAACACACCGATAACGCGGTCTCCAAGACCGTCAACTTCTGCAACACCGCCACCCGCGACGATGTGTCCACCGTCTATCGCCTGGCTTATCAGTCAGGATGCAAAGGCGTCACCATCTATCGCGACGGCTCGCGCGACATGCAGGTGCTCTCAATGGCGAAGAAGGAAGAAAAAAAAGAAGTCGTGCCCATGGAGAGCCATAAATCAGGGCGCAAACGCGACCGCCCTCGCGCCCTGCGCGGTTCCACCTATCAGATGGAGACCGGCTGTGGGCCTCTTTATGTCACGATCAATGAGGACAATCAGGGGTTGTTCGAGTTGTTCACCACCATGGGCAAGGCCGGCGGATGCGCGGCCAGCCAGTGTGAAGCTATCGGTCGCCTGGTATCCCTGGCCTGGCGCTCAGGGGTACAGGCGCGTCAAGCCGTCAAGCAGATGATCGGCATCACCTGTCACAAACCCGCCGGGTTTGGCGACAACCGCATTACCAGTTGCGCCGATGCGGTGGCCAAGGCGATTCAGATGCACATGCTGCAAGATGGCGAAACAGGCATCTCCGTCAACACCGCCGGGGGAGCTTGCCCGGAATGCGGCGGGCCCGTCGAGCACGAAGGCGGTTGCAGCGTCTGTCACGCCTGCGGCTATTCGGAGTGCGCCTGATTTGAGTGGACTGTGTGGACTCGGTGGACTGTGTGGACAGAGAAGTGTGTTTTTCCACCAAGTCCACTCAGTCCATCAAGTCCAATGATTTAAAGGTTTTCCCCAACCATGCTACGCATTTCCAAACAAATCGCCATCCCCGCGCATGAAATCGAGATGACTGCGATTCCCGCCCAGGGTGCCGGCGGTCAAAACGTCAACAAGGTGGCAAGCGCTATTCACCTACGTTTCGACATCCGCGCCTCATCCCTGCCCGACCCCATCAAGGAGCGTCTGCTCGCCCTCAAGGATCAGCGCATCACCCAAGAGGGTGTCATCGTCCTTAAGGCCCAGCAACACCGTACCCAGGAGCGCAACCGCGATGAGGCCCTCAAGCGCCTGCAGCAAATCATCCAGAGTGTTCTGGTGGTGCCGCGCAAGCGCAAGCCGACCAAGCCCAGCAAAGGCGCCAAGGAAAAACGTCTGCAGGAAAAGTCCCGCCGCGGGCAGGTGAAAAATCTGCGCGGCAAAGTCACCGACTGATTCCCTCGCCCCCCATTGCCCTCGACCCGACTGGCATCCCTGCGCATCCGCTCTATACTTATTCGTAAAGCGACACGGCCAAACATAGATTCGCTCAGCCACAAAGGAGGAGACGATGAAAAGCCTGTTTCTCGCAGTCGCCATAGTTCTGGCCGCGGCAATGCCATCCGAGGCCGAGGTCACGGGTCACGAAGTGAACTACATGGCCGGCGACACCCTGCTTAAGGGATATATAGCCGTCAATGATCGCATTGACGGCAAGCGCCCCGGAGTGCTGGTGGTACATGAATGGTGGGGACTCAACGAATATGCCCGTGAACGCGCGCGTATGCTGGCCGAGTTGGGTTACACCGCCCTGGCGGTGGACATGTACGGCCAAGGGCAAACCGCCGATCACCCCCGCGAAGCTGGTCAGTTCGCCATGGAGGTGAGAAAAAACCTGCCCCTGGCCAAGGAGCGCTTCAGCGCCGCTCTCGCCATGCTCCAGCAACATCCCAGCGTCGCTGCCGACCAGATCGCCGCCATCGGCTACTGCTTCGGCGGCTCGGTGGTTCTGGAAATGGCGCGTGCCGGCCTTGACATAAACGGGGTTGCCAGCTTCCACGGCAGTCTCGCTACGGACAACCCGGCACAGCCGGGCGCGGTCAATGCCCGGGTGCGGGTCTATAACGGCGAGGATGATCCCATGGTTACGGGGGAAGAAATTGCCGCCTTTAAAACTGAAATGGAGACTGCCGGTGTCGATTACCGCTTCGTCAACTACCCCGGCGCCATTCACAGCTTCACCAACCCGGCAGCCGATGAGGCCGGAAAACGCTTCGATCTGCCTTTGGCTTACCACGCTGAGGCCGATGCACGCTCCTGGCAGGATTTGCAGGAATTCTTCAACGAGATTTTTCGCTGATGCCCTTTGAACTCTGGCGCCAGGACGACCACGGCAACCGTTTTCTGGTCGGCGTGTTTGCCCAAGGGCTTCAGGCGGAAAAAAAAATGCGGAACCTTACGCGCGTGTCGCACAAACAGACGTATTGGATTGCACAATCAGCCGAGGCCCAGCACAAAGATTTCTCGAAAGACAGTCTTATGACCAAAGGCGTTCTCATCGATTTAAGCGGCACCGTGCACTTGGGCGAGAAAGAAATTCCCGGAGCGATAGCGGCGGTGCGCAGCATTCGGGAAAGCGGTCTGCCCCTGCGGTTCGTTACCAACACCTCACGCATGACTCGGGGCATGCTGCAAGAGCTGCTGAAACGGCTGGGCCTTGCGGTGCCGCCTGAGCATATTTTCACAGCGCCACGCGCGCTGCGCGGCTACCTTCGACAAAATGGGCTGCGGCCCTTTTTGCTGGTTCATCCCCGCCTACATGAAGAATTCGCCGACCTGCGCCAGGATGAGCCCAACGCCGTGGTGATCGGGTTGGCCGAGGAGGAGTTCCATTACGCCAATCTCAATGCCGCCTTCCGTCTGTTGCGCGACGGCGCGCCACTGCTCACCATGGGACGCACCCGCTACTTTGAAGGTGAAGACGGCCTGCAACTCGATGCCGGACCCTTCGTCGTCGCCTTGGAGTACGCCGCCGATACGCAGGCGAAAGTATTGGGGAAACCGTCGGCGGATTTTTTTCTCGCGGCGGTTGCAGACCTTGGTTGCCGGCCTGAAGAAGTGGTGATGATCGGCGATGATGCGGCTTCGGACGTAGACGGAGCCCTGGCGGCGGGGCTGCGGGCCATTCTCGTGCAGACCGGCAAATACCGCAGTGGAGATGAGGAGAAGATCACTCGGCCGGGCGGCATGCTCGCCAGGGATCTCGCTGAGGCGGCCACCATGATTCTGTCGACGAGTCGGGAACAATCGCGGGAGGGGAGCGGCAAATGAGATCCCAAGGTCGCTGCCCCTGGGTGGATCTGAGAAAACCCGATTATATCGCCTATCATGACGAGGAATGGGGCGTTCCGGTGCATGACGACCGCCGCATATTTGAGTTTCTGGTACTCGAATCAGCCCAGGCCGGGCTGTCCTGGTACACGATTCTTCGGCGGCGCGACAATTACCGGCGGCTTTTCGCCGGGTTCGATCCGGCTCGGGTGGCGCGCTTTGACGAAAGGAAAATCCAAGAGTTGCTGCAAGATCCGGGCATCATCCGCAATCAGGCGAAAGTTAAAGCTGCCGTCAACAATGCCTGCCGCTTTCTCGAGGTGCAGAACGAGTTCGGTAGTTTCGACGCCTACATCTGGCGCTTTGTTGACGGACGCCCAGTGGTGAACGAGTGGCGTGAGCTGGCTGATTACCCCACCACCTCGCCGCAGTCCAACGCCCTCAGCCGCGATCTCAAGCAGCGTGGTTTTCAATTTATCGGTCCGACCATCTGTTACGCGCACATGCAGGCCACGGGCATGGTCAACGATCACACTCTTGACTGTTTTCGACGGCGGGAAATTCTAGTGTCCCGTGCGGTTGGTCGTGTCAAATAATTCTGAGGTATTTTTGGTGCTGTCAAGGCGTCGCCAACGCAGGCCTAGCCGTATGCTAAGTCAAGTTGGCGCAACGCAGGCAGCGCCGAAAAGAGCCAGAATTAGAANTATTTTTGGTGCTGTCAAGGCGTCGCCAACGCAGGCCTAGCCGTATGCTAAGTCAAGTTGGCGCAACGCAGGCAGCGCCGAAAAGAGCCAGAATTAGAAGGCAGGACTAATCGCACGGGGCACTAGACACCTACTGAACCGTGACAGGAGCTTCCGGAGGTCCCTTTACCTCGGTCCAGATTCCGCTTTTCCAATTGTAATGTTCTCGGGGACGAAAATGGTCCTTGTAACCCATTCGCATACAGCCGGGCACATAATAGCCGAGATAGTAATAAGCAAGCCCAATCTGCCGCGCATATTCGATTTCGCTGAGAATGCTGAAGGTTCCGGGGTGCAAATACGCAAAGGCGGGATCGTAGAAAAAGTACACGCTGTTGAGGCAGTCGCAGCCCTGATCGAGAAACCCCGCGCCGATGAGTTCGCCTTGATAATAAAGTTCGGTTTGCAACCCCGGGCAGGATGGCATATAGAAGTTATAGAGGAAATCTTCCGGGTCGCTCGCCTGGTCAAAACGGCCTTCTGAATGGCGCCGGTAGAGTTCATAGATTTGGTCGGTCAGTTTCAGCGGGCCGAAACGCGCCTCTAAGCCCTGGCCTTTCTTCAATACCCTGCGCTGGCTGCGCGAAGGGGCAAAGTCAGCCACACGAACCCGTAAGGGAATGCAGTTGCGGCATGTGGGGCATTCGGGCCGAAAAAAATACAGGCCGAATTTGCGCCAACCCTCGGCGAGCAGCAAAGACATTTCCCCCTCGTCGACCCGACTGGCGAGAAAATAACAATAGCTTTTGCGCTGATCGTCGAGGTAGGGACAATCCGTCAATTCTTCGGTCTGCGCTTGCTGAAAAATGTGCATGCTTGCATAGGCCTCTGCGGTTTGCGATAGTCAGAAGAATGGCACAAGCTGCTGCTCCGGTCAATCACGTACAAATCGTATACATCATGATTTTTTTACATAAATTGACTGTAACTATTCAACCTGCGCCATAGAGAACCCAACCCGGTCAACGCGACCAGCGCACTGGCGGAAAGCATATCTCATGACAGAGGATCAATGGGAAAATCTCTGCCGACGCTGCGGCCTGTGCTGCTTCGAAAAATATATCGACGGCAACCGTGTTATCCACACGCCCATCGCTTGCCGCCATCTTGACATCGTCACCCGTGAATGTCGGGTTTATGACAAACGCTTCTCGGTTGGTGAAGGCTGCGTACAACTGACTCCCGAGGTCGTGGGCCAGGTCAAGTGGCTGCCCGATGATTGCGCGTATTGGCCACATGCCAAAAAACGTCAGGCGAGATGACGGAATTCGGCGCGTTCTCACACCTGCCGGCATATCCTATCCAAGGTTTCCGCTTAACACTTTATTGGATTCTGAAAATTAAACATCGCAAATTAGCCGCCTTAGGCGATTAAGGCTTTATTTATTTCCTTTTCTTAACTTTTTGGCATTTCGATTGCAAAACTTCAGGGCAAGAACTTTACGAGCTTTGCCCTGGCGCTCCCTCCTCCTGAGCCTGGGGCTTTTTTTTTAAAGAACACACAGAGGCTCGACCAGAGGACATTGCGCCGGCTTTTCCACACTGCTATCCTTTGCGACGTCATGCGGTTCCCGGTCGGAGAATACCCTAGCTGCGACCGGCTATTCTCAGGAGAAATTCCATGCCTTCGGCTTATCTATCCCTGCCTCGCCCTCGTCTATTCGGTCACCGCGGAAGTTCCGCCGCGTTTCCGGAAAACACCCTGCCCGCCTTTCAAGCTTCAGTGGACGCCGGGCTGCCCTATCTTGAACTCGATGTCTGGGCGAGCTACGACGGCGCGGTGGTCGTGCACCACGACCCGACACCGGCACGGACCTGCGGCATTGATGTTGCGATCAGCAGCCTGCCGCTGGACGAGTTGCTCTGCCTTGATGCAGGCTTTAGCTATTCGACTGCCGATGGCGGGAATTTTCCTTTTCGTGGCCGCGGAGTGCGGATTCCGACCCTGGAAGAAGTGCTGCTGGCATTTCCCGACACGCGCGTCAACATCGAAATCAAGCAGGCGTCGCCGCCCATTGAAGGGCTGGTGGTCGAGACTGTTCGTCGCTGCAAAGCCCAGGAACGCGTCCTGATTGCTTCAGAACACGACGAGGTCCTTGCACGACTGCGTCCTCTATGCCCCGAGATTCCGACCAATTTCGGATTTCTTGAAACCACCGCTTTTTTCAACTGGGCCCGCGGCGGTTGCAGTGGAAGGTATCAGCCACCCGGCCAAGCCCTGCAGATTCCTCCACACTGGCAGAGGCAGAAACTGGTGACTGTGGAGTCTTTGGCGGCTGCCCACCTGGCAGGCGTTGAAGTTCATGTCTGGACCATCAACGACCCCAATGAAATGCGCGCACTACTGGCTCTTGGCGTCGATGGGCTAATGAGCGACTATCCGGATCTACTTGCAAAAATCGCCATGGGAAACAACAGTTCATCCCATTCCTGATCCAATTTCGGAGCGCCGCCACTTGACAGCGCAAGGCGCTCCACCCTAAAATTTATTTTATGTCTCGACTGCTGCGAAAAATTGTCATTCTGCCCCTGCTGCTGACGTTGCTGCTCGTCATGAGCAGTCCGACACATTCGGTTGCCGTGCCGGAAAAAACGTGCTGCGCCCACGCTGGTCACGACCCTGCACCGGATGTCGCCGACGTGTCAGTCGAATGTCCCTTTTGCGGTGTCGTATCCTTTGATCTGACAACTCCGTTTCCCATTCACGCCTATCAGACCGAATCGCGGTCTCTCCCTATGGGCCCCGCAGCACCCAACCCCTCCCAGTTTTTCAGCGTCATAGACTGGCCACCCGAACGCGGCTGAGATTGATCCTGAAACTATTCGTGCGTCTTTTTTCCGCCCTTCCTCCTCGAGGAAGGCGGGCAATTACCTTTTTTTGCTTACAGGAGATCCATCATGAAACAAGCGGTCCGCGCATTGTTTGCCGTTACGGTTATAGCTGTGCTGCTCGTGTCCTTGTCCGCCTGCTCGGAGAATACCCCCGCGGCGCTAAACATCAACGATTTGCGCACCGATCCCGGTGCCTTCACCGGAACCCTGACCGTTACCGGGATTCTTGGCGCTTTTTCGCAAAACGATCCGCAGATTTTCGGCATCATGGACAAGAGCGAGTTGCAGTGTACCTCACCCAACTGCAATAAGTTCTATCTTCCAGTACGTTATGCAGGCCCCGCGCCCGCCTACGGCGATGAGCTTGTGGTCACAGGCAGCTTTATGCCGGGGACAAGTCTGTTTGCAGCAACCGACATAAAAATCGTGCGTAACCACAACCTCTAGGAGAACAGCCATTCATGAATGTTTTTCAGATGACCGTGCGCAACGTCACGCGACGCCGCGGGCGGTTTCTCTTTACCCTCATGGGCATCACAGTCGGCATTGCCGCCCTGGTGACCTTTCTTGCCCTGGGCGGCGGACTCAAACGCGAAATCCAGCGTGAAGCCAATGCCCTGGGCGCTCATCTCATCGTCACTCCCAAGGGCTCCTGCGCCTACGAGCAGGTCTCGATCCTGGCCGGAGAACCCCTGCCCATCAATATCACCGATGACGAGGTGGCGCGCGTCGCCGCCATCAACGGCCTGGAGGCGGTTCCGCTTATTACTGTAAAGACCGGTGTCAACAATCAGCCGGTTCCCATCACCGGTGTCCCCGTTGCGCAGATGAAGGAATTCAAGGAGTGGAAGGTCGCCGAAGGCCGCTATTTCACTTCGCCCGAGGACGCCGGCATCCTGGTCGGCGGTCGCCTTGCGCACGAGGAGCGGCTCGCCATCGGCGACCACCTGAGAGTACGCGGCACCGAGATGCCCATCGTTGGTATTCTGGAAAAAACCGGCAACCGCGACGACAGCACCCTGTTCATCCCTCTGCCTGTCGCCCAACGGCTTTTTGAAGCCGGCGACATGGTGTCTTATGTCCTCATTCGGGTCGACGATCTGTCACGGGTCGACCAGTACATTCTTGAAATTCAGGAAACCGTCAACCTCGGCGTGGTGTCCGACGAGCAACTACTCGCTTCAGTTCTCGCCATCGTCGGCACCGTTGGCACCACCATGCAACTGGTTGCCGTGGTGGCGGTGTTGGCGGCAGCCTTCGGCATCGTCAACACCATGCTCACCGCCACTTACGAGCGCCGCCGGGAAATCGGCATCCTTCAGGCCATGGGCGCAAGGCGCCGGACTATCTTTACCCTGTTCATGCTTGAATCAGGCTTTTACGGGTTGCTTGGCGGCATTACCGGAGTCATCACCGGCCTGATAGCCGCGCGCATCGCATCGCCCCTGATCAGCAGTAATGCCTTTACCAGTTTCGTCCATAACGGTGATGCCGCAATGCTTGACTTTTCGCTGTTGGTTAACGCAGTTGGATTTTCTCTGATTGCCGCTGTCGCGGCTGGAGTGTACCCGGCCTGGCGCGCGTCTCAACTCTCACCCGTGGAGGCGATCAGCTATGAATAAGCTTGCTCTGCGTACCGAAGGGCTGCATAAAACCTACCAGCGAGGCCGCATCAAAACCCAGGCTCTGCGCGGAGTCAGCCTTGCCATACCGCGCGGCACCTTTTGCTGCATTGTCGGCCCTTCCGGCCACGGAAAAAGCACCCTGATGCACATGCTCGGTGCCCTTGATCGGCCCACCGCCGGTCAGGTGTTTATCGAAGATCAGGATATCGGCAGTCTATCCAGCAGCGCCCTGGCCGCTCTCCGGGCGCGTCGCATCGGTTTCGTGTTCCAGTTTTTCAATCTGCTGCCCAATCTCACCGCCCTGGAAAACGTAACCGCGGCCATGATGTTCTCCAACCGCGAAAAAGCCCAGCGCGCCGGTCGGGCCCGAGAATTGCTCGACCTGGTGGGGCTCTCAGATAAGTACAAAGCACGCCCCAATGAGCTTTCCGGTGGTCAGCAGCAACGCGTCGCCATTGCTCGCGCACTGGCCAATGAGCCTGACATTCTGCTCATGGACGAACCCACCGGAAACCTCGATTCGGAGGCTGAAGCCGAGGTCATGGCTAACATCGAACAGCTTCATCAACAAGGTAAAACCATCGTCATCGTTACCCACAGCGCTGAAATTGCTGCTCGCGCTCAACAGGTCATCCGAGTCAAGGACGGCGTTCTGGTGAAAGAGTAACTTCGCCATCAAAAAACAAAGGCGGGCCATCCAGGCCCGCCTTTGTTTTTTGAGGAGCAATATAATTACTATTCAGGTTTTTCAGAAGATGTCGCAAAAGTCGGCGGTTCATGCTCGGCCATGGCTTTTTCAAGAATGGCGGTCAGTTGCTCGGGATGCTCGATGCAATGAAAGGTCAGAGATTTCTTTTCATGCGCGACGAACACCTGCACATCGGCCAGATGCTGTCCATGGGGGTGCAGTCGGTAGCCGCTCACCTTGTCCAGGTCGAGGCTCCGCCGACGCGACTGTATTAACCCGCGCTGCACCAGCAAACGCCGGTTACTTGCGCCATAGAAAACATTTTCCCATTCGCGCCTGGCCAGGATGTAGTGGCCGACGGAAAACCACAGTCCTGCAGCAAAAAGCGGCAGCAGAAACCATCCCAGCAAAGCAGGACCGAATCCCGTAGGCAATCCCAGGCCCGTTATTTCCCAATAAATCGCCAGAGTCAACAGCAGTAGGCCAAGAATCGTTCTGCGCCAATTGCGAAAGGTATAGCACCGAGGCGCGGGCTTGGATTCCCAAAGCAAAGTCTCCTCGCTCTCCAGCAACGGGGGCCAATCCATCAACGTCCCTCCAGGGCGCGCAAGCGCTGGGCGGCAGCCTGCCCCAGGCGACCGTCGGGATCGGCCTCGACAATATTGCGATAAAGAGTGATTGCCTTTTGCCGCTCACCGGTTTTTTCGTAGCCTTCAGCCAGCAAATAACCGCCCTGCAGGGTGGCCAGCAGTTCCATGCTCCGCTCGAGATGGCGCACCGCCTCTGCATTTTCGCCGCGCTCCAGAAGGACAAAACCAAGCCCCATACGTGATTCATAATAGTTGCCGTCGAGATCCACCGCGCGCTGGAGGTAGCGACGAGCCGGGACCATATCCTCAGCCTTGAGGGATGCCAGTCCGATACGCGTGTAAATCAGCGATTCGTTGGGAGCCGCCTCAAGCGCCCGTCGATAGGTGGCAATAGCTTCAGGCAACTGGTTGCGCGCTTCGAGTTGTCGGGCTTGATCATAGAGGTCAAAACCTCTCTGTTTTTCCCGCAAGCCGGCAGTGGCCTGCTGGAACTCGCGTGCGTTAAGGGTGAAACCCGCAGCAGCCGTCGCTTGCTGATAGGTGTTTTGAATATACTGTTGATTGTCGAGCATGCGCTCCCTGGAGAACGGGTGGGTGCGGAACAATCCTCCAACCCAACTGGGTTGAGCGCCGCCTTCAAGTTCGCGATAAAATATTTCCTGAAGCTGCACCGCGCCCTGCGGGTCATAGCCGGCACGCACCATGTAGTCGATTCCCAGGCGGTCGGCTTCGCGCTCCTGTTCGCGGCTATAAGTGTTATCGACAAGTGTTGCGGCTATCTGCGCGACCTGCTGAGAGAGGGGTCCGTAAGCGGCGTCTCCGGCGACACCTGAAACCACCGCCAGGCCGACGCCGAGCAGGGCGCCACGCTGCATGCCTGCCACGGAGTGACGCGCGGTCACGTGTGCGACCTCATGACCAAGTACCGAGGCGAGTTGCCCTTCATTGCCCATGACCACCAACAAGCCGCGAGTGATGGCAATGGGGCCGCCGGGAAGAGCGAAGGCGTTCGGTGTGGAATTATTGATCACGGCAAACTGATAGGGCAGATCGGGACGGTGACTGTATCGGGCCAGACGCTGCCCGACGCCATCGACGTACGCGTTCAGCGACTCGTCCGGGTAAATGCCACCCATCTGCTGAAGGACCTGGGGATAGGTTTTCTGGCCGATGGAAACTTCTTCCTCTTCCGAAATCTGGAAGAGAGCCAGTTCCTTGCGCCCGGTGACCGGGTTGACGGCACAACCGGCCAACCAAACCAATGCAAGCACAGCCATGAAGACTCTTGCGTAGCGTCGCGCACTCATAAAGGCATCCTTTCATTATTTAGCTCATAACGCCAGTCACGCGAAGTTTAAACAATTCTGGCCGTTTGGCAAGCGCTGGTGCCCCCTGCGGCTCATCCTGTCTTCGAATCCCGGCTCTTTTCGGCGCTGCCTGCGTTGCCGACGCCTTGAAACCAGCAAAAATGCCTCACGCACGGACAATCTAGACCAGCGACCAAATATTTAACTGGCTTTTTCCATCAAACATCAATACCCTAGTAGGGTTTTGCCCTACCCCACTTAAAGCAAAGATTCGAGGAGACTTTAATGCCCCAGAACATTCGCAACATCGCCATCATTGCTCACGTCGACCACGGCAAGACCACCCTGGTGGATGCCATGCTCAAGCAGTCGGGCATCTTTCGAGAAAATCAGGTCATCACCGAACGCGTCATGGACAGCAATGATATTGAAAAAGAACGCGGCATTACGATCCTGGCGAAAAATCTCTCTATTCGTCACGGCGACCTCAAGATCAACATCGTCGACACCCCCGGACACGCCGATTTCGGCGGCGAGGTCGAACGCGTTCTCAAGATGGTCGACTCCGTCCTGCTGTTGGTCGATGCCTGCGATGGGCCCATGCCGCAAACCCGTTTTGTTCTGAAAAAATCCCTTGATCTCGGCCTTAAGCCCATTGTCGTCATTAACAAGATCGATCGCCCCGGCGCCCGCCCCGAAAAAGTCGTCGACATGGTCTTCGACCTGTTCTGTGAACTCAACGCCAATGAAGAGCAGCTCGATTTTCCCATTGTTTTTGCCAGCGCCAAGGAAGGATACGCAAAACGGGAAATGGCGGATCCCTCCGACAATCTGGAGCCGCTGTTCCTCATGATCGGTGAACGAGTCGCACCGCCTGAGGTCGATCCCGACAAGCCTTTCCAAATGCTTGTCACTCACATTGATTATAACGAGTACATTGGGCGCATCGCCACCGGAAAAATTTTCAACGGCCGCGTCAAATCCGGCGAAAGTATCGCCCTGGTCAAGCGCGGCGGAGAAATCGTGCGCGGTCGGGTCACCAAACTGCTCGGCTACGAAGGGCTCAAGCAGGTGGAAATCGATGACGCGATCGCCGGCGACATCGTCACGATTGCGGGCTTTGAGGGAATCGGTATCGGCGAGACCTTCGCCAGCATCGAAGAGCCCCATGCCCTGCCCTACGTTTCCATCGACGAGCCGACCATTTCCATGAACTTCATGGTCAATTCATCCCCCTTTGCCGGACGCGAAGGGAAGTTTCTCACCTCACGCCAAATCCGCGAGCGGCTCACCCGCGAACTGCGCACCAACGTTTCATTGCGCGTACAGGACACGGACAATACCGACACTTTCAAAATTTCCGGACGCGGCGAATTGCATCTTTCAATCCTCATTGAAAACATGAGGCGTGAAGGATATGAATTGGCAGTGTCCAAGCCCGAAGTCATTTTGCGCGAGATCGACGGCCAGGTATGCGAGCCCACGGAGTACCTGGTCGTCGACGTGCCGGAGGAATATCAGGGCACGGTCATCGAAAAGCTCGGCATGCGCAAGGCAGAGATGGTCTCCATGCAGCCTATGGACGGCGTCAATCGCCTTGAATTCATCGTCCCGGCACGTGGCTTGATCGGGTTTCGTACCGAATTTCTCACCGACACCCGCGGCACCGGCGTTATGACGCATACTTTCCATGAATATGCACCCTTCAAAGGCCACATCCAGGGTCGCAAGAACGGCGTACTCATCGCCATCGAGCACGGGGAAACCGCCGCCTATTCACTGTTTAACCTGCAAGAGCGCGGGATTCTTTTCGTCGCCCCCGGCGTCGAAGTTTATGAAGGCATGATCCTCGGTCAGAGCGCCAAAGAAAGCGACCTGGTAGTGAACCCCTGCAAGGGCAAAAAACTCACCAACGTGCGCGCCTCAGGCAGTGACGATACTATCCGTCTAACCCCGCCACGCAATCTGAGCCTGGAGCAGGCCCTCGAATTTATTGGTGATGACGAATTGGTGGAGATCACCCCCAAATCGATCCGCCTGCGCAAGAAATACCTGGACGCCAATGACCGCAAAAGGCATGAAAAGAAAAGTGGTCTGTAAATTTATTGCAACTCTTCAGCAGGCGCCGCAGGGCGCGGCGGCATCGCGTGCGGCAAAAACTCGCCTGCGGCTCAAACATTTGCCGCAGCACTCAACCGCCGCACCCTGCGACACTGTCGGACGTCGCAGGTTTTTTGTTACAATTTATTTAACCCGGCATCAATGGTCAGACCAAATACATTGGGCAATCTAAAATGGGAGTTGAACAGGGATAATTTTCATTCCGTTCAAAAGGTTAACTGTTAATTCATCAAACCACAAACCACCGCGATAAAAAAAAATATAAAGGCGGTGTAAAGGGCAAAACACAAAAGAGACAACTCACTGTTTTTTTGTGTTTTTTTCTGGCTTTCCCGCTTGCCTGACCGTAGTTTTTGAGGTAAAATTCTTCGCAACATTGGGATTTTTTACCACATACCTAACCAGGCCGAGGTGACGACATGATCGAATGCCCCATATGCAAAGGCAAGACCCATGTAGAGATCGACACACATTCCGACGGATTCGCCGAGAACCTTCAGGAATGCGGCGATTGCGGCGCCCTGTGGACCACCAGGGGCGAGCAGAACATCATGCTCCACGGAGCTACTATCTGCCGGCCGGCCATCCAGTAAATATAAAATTTATCACTGACGCCAAAGCGAGAAGGGGCAAACCTT
The DNA here is from genome assembly GCF_000820505.1 of Geoalkalibacter ferrihydriticus DSM 17813. Taxonomy (NCBI): domain Bacteria; kingdom Pseudomonadati; phylum Thermodesulfobacteriota; class Desulfuromonadia; order Desulfuromonadales; family Geoalkalibacteraceae; genus Geoalkalibacter; species Geoalkalibacter ferrihydriticus. The sequence goes on along the minus strand of NZ_JWJD01000007.1, from coordinate 89,908 downwards.
TCTCGCTTTTTTCTGTGCGGGAACCGCTTGAAAAAAGGAATTGATCTGATTATAGTGGGGCGGCTCTGACTTAATCATTCCGTTTCGCCCCCCAAGGAGGCCCGCTTGGACAAAGAACTGACCGAAAAGGATAAAAAAATCCTTCTCAAAGCCGCTCGCAAGGCGATCACCGACTTTGTTACAACGGGTAGCTTCGAGCCTGAACCGCGCGAAGAAAAATCCCTTAACCGGCGCAATGGCTGTTTTGTCACTATCAAGCAAAAGGGACAATTGCGCGGTTGCATCGGCAACTTCCAATCGGAACGGCCTCTATTTAAGGAAATCGCGGAAATGGCCGTGGCCTCGGCCAGTAAAGATCCGCGCTTCTATCCCATGAAAAAGGAGGACCTCGCTGATTTTACCTTGGAAATTTCCGTTCTCTCGCCATTGAAAAAAATCGAGGAAATTGAAGAAATTGAAATCGGCAGACATGGCGTCTACCTCGAAAAAGGCTTCTACCGCGGAGTTCTATTGCCCCAGGTCGCTTCCGAGCATGGCTGGGACCGCAACACCTTTCTCAAGCAAACCTGTATCAAGGCAGGCTTGCCCACCAACGCCTGGCAAGGCGACGATACCGACATCTACATTTTCAACGCCCAAATCTTCAGTGAGCAATAATCGGCTTTCCGCACGAAAATTTCGCACGCCAAATCCTGATTGACGTAAATTTTCAAATGTCCGACTTTGATCACAAACGTGGAAGAAGTCTGGTCGCTCCGCTTCAAACGCTGCTCGCCTCCCAATGAAGACACCGAGCAAGCACCTGCAACATTTCAGTGATTTTCATTTTCACTAAAAAGCCATATATACTCAACTGCACTGCCAATTGTGTCGCCGGGCGTGGCAGTTGAGTGACGCGGCAAATGTTTGAGCCGCAGGCGAGTTTTTGCCGCAAGCGATGCTGCCACGCCCGGCGACACGCGCCGAACATTTGCAAAAAAAGAAAAAAAACCTTTCAGGGTTTGCGGCAGTCGGCGCACAGCCCGTAAAGTTCAAGACGGTGATCGAGAATTTTAAAATTGTGTCGCCGGGCGACCTCGTCTTGTAGGGTTTCAATGCGCGAATCTTCGAATTCGATAATGCGCTTGCATTGGGTGCAGATGAGGTGATCGTGATGTTCTTCGCCAACCACGAACTCGTAGCGGGTCTGACCGTCGCCGAATTGATGTTCTTCGGCGATACCGCACTCGGTAAACAGCTTTAGGGTACGATAAACCGTGGCATAGCCGATATTCGGGTGTTTCTCACGGATACGCAGGTAGAGTTCTTCAATGGAAAGATGAGAGCCCGCCTGAAGAAATTCTTCCAGAATGATATCGCGCTGTTGTGTGGACTTAAGCCCCTTATCGGTCAGGTAGCGGCGAAACTTTTCGCGAATTTTTCCCATGACGGCTCCAGTTGAAAATGATATGCATAGCGAGTTTTGGTGCACAAGTCAATAAATGAATCAACCAAGGACCGGCATCCACTGATAGAGATAACCCGTCAGGTACGCAAACATATTGAAAAAGAGCATAATTCCCACCACCATCAACAACACGCCGGTGAAGATCTCCATGAGACGGATATGGCGCTTGAAGCGATTGAAAACCGAAAGAAAGCTATGAAAGAGCAAGCCGGAGACAAAGAACGGGATCCCCAACCCCGCAGAGTATGCGGACAGCAGATAGACGCCTTCGCCTACTCCGCCCGTGGTGCTGGCGGCCAGCGCGAGGATCGCACCGAGAATGGGGCCGATGCAGGGCGTCCAGCCCGCGGCAAAGGCGAGTCCAACCAACAGGGTGCCAAAGAGTCCGCTGGGCTTGCGCTGCAGATGCACACGCTTTTCGCCAAGCAACATGCCGAAATGCAACAGTCCGGTCATATGAATGCCGAATAGAAAGATGAGAACCCCGCCGATCTTCTGGATGACACCCAGCCAATCCCGTAAATAACTTTGGAAGGAATGCGAAGCCCACCCTGCAAGCCCTCCCAAGGTAATGAAAACGATGGAAAAACCGAGGATGAAGGCCAGGGAGTGAAACACCACCGTCCAGCGTACCTTGGCATCCGGATGGGAATCTTTGAGCTGGCCGAATGAAATTCCGGTGATGTAGGTGAGATAAGAGGGAATCAGGGGGAGAACGCAAGGTGAAAAGAAGGAAAGCACCCCCGCTGAAAAGGCGATCCAGAACGTAATGTCGGCGCCGGCCTGCATAAAAAGCCCCTATTCTCCGAGCAACCGGGAGATGTAAGCGATCACTTGGGCATCGGTCCAATCACGACCGCCGATGACATGATCCACCACGATTCCGTTGCGGTCAAGAATGAAGGTCTCGGGAAAACGATAGACGCGATAGAGTTCCTGCACGCGCGCTTGAGCGTCGATGGGAATCGGAAAGCTGTGGGGATTTCTCTCCAGATAGACATCAAGGGCCCGCTGGGCATCCTCTTCGACGTTAACGGCCAGAATCTCGAAATCATCGCGATTGCTGAATCTCTGATAAAGTTTTTCCAAGGCGGGCTTTTCCGCGCGGCATGGCGGGCACCAGGTTGCCCAGAAGTTGATCAGAACAACCTTGCCCCGCAGATGCGAGAGTGTGACCGTGTCCCCATCATAGGTGCGCAAAGTGAAATCGGGAGCAACGGTGCCCACGCGCACACTGGGTGCCGGAGGCGCATCGGGCCTTGGAGCGCCGCCCATGATGAACAAAGTAGCGGCGAGGAGCAGCAAAACAACAAACACAGGGACATAGCGACGCATAGAAAAAAACCTTTCGTTTAAATATTCCAGAATTTATATATTTAATCGTTTGTCGGGATAAAGTCAAGAAAAGCGGTCGTCTTTTTCCTCTTCCCAGAGTTGCTCGATAAGGTCCATTTCATCTTCGCTGAACCCGAAATAGTGAGCGAGTTCGTGCATAACGGTTTCGCGCAGCACACGGGCGAGGGGCTGGCCGGTTTCCTCAGTGAAATTTTCAACGGCTTTCTGGAAAATGATGATCAGGTCGGGCGGCGTACTGACAAAGTCGATACTGCGCTCCGTGAGAGGCCAGCCCATATAGTAGCCAAGCAGATCACGCGGATCTTCCAGGCCGACGCCGGAAAGGATTTCGTCATCGGCCCAGTCATGCACCTGAAACGAGAGATTTTCGGCCCGCGCAAGAAACTCTGCGGGAATAGAAGCAATGGCCCGCTCAACCTGCTCTTCAAACTCCGTACGTGTCATTCTTCAAAGCCCTGACCACGCGCCACGCGAAACACCGAGTGGAAACGAGCAACCTCGCGTTCCTGCTCATCGCTGAGCACGGCCTCGCCGAAAAAACTGCGGCCCTCAGGTCCGCGCACCTCGGCCCGCGCCCTGACCAGGCCGGATCGCACCGGAGCCAGAAAAGTCATGCGCAACTCGGTTGTGGCAAACTGCGAACCTTGCGGCAACAAGCTCTTGATTGCCATGGCCACCGCGGTATCGGCCAGGGTCGTCAACGCGCCGCCGTGCATAAGCCCTGCTCCCTGGGACAACTTGACCCTGAAGACAAGACTCAGCAAAGCGCGACCCTCTGAGGCGCTCTCGATGCGCAAGCCGACAAGATCCTCAAAAGGGGCCGTATCAATCCAGCCATCCAGTTCAAAGGGCAGATTATCCACGGTTTCCATGGGCAGGTCGCCATTTACCAGTAATCGCGACATACAACCACTCCTTATTTGCGTATTCCGTATTTTTCCATGCGATAGATCAGGGTGTGCCGAGGAATTCGCAAAAAAGCCGCGGCCCGCGTTTGATTGCCGTCGTTGCGCCGCAGGGCTTCCAGAACCGCCTCCTTCTCAATATCTTCAAGGGCATAGCCCCCATCGGGCAGATTAAGTACCCGGAGCTGACTTGATTTCGCCGTCGTGCCGGCAACCGGTCGAAAATCCTCGACATCAAGGATATCGCTGCGGCGCAAGATCAGCATGCGTTCCACACAATTCTCCAACTCACGAACGTTGCCGGGCCAGGTATGGGACGCCAGTTGCCGCGACAGTGCGTCACTGATCCGCACACCCTCGCCGCCATGTTTTTTGAGAAAGTGGTGCACCAGCACGGGAATATCGTCAAGCCGCTCACGCAAGGCGGGCAGGTATACCGGAATCACCGCCAAGCGGTAATAGAGATCTTCGCGAAATCGACCGGCAGCCACGGCCTCTTCCAGATTGCAATTGGTGGCCGCCACGACACGGACATCCACCTTGCGTGCGCTTCCCCCAACCGGTTCAATCTCGCGCTCCTGCAGGGCTCGGAGCAATTTGGGCTGCAGATCGTGAGGAAGATCACCCACCTCATCGAGAAACAGGGTGCCGCCGTCGGCTTGAGCAAATTTTCCGGGGCGATCACGCACCGCACCGGTAAAAGCACCGCGAACATGGCCGAAGAGTTCGCTTTCCAAGAGTTCGTGCGGAATAGCGGCGCAGTTGACGGGGACAAAAGGCTCTTTCGCCCGTTCGCTGCCGTGGTGAATCGCGCTTGCCACCAACTCCTTGCCGGTGCCGCTTTCACCAAGCAACAACACGGTGGCCTCGGTATCGGCCACCCGGCGCACCACATCGAACACCTGTTGCATCTTTTCCGAAATCCCGACGATGGAAGAAAAGTCAACGCGCTCATTGAGTTCTTCCTTAAGCCGCGCATTCTCTTCCTGCAATCCGCGGTAGGCGAGAGCTTTGGCCACCACCAGGCGCAATTCATCGCGACCGAAGGGCTTGGTGAGGTAATCGTAGGCTCCGAGCTTCATGGCTTCGACCGCTTTTTCCACGGAGCCAAAGGCGGTGATCACGACCACCAGGGTCTCAGGCCGCTCCTGCTTGATGGCCTTGAGAACTTCGTATCCGGACATTCCCGGCATGGCGATATCCGTTATCACCAACGGGGGCTGGGCGTTGCGGAAAAGCTCGAGACCGACATCGCCGTCAGCGGCGGTCAGGACCTGATAGCCTGCTTCTTCCAGGGAAAATTCCAGCACTCGGCGCAAGGAATCGTCATCTTCGATAATCAGCAAAGAGCGCTTGGACAAAAGAAAACTCCTATGGGTTTGAAGACGAATCGGCAAGGGGAAGGCACAGGCTGAAGGTCGTACCTTCACCGGGACGGCTCTCGACTCTGATTTCACCGCCGTTGCGTCGCACAATTCGTTGGGTAATTGCAAGCCCCAGCCCCACACCATCAGCGCGCGTGGTAAAAAAAGGCGCAAAAATTCGCTCCAGATCAGCGGCCGCGATCCCCGGACCGTTATCGCGAAACTTCAGGCATAAAAACTTGCCATCACGCTGTTGCGCAACGCTGAGAGTTCCCCCCCCAGGCATCGCCTGCACGGCATTGAGCACCAGGTTCAAGCAGGCCTGTTTGATCTGATCGCGATCGCCGAGAATCTCTGCGGCACCCTCCTCCAGAGACAAGCGCACGCCGCTTTTCCGGGCCTGGCCCTCAATCAGAGTAAATACCTCCTGCAAAACCTCCGAGGGCATAAATGCTCCTCTGTCCGAACGCTCCGGGCGCGCGAACTGCAAAAAATTTTCCACGACGGCATTAAGGCGCGCGACCTCTTTGAGCAAAATAGCGGCAAATTCGTAGCGCCGGTCGGTGGGGTCCATCCCATCCTGCAGAATCTCGGCAGTGCCGCTGATGGATCCCAGCGGGTTACGAATTTCATGGGCCAATTCAGCGGAGAGTTCGCCCAAGGCACTGAGGCGGTCGGCGCGCCGCAATTGATCCTCGATCTCCAGTATCTGGTCGGCCTGTTCGCGCAATTTGATGTAGCTTTCCTCCAGCCGCTCGGCGGTCTGCTGGTAGCGGGTTTTCTGTAAGCGTTCACGCTGGGTCAGAAAGCCGGTGATGAAGCCTATGACGTTGTAAATCAGGATTTCAAGATACTGCTCCGGTTGGCTGCCGGGATGATGTCCCCATTGAAAAAGCACATGGGGCGCATAGATGATGGAGATGACAATCGCTGTCGCCATGCCTCCCTTGAGCATGAACCACAACCCCCCGAGAATGATGGGGAGGTAGTAAAGCCGGCGGTAAATATCATGAACATGAACCTTTTCGGTCCCGGTGAAATAATGGAGCGCGGTAATTACCACGATCAATCCTACCAGGAATACCAGGCGAAGATGATTGTCGTTTCTGGGCATAGATTCACTTTACTCGTTGCAATTCAGTTGCAACGCCCGACAGTGCCGCAGGGTGCGGTGTCTGCTGCATAGATTCTTTTACTCTAGCAAAAACAGGCCTGCAATCGTTATTTTGCCATTATGGTTTAAATGTTGGACACTTGCAAACCGAGTGCAGTATCCTTGCGCGGTTTGGAGACGGATATGGCCCTGTTTTTCAACATTCTCGGCATCGTCGCGCCCGTGTTCCTGGTTATCGGCCTGGGCTACGGTCTGCGCCGCGTGGGGCTTATCGACAATCATTTTCTTTTTCAGACCAACCGCCTCGTCTATTACATCGCCCTGCCCTTGCTGCTCTTTTACGAGATCGGCCGGGCTGACTTCTTTGCCAATTTCAACGGCGCGCTGATCCTCGGATCCTCCCTGACCATCGCTCTGGGCTTTGCCCTGTCCTACGGGTACGCCGCTCTGCGCCGCTATCCCGCCGCCGCGCGCGGCGCTTTCAGCCAGGGCGCGTTTCGCGGTAATCTGGCTTATGTGGGCCTGGCTATCATATTCAACGCCTATGGCAGCGCGGGCCTGACGCGCGCCGGCATCCTCATGGGCTTTTTGGTACCGGTACTCAATTTTTTTGCCATCCTGGCTCTGTTGCTGCCCCACAGCAAGGACGGCGGGGATCAGGGGGCGCGTTTCTGGGCGCGTCAATTACTTCTCAATCCGCTGATCATCGCCTCCTTTGCCGGCATTGCCTGGAGCTTTCTGCACCTGCCCATGCCAAACATTCTTGAGAGTACGCTGCGCATCACCACCGGCATGAGCCTGCCCTTGGCGCTGCTGGCTATCGGCGGGTCGTTTTCCCTGGATAGGCTGCGCGGAGATCTCATCAGGGCGTTTCTCGCCACCAGCATTAAAATCGTCTGGCTGCCCTTGCTGGCCACCGGTATTTTGCTGCTTTTCGGTGTGCGCGGCCAGGAGTTGGCCATCGGCGTGTTGTTCGCCGGCACTCCGGCGGCCACGGCAACCTACATCATGGCGCATCAGATGAAAGGCGACGCGGAATTGGCCGGGGCCATTGTCATGCTCTCGACGCTGCTCTCCGCCCTCACCTACACTCTGGCGCTTTACATCTTGCGAAGTTTTGGATTGTGAACAGCCCCCAAGTATCCATCTTGCTCGCAGTACGCAACGAGCAGCGGTTTCTTCCGGCGGCCCTGGCCTCTCTGCAGGCACAAACCCTGCGCAATTGGGAATTGATTGCCGTTGACGACGGTTCACATGATCGCACTGCCGAGATTCTGCAGCGCATGGTTGCTCAGGATCGGCGCATCCGCTACTTCCGCCGCCCCTCCCTGGGCCTGGTTGCCGCGCTTAATTTCGGTCTGGCCCGCTGTCGCGCATCCCTGGTGGCGCGCATGGACGGTGATGATCTCTGCCGACCCCGCCGCCTGGAATTGCAGACCCGCTTCCTGCGTTTGCATCCGGAGGTCGGGCTGGTCGCTTCCGCGGTGCGCCACTTTCCAAGGCTGCGCATCACCGACGGCATGCGTGCCTATGAGCACTGGCAAAACAGCCTGATCGAGCAGGATGAAATCCTACGCGACCTGTTTGTGGAATCACCTTTTGCCCATCCGAGCGTCATGTTGCGCAAAAGAGTTTTACAGCAGGCCGGCGGCTATCAAGATCGCCCCTGGGCGGAAGACTATGATTTATGGTTGCGCCTGGCGCAGTCCGGAGTGCGCTTCGCGCGCCTGCCCGAGGTTCTTCTGGATTGGCGTGACCGGCCCCAACGCCTGACCCGCACCGCGCAAAATTGCAGTGCCGCGGCGTTTCGCGCGGGCAAGATTCATTACCTCAAGCAGAGTTTTCTGCACCGCGCCCAGGAAGTGACCCTGTGGGGCGCCGGCCTCGAAGGCAAAGCCTGGCGAAAATCTCTTGGCGAAGCCGGAATCGGCGTAACACGGTGGATTGAAATCAATCCGCGCAAAATCGGCCAGCGTATCCACAACGCCCCGGTCGTTTCCATCGAGCACCTGCACCCTGGCGGCCCACCCCTGCTGGTCACCATCGGCTCGCGTCAGGCGCGCCCCCAGGTCCGCACCTGGGCCCGACAGAAAGGTCTGAAGGAGGGCGTGGATTTCATGGTCGTGACTTGATGGAGCCAGAAGACTCGGACCGACAGCTAACAAAGGACAAAGGACAAAGGACAAAGGACAAAGGACAAATGACAAAGGACACCTATCCTGCCTTCACCATCGGCAAACGTTTCCGCATTATTCCCCCCGACTGCGCTGCACCTCGGGACGACCGCATCAACCTGATCATCGCCAAGGGCGCTTTCGGCTCGGGGGAGCACGAAACCAGCGCAAGCTGCATCGAAATCCTCGAAGAGTTGCAGGAGGTCAAAAAGGCGCGCATTCTCGACCTCGGCAGCGGCACGGGCATTCTCGCCCTGGCAGCTCTCAAACTCGGCGCTGAGGACGCCGTCTGTGTCGACATCAATCCGGATGCGGTGCGGACCTGTGAAAAAAATTGCCGACTCAACGCCCTGGACCAGCGCGTGCGAAACCTTGCCGGCAGCCTCGACAGCATCGAAGAAAAGGATTTCGACCTGGCTCTGGCCAATATTTACGGAGACCTGCTGCTTGATTTTGCGCCGGAACTCGTCGCGCGGGTGCGTACCGGCGGGTTCTTGCTGCTTTCGGGAATTTTATGGGAGTTTAACTTTGACGTGCGCGCCTGCTACGAAAAGCTCGGGTGCCGGGTGGTGCAAAATCGTATGTTGCAAGAATTCAGCACCATCCTTCTGCAAAAATCCTGAAAAAACAAGGGCGCCCCCTGGGGCGCCCGGCCAATAATAGCGATCAATCTCAGCGGTGTAGGAAACTTTGCATCAAGCCTGCTTGAGACGTTCAAGGCGCTCGACAACTTCCGCACTCTGCTTACGCCGGTCTTCCATCTCTGAAAAAATTCGGGTCGCCATTTGCTGCACCGAATCCACTCCCGATTCGATCTCGCGAGTATCTTTTTCCTGCTTGGCGGTCGCCACCACCATATCATCAGCCATATTGGTGATCTCTTCGATGGATTTGACGATGCTGTGGCTGCCCTGGGCCTGCTCGCGAAAAGCCATGGACACCTGGCCGGCCATTTCACCAAGCTCTTCGATGGATTTTGTGACGTACTCGGCGCTGTGAGCCACTTCCTGGGTTGCGCTGCGGATTTCGCGCGCCATGCCCATGGCCTTGACGGAGCTATCCAGAATCTGACGCAGAGAGGTCTCGGTCCCACGCCCCATGTCCAGGCCTTTTTGCACCCAATCGCGGGTTTTGCCGATGTGCCCTACCGCCTTGTGGGTAGAATCCTGAATCTCCTGGATAATCTGGGTGATGGCTCCCGTCGAGCTGGAGGTTTCCTGTGAAAGACCACGGATTTCTTCAGCCACCACGCCAAAGGAGCGCCCCTGCTCTCCGGCCTGAGCTGCGATAATCGCGGCGTTGAGAGCCAGCAGGTTGGTCTTTTGGGTGATTTCATTGATGACCGTGGTGATACTGTCGATCTGCTGACTCTTCTGCGACAGGGTTTCGATAACCGTTGCGGCATCCTGCACGGCCAAGGCAATGCCTTTGAGACCCTCCATAGTGTTGGTAACCGAGCCGACCCCCTCTTCCGCCTGCTTCTGCACGGTCTCGGACATCTGCTGGGATATGGCGCCGTTTTCCTCGACGCTGCGGATGGTGGTGCTGATCTCGGTCATGGCAGAGATGGAGTTCTCCATAAAATCCGTAAGAAGTTTCATGTTCTGTGAAACCTCTTCGATGGACACGGAAATTTCCGTCGAAGCGGACTGGGTGCTACTGACCGCATCGCGCACGACATCTGCGCCGCCTGCAATTTCGGCAATGGACGCAGCGGTGGAGGCCGTCGCCCGCTTCAAGCTGGAAACCTGGCGCGAGTAATCCTCACGATACCTGGAAAAATCGTCGAAGGTGTGGGTCAATTCACGAATCAGCGCTTCAACCGCCCCGATCAGGTTGATTTTGGTCAAAGCCGCCGAAACCTGATCGGCAAAAAGCTTGACGGTATCCACATCGGTTTCATCCAGGGTCTTCTGCTTGCTCTTGTTGTCCACCGCGAACAAACCGAGCACCTCTTCGTTAACAACGATGGGACAGAGTATGAAACTGCGCGAACGCAACTGGGGAATATCCCGCAGAGGTGGTTCCAGGCGATATTCAGGCGGCATGCTGCGTACGTTGTCAACCAAAATAATGCGCCCGTCGTTATACGCCAGAAACAGGGCTCCGGCGCGCCGGTCCAGTGGAATAACGGGCCGCTGGGCTGGCGCGGCGGCGCCCCCGCGACAGGCGACCCAGTCGAGGCTTTCGCGGGAACTGTCGACCATGAAGACATTAACACGGTCATACCCGAGAATGCTGTGCAGACCTTCCGCGGCAAGATCCAGAACCTCATCGGCAACGATGGTTTTCTGAATATTGGCGTTGATGCCGTGGAAGCTTTTTATACTGGCATTCAGGTCATGGAAGCGCCGCTCAAATTCTTTTTTTTGCACCGCGACCTCTTGGTTGAGTTCATTGAGTCGCTGGGCGCGCTCGTGAATCTGCTGGCTCGACTTTCCGATAAAAAACCCAAAGCAGCCAAGCACTACGGCCGTGCCGCCCCCCATGTACAGAAACAGCGCGAGACTTTCCCCGCCGGCGAGAAGGGCCCTGCCGACTTGTTCCCAGTAGCCGACGCCGGGAGCCCAGAACAACAGCGGGCGTAACAGAATCCAGCCGATGGGCGCCAGAATACCAAGCCCGAGCCCCCCCAGGGTATAGAGTATTTTGCGATCGATATTTTTGCCGGCAACGCTCACAATAGTGCTCCCTAGGATTCCTGTTTCAACCCAGCAGTGCAAGCGCAGTCACGGCCACGACGACCGGCAACGCCAAGAGTTAAGCCATTCCTCATTAGCCACAAACTAACCCACCAACCGATGAAGGTCAAGAAAAAATTAACCCTCTATCATGGTTTGTCCGATTCCGTGATCAGACCCTGTGGGTCATGCGGCCCACACGACATCCGGCTTGCTCCCGAATAGAGCGGCGCCAAGAATTCCGGCATTATCGCCGAGGGTGCCCGCAACGATTTGCAAGCGCCGCGCAGGCCGCTCAAAAGCGCGCCGGAAAAGCTCCTCCTGCAAGGAAGGCAGCAGCAGGTCCAGACTTTCCGCAACGCCGCCGCAAATGACCACCCCGTCCAGATTCAGCAGGTTGGCAACCCCCGCCAAGGCTTGCCCCAGGCGTCGCCCCGCGTCCTGCAAAACCTCGACGGCCAAGGCATCTTCATTTCGCGCGGCCCGGCCAACCTCGGCGGAAGTCAAGGCCTCGGGCTCAAGCTTTGCGAGGCAGGACGCCTGACCGGCCCCAAGTGCAGCCCGCACCGAACGCAAAATCCCCGTAGCGGATGAGTATTGTTCGAGGCAGCCGCGACTGCCGCACCCACAGGGAGGACCTTCAGGCTCGACGTTGATGTGGCCGAATTCGCCCGCGCTCCCATCGACGCCGATCCACAGACGGTCGGCGAGAATCAGTCCGCCACCGACCCCGGTACCTAACGTCACCGTTAGGGAGGAGTGCAGATCCTTTCCGGCGCCCCAGATTTTTTCACCCCAGGCAATGGCGTTGGCGTCATTCATGGCGGCAACGGGAAGCTTTAGGCGTTCGGCCAGGTCTTGCGCGAAGGGTATGCCGTTAAGAAAACCCAGGTTGGGTGCCGTGACCACCTGGCCTTGTGCGTCGACCAGGCCCGGCACTCCGGCGCCAACCGCGGACACCCTTGCTCCTTGATTGTCGGCCCCCTCAATCAGGTTGCGGCATTCAGAGACAAGGCGCTCGATCAGATCCCGGCCTCGTTCATATCCGCGACTGGAAAAACGGCGTCCGTCAAGAACCTGCCCGCCTTCGTCAACCAGGGCCAAGCGGCAATTTGTCCCGCCGAGATCAATACCGATAATAAATTCGCGTTTCATGGGCGTCCCTGCGGATCTTCAGTGGCGATGGCCAGGCGCGTAAAACCGGCGCTCCGCGCGGCGTCCATCAATTCGACGACGCGCCCGTGGCGCGCTTCACGATCCGCCAGCAGCATAAAGGTCATTTGTCCGGCCTGAGGGCCATAGTCATCAAGCCGTGTTTTGAGATCGGCGAAAGTGGTTTTTTGGTCGCCGAGGAAAATGTCTCCTTCGCGCGACAGATAAACCTTGATCTCTTCTGCTTCACGCTCCACAACCTCGGAACCGGCTTCAGGCAGGTGGATGTCGATACCCGGCGCTTCGACGAACGTGGTGGAGATCATGAAAAAAATCAGCAGCAAAAAAACCACGTCGACCATTGGCGTGATGTCGACGCGCACATCGCTGGAGGATCTGCGACGAAAGGCCATTTACTTGTTCCCCAGCAGATCAACGAGATGCAGGGAATACTCCTCCATCTCCAGGGTGATGCGTTCGGCGCGCCCGCTGAGATAGCGGTGGCCGAGGATGGTCGGGATGGCCACGGTCAAACCGGCGGCCGTGGTAATCAAGGCCTGCGAAATTCCCCCTCCCAGGGTTGCCGGCGTACCCACACCCTGCGCGGCGATAACGTTGAAGGCCTGGATCATGCCCCACACGGTACCGAGCAGACCGAGCAGCGGCGAGATATTGGCAATGGTTGCCATCAGCCCGAGATAACGGGCCAGAGGCGCGGACTCACGATTGCCGGCCTCCTCCACCAGGGTTTTGATCTGGCCGCGGTCGCGCCCGGCGACACGCAACGCGGCAATGAAAATTCGCGCAAGGGGCGTTCCCGCCCGCTGACAAACGATGACCGCCTCTTCGGTTTTTTTCAGAGAGACAAGCTGTTCGATTTCGCGTAACAACAAATCAGATCCGCGACTGATACGCAGGTACACATAAACCCGTTCGAGAAAAATAGCCAGGGCGATGACCGAACACACACCAATAGGCCACATGAAGGGGCCACCCTGATTGAACAATTCAAGCATTTATCATGTTTCCTTTCACCGGAACCGAAGTATTTTTTGCATCTTATGCCGCGGCACTCACCCGCCACGGCCTGCGGGGTGATTGGTTATCTCACCCAAGAAATTACGATTCCTTAATAACGATAAGCTAAACCACGCTCAGAATATCACAGGATGAAGGGGAATTCAAAGGCGCGACCGGCTGGGATTTAACCCGGGCGATTTTCGTATTGCCGAAAAGCCTTGCGCAGAAGAGCATAGGTTTCTTCAAGATGCTGGGGCACCACGCGAACATCGGCGAATACCGGCATAAAGTTGGTATCACCGCTCCAGCGAGGCACCACATGGTAATGCAGGTGTTCCGTTACCCCGGCGCCGGCGGCCCGACCGAGATTGAGGCCGATGTTGAAACCGTCGGGATGCGAGGTTTCCCCCAACACCCTACGCGCCAGAGCGACCAGACGGTACATCTCAAGGATTTCCGCCTCGTTGAAATCATCAAGTTCGGCGCTGTGGCGGAAAGGCGCCACCATCAGATGCCCGTTGGTATAGGGGAAGCGATTCATGATGATCAAAGTGTGCTCACCGCGATAAAGCACCAAACGCTTAGAATCCTGCTCCTGCAAGTCGCGCAGGCAGAAAATGCAATCTTCTACCGGCTCAGCATTGATATAGGTCATGCGCCATGGCGCCCAGAGACAATCCATAGGTAAACACTCTCACTTTCTGATCAACACCCTCAACCGCAGCGCAGGATTTCACCGCGTATAGTCTCTCCCAGATACAGTCGCCCCACCGTGGGAAACGGCGCCTCACGTGAATCGGTGGGGCTGCCCGGATTAAACAGCAGCAGGTTGCCGCGCCACTCATTGAGGGGATAGTGACTGTGGCCATAAACCAGACAGTCAAGTTGCGTATCGGCGAATTCACTGAGCAGCCGCTCTTCGAGCCCCTGGGGTGAGCCCCAACCATGAATCAGGCCAATGCGAAAACCCGCCAATTCGATAATGCGCTTGTAGGGCAGATCCGGGTGAGCCGCATCCATGTTGCCGCGCACCCCATAGACCGGCAAGGGACGAAAGGCATCAAGCAGGTCCGCGTTGATCATATCACCCGCATGGATCACGGCCTGCGCACCAGCGAAAAAATTCCGTCCGAGCTGTTCAAGGTAAGTATAGCACTCAGGCCCGCCGCGCAGGTGCGTATCGGAAACCACCCCAACCATTGCGTCCATGAACTTAAACCCTCCTTCCGGATGTCCACAAATTTATCCCATTCTGGCTCGGCGGCAAGCTGGTCAGGCGGTTTTTGCAGCAGGTTCCGCCGATGGCGGCCAAAATCGGCCGCATGCCGCCCCCCGAAACAGCAGGACAGTTCCCCTTAAATTAATGGAAAAGCCGCCTTGACCTTGAGAAAACTAACGATATTTTTAGACTTTGTATACGCAGCCGACCTCTTGGCACCGCCGTTGCTAGACCAGTGCGGGGTCGATGGATGATAAACATCGTTTGTCTCGCCTCAAGCAGGCACGGCGATTCTTCTTGACAAGTACACCAAGCGATGGCTATGGTTTTTAATCAAAATAAATTTCTTCCCGCAAAACAAGGGGATATCAAATATTTTTTTAGCGAAAATGAACTTTCGGTTCTGTTGAATAAAATAAACTCCCTGTTCAACATGCCATGTCATTTGTTCTTCAACCTCAACATGTGAAAGGATTGGTGCACCATGTCCAAACGTCAAGATGCTCTGGATTATCACAGCACTGGCCGCAAAGGAAAAATTGAGGTCATTACAACCAAACCCTGCGCCACCAGCCGTGACCTTTCTCTGGCCTACAGTCCCGGCGTCGCCGAACCCTGCCTGGAAATCCAAAAAAATCCGGCAGATGCCTACGAATACACCGCCAAGGGGAACCTGGTTGCGGTGGTGTCCAACGGCACCGCCGTCCTGGGCTTGGGCGATATCGGCGCCCTGGCCGGCAAGCCGGTTATGGAAGGCAAGGGAGTTCTATTCAAAAGCTTTGCCGATATCGATGTGTTCGACATCGAAATCGACACCAAGGATTCCGACGAACTGATCCGCACCGTCAAATTGCTTGAACCGACTTTCGGCGGCATCAATCTGGAAGACATCAAAGGGCCGGAGTGTTTTTACATCGAGGAAAAGCTCGCCGAAATCATGAATATCCCCGTGTTTCACGACGATCAGCACGGGACCGCCATCATCGCATCCGCCGGCATGCTCAATGCTCTGGAGATCGTCGGCAAGGATATCAAGGATGTGAAGATGGTCGTTAACGGCGCGGGAGCGTCCGGCATTGCCTCGGCCAATCTGGCCATCACCATGGGCATCGATAAAAATAATGTCATCCTATGCGACACCAAAGGTGTCATCTACAAGGGCCGCAAGGAAGGGATGAACGAATACAAGGAGCGCCTGGCTGCGGAAACCGATGCGCGCACCCTCGCCGACGCGGTCGCTGGTGCCGACATCTTCTTCGGCCTCTCATCCAAGGGAGCCCTGACGGCCGATATGCTCAAATCCATGGCCAAGGATCCCATCGTGTTCGCCATGGCCAATCCCGATCCGGAAATTACCCCTCCGGATGCCCATGCCGTGCGCGACGATGTCATTATCGGCACAGGGCGTTCCGACTATCCCAATCAGGTCAACAACGTGTTGTGCTTTCCGTTTTTGTTCCGCGGCGCCCTTGATACCCACGCCAGCGCCATCAACGCGGAAATGAAGCTTGCTGCGGTCAAGGCGCTGGCGGATCTAACCAAGCTTGATGTGCCGGATTCCGTCCGCAGGGCCTACGCCGGCGAAGACATCCAGTTCGGCCGCAACTACATTATTCCCAAGCCTTTTGATCCGCGTGTTCTGCTGCATGTCGCGCCGGCCGTCGCCCAGGCGGCTATGGACACAGGGGTTGCCCGCCGCCCCATCAAGGATATGAATGCGTACCGCGACTCCCTTGAGGCGCTGCAAGGCCGTTCCAAGCAAATCATGCGGACGATGATCAACAAGGCCAAAGCCAGCCCGAAACGAATCGTCTTTCCTGAAGGAGAGGAAGACAAGATCCTGCGTGCGGCACAGATTCTCCTCGACGAAAATATCGCCACTCCCGTGCTGCTCGGAAACCGCGAGGAAATCAATGCGCGCATCCAGGCCCTGGGATTGGATTTGGGCGACATCGAAATCATTGATCCGACCACGGCGCCCGAATCTGAAAAATACACCGAGGAATATTTCAAACTGCGCCAGCGCAAAGGCATCACCCTGGCTGAAGCCAAACGCCTGATCCGCAAGAACCGCAACTATTACGGATCGATGATGGTGCACCTGGGCGATGCCGACACTTTGCTTTCGGGCATTACGCACCACTATCCCGACACCATTCGCCCGGCGCTGGAAATCATCGGTAAAAAAGATGAACTTTCCAAGGTGCATGGTCTCTACATGATGGTCTTCAAGAAAGATGTCGCCTTCCTGGCCGACGCCACGGTGACCATCGAGCCGACGGCAGAAGAGTTGGCCGAAACGGCCATCCTCACCGCGGCCAAAGCACGCTATTTCGATGTTGAGCCGCGCATCGCCATGCTCTCTTTCTCCAACTTCGGCAGCTCTCCGCATCCTCTGAGCAACAAAGTCAGTAAAGCCACGAAGCTGGTTAAGGAATGGGCGCCGGATCTCGTCGTCGATGGCGAAATGCAGGCCAACGTCGCCCTTGATCCGGAGTTGATGGAAAAGCAATACCCCTTTTCCAAACTCAAGGGTGATGCCAATGTCTTTATTTTCCCCGACCTGCAATCAGGCAACATCTGCTACAAGATGCTGCACAAACTCGGCGGTGCCGAGACCATCGGTCCCATCCTCATGGGCATGAAAAAACCGGTGCATGTTCTGCAGCGCGGCGACAGCGTCGCCGACATCGTCAACATGGCCGCCGTGGCTGTCGTGGATGTTCAGGAGTCCCAAGCGCAAAAAGCCTGAAATCCCAAGAGGCTTTAAATACGACCAAAAAGGGGAGAGCATTCGCTCTCCCCTTTTTTTCGTGTTCTTGAATTCTTTTCAGATTCCAGTGTCTTCTGCTATAGTGACCGCGAAATTTTACTTAAGGAGAATTTTGCATGCGCTACCAAAGCACCCGCGGCGGAGTCAGCGGCATTTCTTTCAAAGACGCCGTTCTCATGGGTTTAGCCGACGACGGCGGCCTGCTGCTGCCTGAGACCATTCCCAGCCTCAGCGAAGGCGACATCGACGCCCTGAGCCGGCTCGCTTATCCCGAACTGGCCTTTCAGATCATCTCTCTGTATGCCGGCGATCTGCCCTCCGCCGCGCTCAAAACACTCATTGAACGCTCCTATGGAACCTTCACCCATCCTGACATCACGCCAGTGGTGCATGAGGATGGGGTCTATATCCTGGAACTGTTCCACGGGCCGACCCTCGCCTTCAAGGATGTCGCGCTCCAGTTTCTCGGCAACCTGTTCGAATACCTGCTCATCGAACGCAATCAGAAAATGAACATTCTCGGTGCCACCTCGGGCGATACGGGCAGCGCCGCCATTGCCGGGATACGCGGCAAAAAGAATATCAACATCTTCATTCTGCATCCGCAGGGCAAGACCTCGCCGATCCAGGAACTGCAAATGACCACCGTTACCGATCCCAACGTGTTCAATCTGGCCGTCGAAGGCACCTTCGACGATGCCCAGGCCATCGTCAAGGAAATCTTCGGCGACGTAGCCTTTAAAAACCAGTACGCCCTGGGTGCCGTCAACTCCATCAACTGGGCGCGGGTGCTGGCGCAGGTGGTCTATTACTTCTATGCCTTTGGCCGCGTGCAACGCCTCACCGGCTGCCGCGAGGTAGATTTTTCCGTGCCCACCGGCAATTTCGGCGACATTTTCGCAGGCTACATCGCCCGCCGCATGGGGCTGCCCATCCGTCGGCTGATTCTCGCCACCAACGAAAACAATATTCTCGCGCGCTTCGTCCGCCACGGCGACTATTCTCTGGGCACGGTGGTTTCGACGCCCTCGCCGTCCATGGACATTCAGATCGCCAGCAACTTTGAGCGCTATCTGTTCTATCTGCTCGACGAGGACGGCGCCGCCGTCACCCAGGCCATGGCGGATTTTCGCACCCACGGCCGCCTGCATTTCAGCGACACGCAGCAGGCCAAGGTAAGGGAAGACTTCCTGGCTCTTTCCGTCGACGGCGAGCAAACCCTGGCAACCATTCGCGCCTTCCACGAACTGACCAGCTACGTGCTTGACCCGCACACCGCCGTGGGCGTACGCGCCGGACGGGATCTTGCCGGAGGCGAGTGCCCGGTGGTGTGCCTGGCCACCGCTCATCCAGCGAAATTCGGCGACGCGGTGCGCCGGGCCATCGGCCGTGATCCACAGCGGCCGCCCTCGTTGGAAGGCATTGAAGACAAGCCCAAACGTTGTGAAAATATCCCCGCCGATACCCAGGCGGTGCGTGACTATCTGATCCAAAACGCCTGCTGAAGGGAAAACCGTTCAGCCTAATACCCAATCGCGCCGCAAGCCGTGGCGGCTGAGTGCCGCGGTGAATGTTTGAGCCGCAGGCGCTGCCGCCAAGGCTTGACGTGCATACTGACAAGTTACGCTGAATACAACAAGGGCCGGTGCGCAGAATGTGCACCGGCCCTTCTCAACGACATCCTGGTAAAAACAGGATCATCCCCCCTTGGCGTTTTTCCCTAAGCAATCCTGTAATAATCACGATACCAACCAACGAACCTTCGGATACCCTCTGCCAGCGGTGTGGCAGGTTTAAAACCAGTGTCGCGCATCAGATCGTCGACGTCGGCATAGGTAGCGGGAACATCTCCCGGCTGAATCGGCAGCAAATTCTTCTCTGCTTCCCTGCCGAGCTCCTTCTCGAGGGTGGCAATCATATCCAGCAATGCGACGGGGTTGTTGTTGCCGATGTTGTACAGCCTGTAGGGAGCTGCGCTGGTGCCGGGGTCTGGTGCATCGCCGTGCCAGGCGGGATTTGGGGCAGCAGTGCGGAAAGTCACGCGGGTCACGCCCTCAACGATGTCATCGATAAAGGTAAAATCGCGCTGCATGCGGCCGTGGTTGAACACGTCGATGGAGCGCCCTTCAAGAATCGCCTTGGTAAACAGAAACAGGGCCATATCCGGCCGCCCCCAGGGCCCATAGACCGTGAAAAAACGCAGTCCCGTAGTCGGCAAACCGTAGAGGTGGCTGTAGGTGTGCGCCATCAGTTCGTTGGCCTTCTTGCTCGCGGCATAGAGCGACACCGGATGATCGACGTTGTCGTGGATCGAAAAAGGCATGCGCGTATTGGCCCCATAGACGGAGCTGGACGATGCATACGCCAGATGCTCCACCTGCTGATGCCGGCAGCCTTCGAGGATATTGATGAAACCGACCAGGTTGCTGTCGATGTAGGCATGCGGGTTGGTCAGGGAATAGCGCACCCCGGCCTGGGCCGCAAGATTGACCACGCGCTTGAAACGCTCGCGAGCGAACAACTCCGCCATGCCCTCGCGATCCGCCAGATCGAGGCGCACGAAGCGAAAGCCGCGACGCCCTTCAAGGCGCTCCAGGCGCGCCTGCTTGAGGGACACATCATAATAGTCGTTAAGGTTGTCCAGACCGACGACCTCGTGCCCCTCCTGCAGCAATCTTTCGCACAAATGGTAGCCGATGAAACCGGCGGCGCCGGTAACCAGAATTTTTTCCGCGGATGCGTTCATAAGTTCATTCCCTCTAAATGCAGAATATAATCCACCGCCTGAGCCAGATCAGCAACGACGACGGCATCTTCCGGTCCAATCTTTGTTGCCTCTGTTTCCCCATAGCCGGTCAGCACCAAAAGGGAACGACAGCCGGCACGCCGACCAGCTTCCACATCCGCCACCTTGTCGCCGACCATAAATGAGCGACGCAAATCAATAGCGTGCTCCGCCGCCGCCCGCAAGAGCATGCCGGGGCGCCCCTTGCGGCAATCGCAGTCGCTCTTGTAAGAACCAACACCCTGTTCGGGATGATGAGGGCACAGATAGAAAGCGTCAACGGCCGCACCGAAGGGCGCAAGTTCCTTTTGCAGAAAATCGTGGAGCGCGCGAACCTCGTCGACGCTGAAATAACCCCGCGCCACCCCCGACTGATTGGTCACCACGATGACCAGAAATCCCGCCTGCTTAAGCCGTGCGATGGCCTCGGGCGCGCCGGGAATGAATTCGAAATCCTCAGGGCGAAAAAGATAATCCTTCTCGACATTGATCGTCCCGTCGCGATCGAGGAACACCGCTCGGCGGAGCGTCTGATCATTCATCCCGATAACGTTCGAGAATCGTCTCGATGACATTGGTGGTCGATTTTCCATCGACAAAGGAAATGATCTCAACCCGGCCGCCGTAGCTTTCCACCAACTCTTTGCCGACCACACCCTCGGGGGCATAATCGCCGCCCTTGACGAGAATCTGCGGACGCAGAGCGTCAATAAGTTCCAGCGGCGTATCCTCATCAAAAGTCACCACATAGTCGATGCACTTGAGCGCCGCCATCAGATGCGCACGCTCCTCCTCGCCGATGAGAGGCCGTTTGGGGCCCTTGAGGCGCCGGATGGAGGCGTCCGAATTGAGTCCCAGCACCAGCAAATCGCCAAGATTGCGGGCCTTCTGCAGATACTTGACATGTCCAACGTGCAGCAGATCGAAGCAGCCGTTGGTGAAGACTATGCGTTTGCCGCGTTCGCGCTCGCGTTCAAGCAGAACACTGAGAATCTCGCGGCCTTTAATTTTCAAATCGCTGTCGGAGTGCTGCCTTCCTGCGACTTCGAGAATTTCCTCGGGGGCGACGGTGGAAGTCCCGACCTTGCCGACGACGATGCCCGCCGCCAGATTGGCCACATGCGCGGCATTTTCCACCGAGAGTCCAGCGCCCAGGCCGATCCCCAACAAGGCGAGCACGGTATCACCGGCACCGGAGACATCGAACACTTCCCGTGCCTCGGTGGGCAGGTGCACTTCCTGGCCATCGGCAAGAAACAGACTCATGCCCTCTTCGCTGCGGGTCAAAACCAGGGCTTCAAGGCCGAGAGACTCGCGCAATTTTCTGCCGGCGCGGCAAAGACCGGCGTCATCGCTGATCAGAATTCCGGAAGCCGTTTGCGCCTCCTTGCGGTTGGGCGTGATGAGAGTCGCGCCACGGTATTTGTGGTAATCGTTGCCTTTGGGATCGACGACCACCGGGATGCCCGCGGCGCGTCCAATGGCAAAGATCTCCTGCAAAAGCCCTTGAGTCAAAACTCCCTTGAGATAGTCGGACACCAGGATCACCTGACACCCGGACACCGCGTCACGAACCTGGGCGGCCAACTGTTTTTCCACCTCGGCACTGATGGGACTTGTGCTTTCCCGATCGATTCTCAACATCTGCTGATTACTGGCAAGGATGCGGGTCTTGCGGCTGGTCGTGCGCCCCACGTCCAGCACGATGCCGCCAGTGCCGATGCCCCGCGCCTCCAGCATGCTGCGCAGGCCGCGCCCATCTTCATCCTCGCCAAGGGCGCCGGCCACCTCAATTTGACAGCCAAGGGCGACCAGGTTGTTCACCACATTGCCCGCTCCGCCCAGCCGCAGATCCTGGCGCACCACCTCGACCACCTGCACGGGGGCCTCGGGGGAAATCCGATCGGTGCGGCCCCATACGTACTCATCAAGCATCAGATCGCCGATGACCAGGGCTTTGAGACCTTTAAGGCGCGCAAGAAAGCTTTCTATTTCCATCCGATCCATAAACCCATCAACCTCTGATTTTATCGAGAATCGCCGCCGCTAAAAGCGGAATGTTGATTTCGTGGTGCCCGGTGATGGTATAACCGCGGCCCTGACCCGAGGTCGGGCGCTTCACAACATTGGTCAGTGGCCGGTAATGCTGAATCATGTCAAAATTTGCGGTTGTGAACCCGTCGACATGATGCCCGAGGTTCTGGGCGATGGACAATGCCTTGAGAAACACTTCGGGGAGCAGCACAGCGGATCCGACATTGAGCCAAACACCACCACTGAGATCCGTAACGATAGAGGTCAGCAGCCGAAAGTCGCGGAAAGTCATTTCGCCGGTGATGGCGCCATCGGCCTGCGGATGCTGATGGATGATGTCGGTTCCGAGCGCAACGTGGACCGTCACGGGAATATCCTTTTCGGCACAGACGGCAAGCAGACTGGAATCGCGGAAAGGATGCTGATTGTCTATTATGCAACGACCGATGGCTTCGCCATAGCCCATATCGCATTCAAACCCTTGCTTCAGCGCACGGTTCATACCGCCGCCGGTCTCTTCGGAGAAACCGAAATCGCCCGAATGCAGGACCGCGCCCACATCTTCGGAGGTGGCGCCGACCAACGAAACTTCAAAGTCATGAATGGCTGCGGAGCCATTCATGACTACAGCCGTCACCATATCCGCATCGATCAGGCTCTTCAGAACCGGCTGAAGGCCACACTTGATAACATGACCGCCTATGGCAAGCACAACGGGGCGATCCTTGGCGCGCGCCTGCACGACTGCATCGACAACACCACGCAGACTGTCGGCACCCAACAGACGGGGCATGCTGTCGAAGAATTCGCCGAAAGACATGCCGGCACGCGGCGCCGCGGAAAAATGCTCGCGCACATTCACCTTATTGTTGCGCGTTTTGATGGAATAGGTTTTGACCCCTGAGAGGTCAATGGGACGGTATTTTTTGCTCATCCTTCGCCCTCTTGGCATATCTGCCGCTCCACCAGGTCGCACAGCAGATGAATGATGGTGATATGAGCTTCCTGGATATGCGGAGTAGCTTGCACCGGCACGGTAAGATTCAGGTCGACCAGGGGCGCAATACAGCCGCCATCGCGGCCGAGTAATCCCAAAGTTGCGCAGCCTTTGACCCGCGCCTCGCGCAGAGCCGATGCCACATTCTCTGAATTGCCACTGGTGGAAAGACCGATCACCACATCGCCCGGCCGCGCCAAAGCTTCAACCTGGCGCTTGAAGACCTGATCAAAACCGAAATCATTGGCGACCGCAGTCAGCAGCGAAGTATCCGTAGTCAAGGCAATGGCCGGCAGCGCACGCCTTTCACGCAGAAAACGCCCCACCAGTTCGGCGGCAAAATGCTGAGCATCGGCCGCGGAGCCGCCATTGCCCATAATCAGCACCTTGTTGCCGGCGCGCAATGCAGATGCAATAAGCTCAACGCACTGGACGATTGCCGGCGTCAGCGCGACCCGGGTCTTCTCCAAGGCATCAGCGTGCCTCGTAAAATGCGCCTTGATGAGCTCTTCCATTTTCTCTGCCTCCTCACTGCCGATGCTGC
This sequence comes from Geoalkalibacter ferrihydriticus DSM 17813, assembly GCF_000820505.1. Classification (NCBI taxonomy): domain Bacteria; kingdom Pseudomonadati; phylum Thermodesulfobacteriota; class Desulfuromonadia; order Desulfuromonadales; family Geoalkalibacteraceae; genus Geoalkalibacter; species Geoalkalibacter ferrihydriticus. The sequence goes on along the minus strand of NZ_JWJD01000007.1, from coordinate 66,343 downwards.
AAAAACCACCTATAGGTATCGTCAAGACCTTGACGCAAATCGACTTTGGCCCTCCAACCCAGCGTACGCAAGCGTTCGACATCCAGCAGTTTGCGTGGCGCACCGTCAGGCTTGTCCGTATTGAAAATCAACGCGCCGTTGAAATCAACAACTTCGCAGATGGTTCGGGCCAACTCGGCGATGGTCACATCGCTGCCCGTGCCGACGTTAAAGAACGGGGCGGCTTCAGCATCCAGCCGCTCCTGCGATGCCTGCATGACGAAAAGACAAGCATCGGCCATATCATCGACATGCAGAAACTCACGCCGGGGCTGACCCGTTCCCCATATCTCCACGGACGGTGCAGCGTTGATTTTTGCCTCGTGAATCTTGCGCAGCAATGCAGGGATGACATGGGAACTGGTCAGATCGAAATTATCATTGGGACCATAAAGATTGGTCGGCATAACCGAAAGAAAGTGGGTGCCGTATTGTCGATTATAGGACTGGCACATCTTAATTCCAGCGATTTTGGCGACGGCATAGGGCTCATTGGTTGGCTCCAACTCACCGGTGAGCAGATGCTCTTCGCGCATGGGCTGGGGCGCGAACTTGGGATAAATGCAGGAAGAACCGAGGAACAGCAGGCGCTTGACACCAGACTGCCAAGCGGCATGTATGACGTTGGTCTGGATCGCCAGGTTTTCATAAATGAATTCCGCCGGCCAGGTATTGTTGGCGACGATCCCGCCCACTTTGGCCGCTGCGAGAAACACATACGCGGGCTTTTCCTGTGCGAAAAAGTCGCGTACCGCCGCCTGCTCGCAAAGATCCAGTTCCGTACGCGAGCGCAACAGAAGATTGTCGTAACCCGTGGACTGCAAGCGACGGACGATCGCAGAGCCGACCAACCCTTTGTGTCCGGCGACAAAAATTTTTGCATGCTTATTCATGAAAGTTGAAGGTCTGAAACCCCTCCCTGCGGCACAGCTCGTCACGCTGCGCATCTTCCAGATCGCTGCGCACCATCTCGCTCACCAGTTCCTGCAAACTGGTTGTGGCCGTCCAGCCCAGTTTTTCCCTGGCCTTGCTCGGATCGCCCAGCAGGGTTTCGACTTCCGTCGGCCGGAAATAGCGCGGATCGACACGAACAATCACAGCTCCCGGCGAGGTCTGGACTTTTGTCGCATTCTGTACGGATTCGACGATACCAATTTCGTTGACGCCCTCTCCTTCCCAGCGCAGCTTGATACCGAGTTCGGCAGCAGCCGCATCAACGAAATCTCGCACCGATACCTGGACGCCTGTCGCGATCACAAAATCCTCCGGCTGCTCCTGTTGCAGCATCAGCCATTGTGCCTCGACGTAGTCGCGGGCATGACCCCAGTCGCGCAGAGCGTTCATGTTTCCGAGGTAGAGGCAATCCTGTAATCCCAGAGCGATGCGCGCCATGGCGCGGGTGATCTTGCGTGTGACAAAGGTTTCACCGCGAACGGGAGACTCGTGGTTGAACAGAATCCCGTTGCAGGCGAACATGCCGTAGGCTTCCCGGTAATTGACCGTAATCCAGTAAGCATAGAGTTTGGCCACAGCATAGGGCGAGCGCGGATAAAAAGGCGTGGTTTCTTTCTGCGGCACTTCCTGAACCAGCCCATAGAGTTCGCTGGTCGAAGCTTGATAGAAGCGGGTTTTCTTCTCAAGGCCAAGGATGCGGATCGCCTCGAGAACGCGCAAGGTGCCGACACCATCGGCATTGGCGGTATATTCCGGGGTCTCAAAGGACACCGCCACATGGGACTGAGCCGCCAGATTGTAGATTTCGTCCGGTTGCACCTGCTGGATGATGCGGATGAGATTGGTCGAGTCGGTCAAGTCACCGTAGTGGAGGATGAAGTTGCGGTTCTCCACATGGGGGTCCTGGTAGATATGATCGATGCGATCGGTGTTGAACAGCGAGGCGCGACGCTTGAGGCCATGCACAATGTAGCCTTTTTTAAGCAGAAACTCGGCGAGATAGGCGCCGTCCTGGCCGGTAATACCGGTAATAAGTGCAGTTTTTTGTGACATGATTGCTCCTGATAAATTTCTTTGCCTGGAAAATTTGACCGAGGATTCCTATTATTCTATGATACCGTTCAATTTTTCAAATGAATCAGCACGTTGTAACCAAACGGCTATTTCTAGCCGATTACCGCAGGAAAAGCAACCCATGCATAATGTCCACCTTCACGGCCGCGCAGACATCCGGCGCATTCTGCTCATCAAGTGGAGCGCGCTGGGTGATGTCATTATCTCCACGGCAATTCTCGAAGATCTGCACCAGGCCTTTCCCGACGCCATTATCGACTTAAACATCCTGCCGCCCTGGGATCGCCTTTTTCGCCAGGACACGCGGGTAAACAATCTTCTCGATATCGATCTGCGCGGCAAGGACAAGGGCTGGAAGGGCATCTGGAAGTGGCTGCAGACCGTGCGCAAGGCCAAATATGATCTGGTTATCGACCTGCAGACCAACGATCGCAGTCGCTTTCTGATCAGCGCTTTGCGTCTGCTGAGCCCCGTGCGCCCCATTCTCATGGGCAACCGGCGCTGCTTTCCCTACCATCTGAGCCCACCTTGGACCAGCAAGCCCATCGAGGTCGCCGCTCTCGATCAGTTCCGCCAGACCCTTGCCGCGGGAGGCATTCAAACCAGCACCCCCCGCCCGGTCCTACAAATCCCTGAAGACAACCGCAAGCGTGCCGCGCAACTGCTCAAAGATCGGGGGCTGATTCACAACCGCTTCGCCGCCTTTATCCCCGGTTGCCAGGCCGCGGGGCATCTCAAGCGCTGGGGCACGGACAACTATGTGGCCCTCGCCCGCCAGTTGCATGAAGCGGGCTTGGAGAAGATTTTGCTGGTGGGGGGCAAAGACGAAATAAAGGACTGCGAGGATATCGCCGCCGCCTGCGGTGAGTGGGTGGTGAATCTGTGCGCAAAAACAGAAATCTTCGACTTGGTGCCGATATTTGAGCAGGCCCGATTCATCGTTGGTAACGACACCGGCCCCACCCACCTTGCCTCCTGCACCGAGCGCCCCATCGTCGTTATCTGCGGCCCCACCGACCCACGCCGGGTCAAACCGGCGGGCGACAACGTGCGCGCCATTCAGGCGGACCTACCCTGCATCAACTGCTATCAGAAGGAATGCGATCACCACTCATGCATGAAGGCCATTTCGCCAGAGATGGTGTTTGAGATGGTTAAATCCGAGCTGGAAAACAATCGAGGGGACAGCCGAAAGCATCAGTAAAGATGACAGGGATAGACAGAATGGACAGGATAAAAAACTCAAAATGAGGTTGTCTTATCCTGCCCATTCTGTCCATCCCTGTTCAACCGCCTTGGGTATCTTTCAAGGCATGCAGAATCCGCAATCGGCATTTCTCGTAAAAATGCTGGACCGAAACCAGCGGATGACGCTTGCGCAGCTCGCGCCGCGAAAGAATGACCCCGCCCGAAGATGTGGATGTCATATCCGTCTCGCGCTCTTCAATCAACCGGGAAAGAACCGCAAAAATATTATATTCCTCAAGCACCCGGCGCCGGGCTTCCAGAATATGCGGAAGCCTTTTTTCGTATTCCCCATCGCGCATGGCCTTGCGAATGATCTCACTCGCCCCGTCCACATCGTTGATGTCGATGGGGATGAAGCTCTCTTCGGGAAAGTAATCGCTCGCATTGGGGCAGCCGCAATAAAATGGCAGCGTCACGCCAAGAAACGGGTCAGAGAGCTTTTCCGTCCAGTGATGCAAGCCGATAAAGTTTTCAATGGCGACATGGTAGCGGTAGGGATCGAGGCTTTCGGCCTTATCCGCCATGGGACGTACGCCGTGACCGAAGATGTCGAGCTCGGGGATGCGTTTTTTAAGCTCCTGGGTGAATTGGTAGCGTTTTTGATGCAGGGTGTGGGTCTGCTGTTTGGTGGAGCAGACCGTGGCGATGAGCCGCGTTTTTTCCGAGGGCGGATGAGCGACCATTTCGTCATAAGTAATCAGGCGCTCGGAACCCATGCCGTAAAACCATTGCAGGGCCGGTTGGGCATAAATACGGCTGCGATGCGGCAAGGCCCATTCCGGTTGACTGGTCAGCACATGGCCGAATTGATGGGTGAAAGCGTTGCCGTAGGCTTTGATGGTTGAGGGTTCGGTAGTGATCAGGAGGGTATTTTCCTGGGGACAGGGAAGCATGACATCACTGATGCCGGCGGGTAAGTCATTATAAACAACCAGCCAGTCATAGTTTTGCACAGCGGGATCAAGGACGAACTCGCAATTGCCCCAAACAGGTTTATTTCCAGGGAATTGGCGCAGCCAACGTTGGTCTCCGTAGGTGCCGATAAATTTAATTTGCATTTTCTAAAATACCAAAAAAATTATTTCACCTTTGCAGCTATTAGAAACTGCTCTGGCCATATAGTCATTACCCAATTCTTAGCGAAAAGACTAACAACTCTAAACAAAATATTTTTATTTGTTTTATATTTTAATACAGAGACCTGCAACCCGCTCTCTTCAATCATTCGCAAAGCCTCTTTTCGTGTAAAAAAACGAATATGTGTAATATCTAAAATCCCTGCTTCTGTGTATCGCCATTCATCAGAAAACAAAAACTTTCGCAAAATTCTATAGTGTTTAATATTTGGGATGCTAATCAAAAACGTTCCATCTTTTTTTAAAAATTTTTTAAACTTATCTAGCGTATTCCATGGGTCATATAAATGTTCCAAAACATCCCCAAATAATATAAAATCGTATTTTTTTTCCTCAAGATCAATAGAATCTTTTTCAATATCCGCGTTTATGACATTAAAACCTTTATTCTTGGCTCTTATATAAGCGTTATAATCACACTCTATTCCAGTAACATCATTAATTCCACTTCCTAAAAGGTACGCCATGGTTGCACCATCACCGCAACCTACATCAAGGACAGCACCTTCGATTAAAGGAACAATGGCGACAAGATCTTTTCTTTCAAAAGAATAATATTTTTCATTTTTATTTATCAAAATAAAGAACTCCTATGCTTATCTCAATTTCATTAAAATTTTTTCCACTCTATTAGTAAATGTATGGCAAGAAGTAACTCGTTTTCTCCCATTTTCAGATATTTTTTTTCTAAACTCAGCATCAATCATACATTTTTGATAAAGCTCAGAGAACTCCTCCTTGGAACGAAAAACTAAAATTTCGTTCCCGACCTCGTAGTTTAAGTCAATATCTGCTACATAGTCATGCAGAAGAAGTGATCCGGCTGCACACGGATCAAAACTCCTTTGGTTCAATCCATTAATAACATTATTTTCATTTTTTAAATTCAAAACCATTCTTGATCGTGCGTATACATTTGAAACTTGACAAATATCGAGTTTACATTTTTTAACATTGTGCGTTATTCCTTGAATATCATTGTTGTTCCATCCTGGTCCAAAAACATCAACGCAGCATTTTAAGTCTTTCAAAAAACCGGCTCTCCCTGGGGTCCTTGATGCTACGAAAGAACAATTATATTTATTTTTATATAAAAAACCTTTATCAATAAAAATTTTTGGATCTGTTGCAAGTGGCAGATATTCAACATTATCTGCACTGTAAATGTCAAAATAACCAGTATCTGTATAATATAACAAGTCAATCAAACTTATTTTATCTATATTTTCTTTTTCTTTTTTAAATGAGTCCCCAACCCATCCAACAACTTTAAGTTTGTTTCTCTCTTTAAAATTGTCGATAATTTCAAAGTATTCTCTTTTCAAAAACATCGGCGCTATTAAAAAGACAATGTCAGGGGAAAATTCTTTTAATTTTTTTCCAAATTTTTGAATAGAAAAATCTCTTTTAAAATATTTGTCGATTTTTCTATATTTTTTCGTATCAAATATTTGCGTTGAAAAGTTTTTCTGCTTAAAAGCTCGAGACATTCCCTCCGTCAAGCCTGAGTAGTCAATTTTTGCCAGAAAAAGAGTTTTCATATATTTTACCGCTCACACAATTGCTTTAATCATATGTTGATACTGTTTGGCGTAAGGGCACTTTTCAATTACATTTTTTCGCAACAGATTTTTCAAATCACTCCTCTTTTTATCTGAGCCAAGGTACATTTGAACAATTTCAAAAAGATTCTCTGTGGATTCGTAATTGGGTGTCATCGCAAGGGGCGTTCTTGCCAGTTCTTCCTGCCAGTCGCAGATCTGAAAGCCTCCCGCAGCAGGGATTTCATAAAACTTCATATTGAAGCCATTGTCGGTCAGGTGATGGTGGATATTCAGGGAAATCTTGGAGCAGGCATAAACTTTTAGGCTTTCCTGCAGACTCAGTCGACCCTTTGATTTAATGCCCGAACCCTGCCAACCACGGCCCCAGACCTGCACGGGTTCACTAAGATGTTGATTGAGGTAATGGATAATTTCGGCACGCTCCGGATAATGGGTGCCGACAAAAGACACCTGGCAGGTGTATCTCCTTCTCTCCTCGGTGGTAATTTCCCCGACCTGATGAAAGGTCTTCGAATAACCGAAGGGAAAGTAGTGAACATTCTTAAACCCTTGATTGATAAGCTCTTGATAGGTTCCCTTATAGGAGACAAGAAGGGCGTCCAAGGCACCGGAGGAACTTGCCTCTTTCAGGCTGTCAAAACGTCTTTTAGCTGCATCGACGAGCACGTCACCCAGCCAGTAGGCGGTCTTAATCTGCGGGTTTTGCCCCTTGATCTTTTTTAGAAAAGCTGAGTCAATCTTTCCCTGAATACTGAAATACAGGTCGAACTGACTCTTTCCAAATTCAGCAAGCAAATCCTCCTGCTGGAATTTTTCCCAATCCAGAAATGCTTTTGTCGCCGGAAGAAACTTGTTCAGCTTGGAGAAAAATCGCGCCTTCGCTTTCTTCTTGTTATTATAGAAAATCTGCGTTTCCCAGCCTAAATTCTTAAACTCATCCGCGGATATTTCCGTCCACATACCCGCCCATCGCGGGCCGTCAATAAAAACTCTCATGTTTTACACAACTCCCTATAAACCCCCAGAGTCCTCTCCACCATCGTGGCCAAGGTATATTCCGGATTGAGGTGCTTCCTGATATCCTTGAACGCCCCCTGATGCACCAGGCGAATCTTCTCGGCCAAATCCTGCGGATCGCGGGTTTTGATGAGGTAGCCGTTGACGCCATTATCGACCAGATTGTCCAAACCCTCGTAAGTCGTGGCGATTACAGGCGTATCCAGGGCAAAGGCTTCGACAATGGTACGCCCGATATTGCCCATCTTCAGGGAGGCATTAACCAAGACATCGCTGAGAGCGTAAATTTCGGCAATTTTGGCCTGGCTACCGCTAAAAACAATCTGGTCGGCGACGCCGAGTTGTTTCGCCAGTTTCTGTAGATCACCGAGATAATTCTGCTTGCTCTCGTGAGCGCCGCCGACAATGAGTCCGACGACTTCAGGAATTTCCACGCGTACCTCGGAAATGGCCGCAATAAAGGTTTCATAGTCCTTCAACCAGGTGATGCGTCCGACGCTGGCGACAACGTATTTGCCTTCAAGTTGATACTTCTTGCGGAATTCGTCGATAAAGGCGCGATCCACCTTGGCCGGGTCGAACTGGTCCATGTCGACGCCGCGCTGAATGACCCGTATCTTTTCCGGATCGACCCGGTAGTGTTTGAGGATATGGTCACGCACCGGATCGCCCACGGTAATCACGCGGTCTCCGCGAGTCATGATCTCACTGTATTTGTTGGGGCGGTTGAGGCCGTGGACCGTGGTGACGAAGGGGTAACCCAGCCTGCGATTGGCCAGCCACACCAGCCAGGCCGGCACCCGACTGCGGGCATGCAGGATGTCGGGTTGAAGGCTCCGCAACAGGGCGCGCAACTTGAGGATGCGCCACGGGGCGGTCAGTGGATTCTTGCTGCATACATCAAAGGCGATGTGGGTGCCGCCGTCGCGCTCAATCTGCGCGACCAGCTTTCCGCCACTACTGATGACGACGCTCTCCAGGCCGCGCCTGATGAACTCGCGATTGAGTTCTACGGTGCCGCGCTCGACGCCGCCTTCATTGAGTTCCGGCAAAAACTGCACAACCTTCATGGGTAAGTTGTTCCTTGTTCTAATCCCGAGATTTCATCCGTTGACGGCAACCTTAACCGCCTCGGCGATCTGCACCTGATCGGCTTCCTTGAGGTAGGGATGCATGGGCAGGCTCATGACCTGCCGCGCAGCTTCTTCTGCATGAGGGAAGCTCGCATGCGGATAACCGAGGGAGGCAAAGGCGGGTTGCCGGTGCAGGGGGACAGGGTAATGCACCGCTGTCGGGACGCCTTGCGCGGCAAGAGCGGCCAACATTTCGTCGCGTTGCTCGACACGGATGGTGTACTGGGCATAGACGCTGGTGTTGTAATCTTCGACGAACGGGACAACGACCATATCGCCGAGCAGTTTCCGATAGCGCTCTGCAACGGCGGCGCGGCGCTCAACCTCATCGGGGAAGATATCGAGCTTGGCGAGAAGGATGGCCGCCTGCAAGGTATCGAGACGCCCATTGACGCCGATCAGCGGGTGATTGTAGCGCCGATCCTGGCCGTGCACGCGAATCTGTTGCATGCGCTTGGCCAGTTCATCGTCATCGGTAAAGCAGGCGCCACCATCACCATAACCACCTAAAGGCTTGGAGGGAAAGAAGCTGGTGCAGCCGATGGTGGAAAGATGACAGGATCTCTCGCCCCGCTGGGTGGCACCGAAACTTTGCGCCCCGTCTTCGATAACCGGGATGCCGCGCTGCGCGGCGATGGCGTTGATGGCTAGGAAATCGGCGCACTGACCATAGAGGCTCACCGGCATAATCGCCCTGGTTTTGTCGGTGAGCGCCGCCTCCAGCAGCGTTGGATCAAGATTATAAGTGCGTGGTTCAATGTCGACGAACACCGGCCGGGCGCCGAGCAAAGCGATGGTTTCGACCGTCGAGATGAAGGTAAAGGGCGAGGTCACCACCTCATCTCCCGGGCCGATTCCCAGCGCCATCATGGCGATGAGCAGGGCATCGGTGCCACTTGAAACGCCGAGGCAATGGCGAGCGCCTACATACTGCGCAAGGCGCTGCTCCAGTTCCGTCACCTCCGGCCCCATAATGTATTGCCCGTGATCGAGAACCGCCTTGATGCGTTGCTCAATGTCTTCGCGTATTGGAGTCTGCTGGGTCTTAAGGTCGATGAATTGCATGAATGCTCCCAATGTATTTTCGAATATTTATTTCTTCAGTTCGTCATAAAAGGTTTTGCCCACGGCCAACTCAGGCGGCAGCGGTGCATCCTCATCCAGATCCAGACAACGCAAGGCCCCCTCGTTGTTGAGCTGATAGCGCAGACGGCTTTCCGGGCAGACCAGAATCCCCTGAGTATCGGGATCCTTGAGGACATGGCCGTGGCGACTCATCCAACCTACCTGCTTGGCGGGCACGCCGACCATAAGGGCGTAATCGGGCACATTCTTCGCCACCACCGCACCCGCACCGATAAAGGCATAGCGCCCAATAGTTATGCCGCAAACGATGGTGGCGTTGGCGCCGATGGAACAACCACGCCGCAAAAGAGTCTTTTCATACAACTCCCGACGCACCACCTGGGAGCGCGGATTGGTCACGTTGGTCAGCACGCAGGAGGGGCCGAGAAAGACATCGTCCTCGATGATGGTTCCCTCATAGATGGAGACGTTGTTCTGCACCTTGACGTTGTTGCCGATGACCGTTCCCCCGGACACACAGCAGTTCTGACCAAAACTGCACCGGTTGCCGATCCTGGCCCCAGAGAGGACATGGCTGAAGTGCCAGATTTTGGTGCCGGCGCCGATCTCGGCCCCTTCATCGACAAAGGAGGATGGGTGTACAAAGTAATCCATTAAAGCCTCCGCAATTCAGCGTTTTTCAGCCACGGCCAATGCCAGGGGATGCACGGTGTCGGCATGCACGCCGAGGACTTCGGCATTTCGCAAACTATGCACCAGATCGATGGAGGGTCGAGCGTCTTCGATGCCGAACCCGCGACCGGCAAGAATTTCCTGATAGACCACCGTATGCAGGTCGACAAACCCCGCAGAGAATTCAATTTCCTGATCATCGACCCGCACCGAGCGAAAAGTGGTCTTGTTCGAGGTTCTGGCAGCCACCGGAAGGTCCTCGTGGTCGACGGAGAGAAACCAGCGCACATCGGCGTTTTTCAGGGCGAGAAAACCGGCCATGCGGCGCTCGTCGCTCAAATGAACCTGACAGGATTCCACACCGCCGAATATCCACATGAGCATGTCGAAAAAGTGAATGCCGATATTTGTGACCACGCCGCCGGATTTGTGCGCGTCGCCCTTCCAGGAATGAAAATACCAGTTGCCACGCGAAGTGATGTAGCTCAGATCGACCTGATGTCTTTTGCCGCTGCCGTCTTCCTCGGTTGCTTTTTTGAGTTGCAGCAGTGCCGGATGCACGCGCAACTGCAGAATGTTGTAAATGCGCCGTCCGCTTTCGGCTTCCAGCTCGGCCAGAGCCTCAAGATTCCAGGGGTTGAGCACTAATGGTTTTTCACAAATGGCATCGGCGCCGATGCGCAGGGCAAAACGGATGTGCGCATCATGCAGATAATTGGGTGAGCAGATACTGACATAATGAAAGCGCTTGTCGTCACCCTGGCGCCGCAGTTTTTCCGCGTGTCGGTCAAAGCGTTCGAACTCGGTAAAAAAGGAAATGTCGTAGGAATAACTGTCGAGAATGCCGACAGAATCATTTTTGTCGAGCGCAGCAACCAAGCGATTGCCGGTATCGACGATGGCCCGCATGTGACGCGGCGCGATGTATCCTGCGGCACCGATGAGAGCAAAATTTTTCGGCTCGGACGATGGTGACGTTTCTTTGTTTGCGGACATGGACAAACCTTTATAGGGTCACAAGGAAAAAAGCAGGCACCAATCAATACCCTAACCTGCGCAACGCCTGCTCAAGAACACCTTTTAGCGCGATTTTGTGATTTTTTCCACCCAAAGTTCCATCGAACACGTGGAGACAGCCCTGATCGGCCAAAGGGCTGAGCATGCGCCCGACTTTGTTCTTTTCCCCCGTGCTTTCCAAGGGAAGCACCTCCACGCAGGCGCGACCGAAAGTCACGGCTTCGCTGATCATGGAAGTGGAGTCTTGGGTCACGAAAACGTAATCGCCGATGGCGAGAAAATCGGCAATGGGATTGACCGGCTCTCGCGAATAAATGACGCGATAGCGAAACGCCAGAGTTTCGATCAGTTTGTCGATCTCAGGAGGGGTGCGCGGCGAGGTCGTTACCAGGAAGTCGCCCTCGGGAAACAGGCGAAACACCTGCTCTATCTGCACCTTGAGGCGCTCTTCATTCATGCGGAAATGTCGGCTGGGACCACCTATTACAAGAGCGACACAGGGGTTCCTGCCGGTTCGCTGCACTAGTCCCTGCGGCTGCGGACAGGAGAGGTTCACCGGCAGAGACAGGATATTTGCCGCAGCTGGCGGCCGATCATGCTCCTGGGCGATAATCAGAGCGAAATTCCGCCTGTAGCTTCGCGGCAACATGATGGCAACCGAGGGGATTCCCAGTTTTGTACCAATGACACGATTCGCGTAATAGGTACTTGATCCGGCAGACACCACCTGTGAGCAGAATGGAAGCTCGTCTTCGACAAAAAACAGTTTGTCCGTCAGAAAACCCAATCGGTCCAAGGGATAGGACAGGGCTTTGCCCCAACGTCCGCGAAAGGAAACGCGCCGAACCTCATAGGGTTTTCCGAGCAGCCGTGCATAGGCCAAGGACTGGTTGACATGCCCAGGTTTGCCGTCGCTGAGAATCAGGACCTTCTCGGTCGCTGCGCCTTCTTTTCTCACCGCCACCGGCGTCCCCTTAAAAGGATTGAGCCTCGTCGATGAGCATCACAGGGATATCGTCGCGGACAGGATAGGCCAGGCGACAGGCCTCGCAACGCAGGGTTTCGTCTTCCTCGACGGGGTGAACGGGCCCTTTGCATTGAGGGCAGGCAAGGATTTCGAGCAGTTCGGGACGGATGGGCATAGAAGCCTCCTCGTTGGACGCAGAGTAGAGCTGATTAGTGAATACGTGCCGTCAATTGCGCCAGCGATTCGTCTAAGGCCGCAGTCTCGAAAACTTCCAAGGTCAGGGGAACCTGCCTGCAGGGCAGCACAAGTTGCGCGGCTTTGAGCTTGACGGCATCCTTCTCGGTGGTTACGAAAACATCAGCGTTGCCGGCAACCTCGCGCAATCGCTGCAAGGCAATGTCATCATAAACGGCATGATCGGCCAGAGGCAGAGTCTGAATCAGATCGAGACCGCGGCGTCGCAAATCCCCGAAAAAACCTTCGGGATGGGCGATCCCGGCAAAAGCCACCACTTTTTTCCCGTGCAGATTCTCCAAAGGCTCCCGGTTGCCGTCAAGATCAAGCGCCTCGCTGCCGAGGACATGGCGACTGCGCAATACGGCTCCCGGCAGGCGCGGAGGCGGTGGACAGCCATCCTGCCAGCGGGTCAGGATAAACAGATCCCCACGACTCAAAGCCGAGGGAAATTCACGCAGCAAACCCGCCGGGAGAGGCAGGCCATTGCCGAGCGGCTTGGCGGCATCGAGCAGCACAATGTTGAGGTCGCGCGCTATCGCCAGATGCTGGAAAGCATCATCGAGCACCAAAATCTGAGCGCCGAGTTTTTCAACGGCAAGCCGCGCCCCCAGGCTGCGTTTCGGTGCGACCACCACCAACGCTTCCGGGTTGCGCCGCGCCAGCAGAAAAGGCTCATCCCCGCAAAGAGCGGGATCAACCAGTGGCCCGGATCCGCGACTGACCACCACCGCATCCTTGATGCCGCGCCCCCCATATCCGCGACTGATGACGGCTACGCGCAGACCCTGTCCGAGCAGGCGCCTCACAAGATAGTCAACCACGGGTGTTTTGCCCGTCCCCCCGGCGGCAAGATTGCCGACGGCGATCACGGGAACAGGCGCGCGATAGGTAGCCAGAAGCCCCTTAGCGTACAGCCTAGCACGAATCAGCCCAATCATGCCATAGAGCCAACCCGCCGGCCACAACAGGGCCAGCAACAGTCGCTCGGGGACATTACGTGGCCCTTCCAGACACAGACGACGGTGAAATGCAGCCGGAGAGTTCACCCCTTAGCGACTCTCTCTGCCAGCAAAGATTCGATGACACTCAGGGTCTTGGCGGTCGCTCCTACGTTTCCGGCGATGAGTTGGTAGCCTGCTTTCCCCAGGCTATGGCGCTGCTCGGGGTTGTCGATCAACTGCGCGATGGCCTGCTGAAGAGCCTTGCCGTCAGCGACTTCCAGAGCGGCTCCAGCTTTCCCCAGCAGTTTGGCGATGTCGCGAAAATTATGCATGTGCGGACCATAGAGAACCGGTTTTTTCAGCAGCACCCCTTCAAGGACATTGTGGCCGCCCACCGGCACCAGGCTGCCGCCGACGAATACCAGATCGGCCATGGCGTAGAATTTGAGCATTTCGCCGATGCTGTCGACCAGCAAAACCTCACCGGCTTGCAAAGGCGCCTGGCGCTCATCGACATGGCTGCGCAGAGCAAAGGGAAGTTTCCGCTGAGACAGAAGCTCACTGACCTGACGACAACGTTCCGGATGACGCGGCACCAGAAGCAACAAGAGGTTGCGTCCCTCCGCAACCAGGCGTTGGTAAGCATCCAGCACCTGTTCTTCTTCGCCGGCGTGGGTACTCCCGGCGACCCAGACCAGCGCCTCCGGGGAAAGGTGAAAACGCTCCTTAAGTGACTTCACTTCGCCGGCATTGGGCAGGTGCGCCTGCAAATCGAATTTGAGGTTCCCGGCGACCTGCACACGTTCAGAAGGCGCGCCCATAACCTTGATGCGTTCGGCATCCTGTTCGCTCTGCATACAGAACGCGCTGAAGTTCGCCAGCACCGGACGCAAGACGAGCCGAATGGCCCGATAGCGTGGGAAAGAGCGATCGGAGATGCGTCCATTGGCCAGCACCAGAGGAATACCGCGTTGTCCGGCAAGCCGCGCAAAATTCGGCCAGAGTTCCGTGTCGACGAAAACCACCAGGGAGGGGTTAATCTGTTTCAGAACCCGACGCACCACAATAGACAGATCAAAAGGAAAGAACAGGCACAAATCCACTTCAGCAAGGGAACGTGCTACGGAATTGCCGGTTTCCGTGGTGTTGCTGACCAGCAGACAGGCATCAGGGTATGCTTGGCGCAACGCCTTGAGCAAGGGAATGGCGGCACGGGTCTCGCCAACCGATACGGCATGGACCCAAATTACGGGGCGTTTTTGCGTTGCAGCCAGCTTGCCGGGCGCAAAAAGGCCCACGCGTTCGCGCAGCCCGCGTCGCGCCGTGCCATAGCGGGCTTTGCGCAGCAGGTACCAGGGAATCAGCACCAGCGACGAGGCCAGCAGCACCAAATCATACAGCAGAAACACCGTGTTCCTCCAAACGCGCTATCGCCTCGCGCTCATTATCGTCCATGGCCTGTTGCAGGCGTTTGCGAAAATCTTCCGGATCTTCCCCGCGCTGGTATTGTATGGGCTCCCCAAAAGAATAAACCCCACGCGAAAACGGATAAGGCAGTAGAAAGCGATCCCAGGATGAAAAGCGATGACCGCGACTGCAGACAAAAGCAAGCGGTACGACACCACGCCCGGTCAGGCGGGCGAGATGGACGACACCTTCTTTAATTTGGCGACGCGGCCCACGTGGCCCATCCGGCGTAATACCGAGGTCGAAGGGTTCCTTTCCGGCCTGTACCAAGGAACGCAAGGCTGCCGCACCACCACGGCTGGAAGATCCGCGCACGGTGCCCTGACCAAACAGCTCCATGGTGCGGGCAATAAGCTCCCCATCTTTTGATGCGCTGATGAGGATCTTGGCCCCAGGTCCGCGATAGCACTTGATCATGAGCAGCAATTGTTCGTGCCAAAAAGGAAAGATGAAGTGCTCGCCCTTTTGCCAGATCGCTTTAACGCGTTCCTCGCCAAGAATTTCAATGGACATTGATCGGTGCAGCACCCGAATGACAAGCGAGGCTACCCAAGGCACCACCGCAACGAGCAGACGATCAGAAATCCGCTGAAAACGCCTCTGGCTCATCCTTTCTCCTGAAACTGCATGTCGTAAAGCTTCCGGTACAGTCCGTCCTGCTCAAGCAGTTGCTTGTGGGAACCCATAGCCACCATGCGACCATCTTCCAGAACGACGATCTTGTCGGCATGCATGATGGTGCTGAGACGGTGTGCGATCACCAGTGTTGTGCGACCCTGCATCAGATTGGTCAGGGCCTTTTGCACCATGGCTTCACTTTCCGTATCCAGCGCGCTGGTCGCTTCGTCAAGGATCAGGATAGGCGCATTGCGCAACAGGGCACGTGCGATACACAGACGTTGGCGCTGACCACCGGACAAGCGTACGCCGCGATCACCAATGACAGTCTGGTAGCCGTCGGGCATCTGGGTGATGAACTCATCGGCGAAGGCCTGGCGTGCGGCATCTTCCACTTCGGAATCCGAGGCCTGCGGGCGTCCGTAGCGAATGTTATCGGCGATGGTTTCGTGAAAGAGAAAGGTTTCCTGATCGACCAGCGCCAGGTTGGCGCGCAGACTGTCGAGGGTCACCTCACGCACATCCTGGCCATCAATTTTGACCGCGCCTCCCGTGACATCATAAAAGCGCGCCACCAACCCCACCGCCGTCGATTTGCCCGCACCGCTGGGACCCACCAGAGCCACCACCTCGCCCGGTTCGGCGACAAAGCTCAAATCATCCACCACCGGAATGTCCTCGTAGGCAAAGCGCACATGGTCAAACACCACCTGTCCGCGCACTCGTCCCAGGTGTCGAGCTCCAGGCTGATCCTGCACGTCACGCGGTGTTTCCAGTACCTCAAACACCCGCTCGGCAGCACCTAATGCTTGCTGCATCTGGTGATGAACACGGGTCAGACGCTTGACCGGCGTGTACATAAGCATGATGGCGGCGATCACGGCAAAGAGTTCACCCTGGGTCATTGTGCCGGCCTCGATGCGACTCAAGCCAAACCACAAGACAGCCGCCAGGCCGATGGCAGTGATGATTTCCAACAGTGGCGAGGCGCTGGCGCCGTATTTGTAAATCTTGCGAATAAAACGATAATAGTTGAGATTTTCCTGACGAAATTTCTCTTTTTCGCGCGCTTCGGTGCCGAATCCCTTGATCACCTTGATGCCCGAGAAGGTCTGCTCGAGGCGGGTGGTCACCGCGCCGATGGCCCCTTGTCCGCGGCGCGAATAAGCCTTGATTTTGCGCCCGATAAGCACCACCGGCAGGATCGATGTGGGAATCACCACAAAAGCCAGGGCCGCCAATTTCCAATCCATGTAGAACGCCACGCCGGTCAAGGCCACCAGGGTCACGCTTTCCCGTAAAATAATAACCAGCACATCGGCGACCGCGCCCTGCATGACCCCCACGTCATTGAGTACTCTTGACATCAGGGTGCCGGCTTGGGTGCGCGAAAAATAACCCATGGACAAGGAGACCGAATGTCCGTACAGGTCGTTACGCAGATCCTGCATGACCAACTGACCTGAGGTCTGGATGAAATACTCCTGGATATAGCGCGAGGCACCCTTAAAGGTAAAGATGCCGATGATGAACAGCGGCACCAACCGCGCCATGTCCCAATCCCCGGCGACAATGACCCGGTCCATGAATGGCTGCACCTGTTTGGCGAGAAGCGCATCGGATGCGGCGATGCCCAGCGAGGCAACCATCGCCAAGGCAATGCGCCGTCGATAAGGCAAAGCGTAGGTGAATAGACGCCGATAAATTTCCGTCCCGCGATTTTTCATGCCGCCTCGCCTCGTCGCACCTGGCCGCGGCTCATCTCCGAAGCCATGCGTGCCACCTTCTCCGAGCAGCCGCCCTCGCCCAACAGACGGCGCACTTCCCGCAGGTCCTCCTTGATTCGATCGCGGTAATTTTGATCGTCGAGCATCCGTAAAACTTCCGCACCGATGTTCTCCGCCGTGGCCATATCTTGGATGAACTCGCGTACCACTGGTTTTTCGGCCACAATGTTGACCAAGCCGATATGCGGCAATTTGACCAACCGTTTGCCGATGGCATAGGTCAAGGAATTCATCTGGTAGATAATCGCCAGGGGTGTTTCCACGAGAGCGATCTGCAAGGTCACGGTGCCGGAAACGCTGATCGCGGCGTCGCAGGCACGCGCGGTATCGTAGATATTGTCCTGCACCATTTTGATCTCAAGCCCGCTGCCCAGGAGACGTTCATGAAAACTTTTGTGCTTGAGAGACGGTGCTACGGGCAGCAAAAATTGAAGTTGCGGGCGCTGGCGATGCAGCATTCGCGCAGTATCAGCAATGGTATCGAAAATGTATTTAAGTTCACTGCGGCGACTTCCGGGGAATAAACCGACTACCGGCCGCTGCGGATCGAGACCGTGACGAGCCAGGTATGCGTCGCGCTCGGCGGTAAGCTTCAAATCGGCGACCAGGGGATGGCCGACGTATTCCACATCAATATCCAGGCCCTCGTACAACTGGGGTTCAAAAGGGAAAATTGCTGCCAAGCGATCAACGCGCCGGGCTATTTTCTTCACCCGCCCACGCCGCCAGGCCCAAACCTGCGGACTGACGTAATAGAGCACCGGCACACCTGCGGCCTTGGCCTTGGCGGCCAGACGCAAGTTGAACTCGGGAAAGTCGATGAGGATCAGCACATCGGGTCGCCGATCACTGTTGAGAATGACCTCAAGCTTTTTGAACGCGCGATAAATAGCGGGAAAATGCGCCGCCACCTCGACCAGACCGACAACCGCCAACTCTTCGCCACGAAAAAGAATTTCACAGCCCTGCGCTTCCATGCGCCGCCCGCCGATGCCGAAGAATTCGAGGTCGGGATCGATATCACGCGCCGCGCGAATGAGATTGGCACCATGCAGGTCGCCACTGGCCTCGCCGGTGACGATCAGAGCACGGCGTTTTTCTGAATTTGGGGCGATGGACATGCGCTCAGAGGGCTCCGGAAATCACCTGGCAGATGTTGCTGATCTGATCCGATGTAAGCTCAGGGTACATGGGCAACGACAAAACCTGCTCCGCGGCCTTTTCGGTCACCGGCAAGGAAACGCCGGTCATCAGGTCACGGTAAACTTCCTGGCGGTGCAGGGGAATGGGATAGTAAACAGCCGAGGCGATGCCGGCTTCGCTCAGAGCCTTCTGCACGCGGTCACGGCCGTCGAGAAGCAGGGTGTACTGATGGAAAACATGCACGCCCTTGCCGTCTTCATGAGGCGTCGTGAGCCCAAGCCCCTTAAGTGCTTCGTTGTAAAGATGCGCGTTGCGCCGCCGCAGGCGATTGTATTCATCGATGTGCTTGAGTTTGATCCGCAGAATGGCCGCCTGCATCTCATCCAGCCGGCTGTTGTAGCCGATGATGGAGTGATGGTAGCGCTGGCGGCTGCCGTGGTTGCGCAACACCAGCAGCTCACGGGCCAGATCGTCATCGTTGGTGGTAATCAGTCCGCCATCACCGAAGCAGCCGAGATTTTTGCTCGGAAAGAAAGAGAAGCAGCCAGCGTTACCGAAACTGCCGGTCATCTGTTCTGCATATCCGGCACCAAAGGACTGCGCGCAGTCTTCGATCAGAAGCAGCTTATGCGTCTTGCAGAGATCGCGCAAAGCGACGAGATCAGCCGGCTGCCCAAAAAGATGCACAGGCAGGATGGCACGGGTCTGCGGAGTGATGGCCTCTTCGACCCGGGCAGGATCAAGATTGAAGGTGCGCGCATCGATGTCAACAAACACCGGCTTGGCCCCCACATAGGAAATGGCTTCAGCCGTGGCGATAAAGGTGAAGGCCGGGGTAATCACCTCATCGCCTTCGCCGATACCCGCCGCCCGCAGCGCCAGATGCAGGGCGTCGGTGCCCGAAGCGCAGCCGACAGCATGTTTGACCCCCAGATAGGAGGCAGCCTCTTGTTCAAAGGCCTGCACGTTGGGACCGAGAATAAAATGAGTTGAGTCCAGAACGCCTTGCAATGCTTCGTCAATATCCTGCTTGAGAGCAAGATACTGTTGCTTGAGATCGACCATGGGGATATTCATTGCAGAAAAAAATCCTCTTTGTGGGTGAGATAAAAAAACCAATTTCCTTGGCGTTTTAACGAGAAAGGCGAGGCCGTCTTTGCAGACCCTCGCCTTCACGCCTTTTGGGCCGATTTCAGCCGGCGGCTACATCGGTCCCTGGGGTGCCAGTTTGGCGTTGATTTCAAGGGCGACCGCCAATGCGCGCTTGCCGTCTTCCCCTGAAACCACCGGTGGCAGACCCTCGCGGATGGAGCGAACAAAAGACTTGATCTCGTCCATGAGCGAATCGCCTTGCTCAAAACGCCGCTCCTCAAGGGTGACATTGGGTATCATGGGCAAAGGCATGCCTTCGCCGCCCTTGCGGAATATACCAATTTTGCGCGCCTGATAATCAATGGTGATATAGGCATCCGGCTGAAAAATGCGAACCTTGCGCATGGCATCGACGCTCACACGGCTGGCAGTGACGTTGGCCACGCAGCCGCTCTCAAATTGCAGGCGGGCATTGGCGATGTCCACTTCATCGGAGATAACCGGGACTCCGACAGAATTAACCAGCTTGAGATCTGACTTTGCCAGTGTCAGTATAATGTCGATATCGTGGATCATCAAATCGAGTACAACGTTGACGTCGGTACCGCGCGGCTTATAGGGCGCCATGCGGTGCGATTCAATGAACATGGGATTTTTAAGCACCCCGGCCAGAGCCACGACCGCTGGATTGAAGCGCTCCAGATGGCCGACCTGAAAAACGCGATTGCGCTCGGCCGCAAGACGAATCAAATCCTCGGCCTCGGCCACCGTCTGGGTCACCGGCTTTTCCAGCAGGATATGGATATCAGCCTCCAAACAGGCGCGCGCAACTTGGTAATGATATTGGGTCGGCACGACGATGGAAACCAGGTCAACCTTGTCGAGAAGCGGACGATAGTCGGTATAGGCCGTACAACCAACCTCCTGAGCCACTTCCTGAGCTCGGGCAAGGTCGACATCCACCACACCCACCAGATCCACCCCTTCAAGGGCGGCATATTTCTGCGCATGAAACCTGCCGAGATAGCCGACTCCAATCACTGCAGCACGCAGATTGCTCATCTTAGGTCCTCTCTTCCTCAGCGGGCCACGCCGCGCTGACTCTTGCGAATAAACTCAACAAATGAAATGACTTCAGGTATCGTACCGACCTCTTTCTCCACCCGGGCCAGGGCATCTTCCAGGCGCAATCCGGAGCGGAACACCAGCCGATAAGCAAACTTGATGGCGGAGATGGTCTCGGATCCAAAACCGCGACGCTTGAGACCCACAAGGTTCAGGCCGACGGTGCGCGCGCGATCACCCTGCGCGATGGTATAAGGCGGAATATCCTGATTGACCATGGCGCCACCACTCACCATAACATGGGCGCCGACCCGGGCGAACTGATGAATTGCCGACAGCCCGCCGAGAATCGCATGATCCTGCACCTCGACATGCCCCGCCAGCGTCGAGCCATTTGCCATGATCACTCCGTTGCCGACATGACAGTCATGCGCCACATGGCAATAGGCCATAAATAGATTGCCCTCACCGATCAGCGTTTTTCCACCGCCGCTATCGGTACCAAGGTGGATCGTCACGAATTCGCGAATAATATTGCGATTGCCGATCTGCAGAGAAGTCTCTTCACCACGATATTTCAAATCCTGCGGAATGGCGCCGACGGAAGCGAACTGAAAAATGTGGTTGTCACAGCCGATTTGGGTTCGCCCCTCAAGCACTGCATGAGGCCCGACTATCGTCCGGTCACCAATAACCACATGCTCGCCGATTACCGCAAATGGGCCGATCCGGACCTGATCGCCGATGCGCGCCTTCGGGTGAATGATGGCTGTTGCATGAATCATGGAATCAACTGTCATTGCGATCAGCGAAGGTCGCCTTGAGATCGGCTTCGGTGACCAGGGTTTCGCCGACAAAGGCGCGGCCTTTGAAACAATACAAACCGCGCCTGCAATTAATGATTTCCAACTCCATACGCAGTACGTCACCCGGCAGAACGGGTTTACGGAACCGAGCGTTGTCGATACCGACGAAATAGGTCACCTTGTCCGGCCCGATTTTGTCGCTGATAATAGCGAAAACTCCCCCCACTTGTGCCATAGCCTCGATAATCAAGACGCCCGGCATAATGGGATGCCCCGGAAAATGCCCCTGAAAGAAAGGCTCGTTGACCGTGACGTTCTTGGTGCCCACAATTCGCACACCCGGCTCCAGAAGATCGATGCGATCCACCAGAAGAAAGGGATAGCGGTGGGGAAGTAGTTTCATGATTTCATTGATGTCGAGAACCATGACCAATCACTTCTCCTTGATGAGATTTTCAAGTTCCGCAAGTTTTTTCTTGAGGCTCTGGACGTCCCGACGTATTTCGGGGAGCTTGGGAAAAGTCATGGATGCCTTGAGCCAGTCCCGGTGCTGCATGACAGGCGTTCCCGACATCACCTGCCCGGCCGGAATATCGCCATGCACGCCGCCGCGAGCAGCGATGGTCACATCATCACCGATACGAATATGGCCGGCCAGTCCTGCCTGCCCGCCGAAAGTGCAATGATCACCGATGTGCGTGCTGCCGGACACGCCGACCTGCGAAACGATGATGGTATCTTCGCCGACCCGTACGTTATGAGCAATCTGTACCAGATTATCGATCTTGGTGCCGCGAGCGATGCGTGTCACCGAGAGAGTTGCGCGGTCGATGCAGCTTGCCGCACCTATTTCCACGTCATCTTCGATCTCAACGATGCCGACCTGAGGAATCTTGACATAGCGGCGCCCGTCAGGAGCATAGCCGAAACCATCCGACCCAATGACAGCCCCAGGCTGAAGAATGACTCGGTCACCGATACGGCACTCTTCGCGAACGACCACATTGGCATGAAGGACACAGTCCTCCCCCACCTGCACGCCCTCATAGAGGACCACGCCGGGGTAAAGAACACTGCCGCGGCCGATGCGGACATTGCGTCCGACATAACAACCAGGATGGATCGACACCGCCCCACCCACCTGTGCGGAGGGATCCACCCAAGCACCCTCCATCACTCGGCGCTCAACCTGCGGCGGTGGTTGCAGGTGAGCAAGAATACGGGCAAATGCCAGATAGGGATTGGCACTGATCAGC
Source organism: Geoalkalibacter ferrihydriticus DSM 17813 (assembly GCF_000820505.1). Taxonomy (NCBI): domain Bacteria; kingdom Pseudomonadati; phylum Thermodesulfobacteriota; class Desulfuromonadia; order Desulfuromonadales; family Geoalkalibacteraceae; genus Geoalkalibacter; species Geoalkalibacter ferrihydriticus. The sequence goes on along the minus strand of NZ_JWJD01000007.1, from coordinate 44,023 downwards.
AGGCTGTGCCCGGGGCTTTCCACCCCCGGCGCGACAATCACGGCAGACGCCCGGCAATCGGCAAGCTTTGCTGCATAGCGGGGGTTCGCAAGAAAGCAAAGCTCGCCGGGTCCGGCTTGCTCAATAGGCGCAACGCGCGAGATTTCCAGGGTCTCATCTCCAACGAGTTGAGCACCGACCAACTCCGCCAGTTCCTTGAGTTTCACCATGTCACCTGAATTCGAATCAGTTTTTGCGCGCCCGCGCGTTAAAAGCCTCGATGATCCGATCGGTCAGATCGATATGGTCCGCGGCATACAACAGAGAGCTTTCGGTTTTTTCAAGGATGACCGTATAAGCTTCCCGCGCGCCGTATTCACCGATGACCTGAAAAATATCTTCAAGAATGCGCCGCGTTAATTCGGCATCTTTTTGCTGCAGCTCATCTTGGATATCTTTGGTGAAGCGCTGAAAGTCCCTGAGTTTTTGCTGATACTCACGTTCTTTGCGTGAACGTGCATCCTCGGAGAGCAGCACCGCCTGGCGCTCAAGTTCCTCCTTTAGCTTACGCAGTTCGTCCTGGCGCTGACTGACCTGTCCCTCATACTCCCGGACTTTTTTGGCAATCTCTTCCTTGGCACCGACGCCGGCGGAGGAGAGGTTAAGCGCGCGCTGCAGATCGACATAGCCGATTTTCACATTCTGCGCCAGAGCGGGAGTCGCCAGGGCGAGCAAGCAAGCCATCATCAGTAAGGTAATACGCTTCATAGTGTGGACTCCTCTAAAGAGATTTTGTTGTTAAAAGAAACGGCCGATGGAAAACTGCCACTCCGTTCTTTCTTCATCCCCGCGGGGGTTGAGATTGTAGCCCCATTCCAGGCGCAACGGACCCAGAGGGCTGAACCAGCGAATACCGGCACCGGTATTATAGCGAATATCGGAAAAATAGTTTTCGTTGCTGTGCCAGACGTTGCCTGCGTCGAAAAATACGACCCCCTTGAGGCCGACGTCCCTGATCAGCGGAAAGATATATTCCAGGTTGGTGTAAGCCGACTTTTCTCCCCCGATGTAATCATCGCCGTCGCGGGGACCAACGCGGCGCGACTTGAAGCCGCGCAGGCTGTTGATGCCACCGAGAAAGAAGCGTTCCTCGATGGGCACGTCCTTGCCACCCCAGCCCTCAACGAAGCCGATTTGGCCATGAACGGAAAAATAGGTGTCCCATTTGAACGGAAAGAAATGGCGGTGGTCAGCAATGTATTTGACAAATTGTTGATCGCCTCCGATGCCGGCAAACTCCACCGACGCCTCAGACATGGAGCCGCGGGTCGGATCCAGGCGATAGTCCGTGGTGTCACGCCGCAGCATTGACGTTATTGACGAAAGAGTCGAAGTCCCCGCCTGCTCAAGTACGAAACGCGAGGCAGTGGGCGCGATATCGTAAATATCCTTATTTTCATAGCGATACAGGAAAAAAGCGCGCAGGTTATCACTCAAGGGCACTCCAAGCTTGAGATTACCCCCCGTGCGTTTCTCGCTGAAACTCGGCCATTCACGGTCCGTACGATACAGATCAAAGCCCAGGGTCAGATCCTTGTCGAGGAAATATGGATCGGTCACACCGAAGCGATAGGTTGTCGATTTTCCGCCCAACGCAGCGGAAAGGTCGAGCCGCAAACCACGGCCGAGAAAATTGTCCTGTTGCAGAGCCCCTTGGGCCAGAACGCCGTCGACGGAAGAATAACCCGCACCGATGCTGAACTGGCCGGTGGGACGTTCAGCCACGTCGACTTCGACGACCATCAGCTCCTCTTCGTCGCCCCGCCCCGTCGCCACGTTGACTTCATCAAAAAAGCCGAGGTTGTTGATGCGGCGGCGACTTTCCTTAAGCCGGCTGGCGCTGTAGAGTTCGCCTTCGGTCAACCGCATTTCCCGGCGGATGACCTTGTCACGGGTCTTGGTGTTGCCGGTTACATGAATCCGATCGATATAAACCTGCACGCCCTGCTCGACATCGAACATGAGGTGGACGAGGCGCTCCTGATTGTCCAGGCGCGTCAGCGGCGAAACGTTGACATAAGCATAGCCGCTGTCGGCGTAGAGGTCGTTGAGGCGAAAAACATCCTCGCGCAAACGGGCGCGGCTGAAAACGTCACCGGTTTGGAGCTTGACGAGTTCCAGAAGTTGCTCTTTTTCCTTGAGCAAGTCCCCTTGGATATCGATATCACCGATGCGGTACTGCTCACCTTCTTCAATCTCAAACAGGATGTTCAGGGTGCGCATATCGTCACTGAAAACGATGTCCGGATCCTTGACCCGCACCTGAACATAGCCGCGATTGAAATACTCATCGGCGATTAACTCGACATCATTGCGCAGCATGTCTTCGTTAAACGTCCCGCGCCCGGTCAACCAAGAAAAAACCCAACGTTCGCGAGTCTCAATGGCCTTCCTGAGTTCCTTGTCGGAAAGAGCGGAATTGCCGGAAAAACGAATTTCATCGACGCGAACCTTCTTGCCTTCATCAATAACGAAGGTCAGGGTCGCTTCATTGTGCGGGTTGATTTCGATGTCCGGCTCAATCTGCGCGCCATGATAACCTTCGTCGCGATAAGCCCTGCGCAGAGCGGTGATGGCCCTCTCCACATTTTTCGGATCGTAAAGCTCGGGGACGCGAATACCGACCAGCTCGCTCAGTTTATCCGTCTTGAGCTTGCGCTGGCCTTCAAAACGAACCTCGCGCAGCAGAGGACGCTCGCTGACCTGAAAAACGAGCGTTCGGGTGCCGTCCACCACATCCTCAAGTGCCACCACATCCTGAAAACGGCCCAATTGATATATGTTGCGTATATCCTGGTCGATTTCTTCGATGGTTACGGGGCGTCCCGCGCGAACCTGAATAACGGCCTCGATGGCACTGCGCTCGACCCGCTCATTGCCCTGAATCCTGACTTCCTGAAAAGTCATGGGCTGAGCAAGGACCCCGGAAGCCAACAGGAAAAACAGAATAAACTGAAAAAATATGGCCTTCTTGACCATACGCCTCCACTCGCCGAACTGGTTATCGCTAAAGCGTTTCATTATAGGGAAAGCACCTGGGGGAGTAAACTCAATTTTGGGACAACCTTAGGGGACACCTGGACGAAAATGTTTTCCGTTAAAAACTCAAACCGGCACCAGCAACCCGTCATCCATATGAATCATACGATCCATACGCTGGGCAAGGGGCAGGCTGTGGGTTACGACCACCATGGTCAGCCCCCGTTCCTGATGCAGGCGTTCAAGCAGGCGATAAATCTCTGCGGTGGTACCGCTGTCGAGGTTGCCCGTCGGCTCATCGGCGAGCAGCAATCGCGGCATCCGCACCAGGGCTCGGGCAATGGCCACCCGCTGTTGTTCACCGCCGGAAAGCTCTCCCGGCTTATGCAACAGACGATGCCCCAAACCAACTTCCTCAAGCAGTTCCTGGGCACAATCCGTGGCTTCCTTGCGGCTACGCCGAGCTACCAAAGCCGGCATCATGACGTTCTCCAGAGCGTTGAACTCGGGCAACAATTGATGAAACTGAAAGACAAAGCCGACCCGTTGATTACGAAATTCGTCGAGGGCGCCACCACGCAGGGCAAAAATATCCTCGCCTTCAAACTGGACGGATCCTTCGTTGGGGCGATCCAAGGCACCCAGAATGTGCATCAGTGTGGTTTTTCCGGCACCGGATGAGCCCAGAATGGCGACCCTTTCCCCGGTTTTTATCGTCAAGTCGATCCCCCGGAGCACTTCCACTACGCCATGAGGAGTGGAAAAACGCTTTTTAACCCCCTGCACTTCGATCATTGCCGCCCCGCCTTCCTATTCATAACGCAGAGCCTCGGCCGGATCCATGCGCGAGGCATGCCAGGCCGGATAGATGGTTGCGAGCAAGGAAATGCTCATGGCTACGACCACGACGGCAACCACGTCGCCCGTGTTGACGACGGACGGAAAATGGTCCATGCCGTAGACACTCTGGTCGAAAATCTGCACCTGCAGAAGATTCTCAAAATACTTGATGATAGGATCGGCATTTTTTGCGATGAGCAGGCCCAGAGCCGTGCCGAGACTGGTTCCAAGAGTGCCGATAATCGCTCCCTCGAACACGAAAATTTTCATAATGCTGCGCGAAGTCGCGCCCATTGAGCGAAGAATTGCAATATCCTTATGCTTTTCCATAACGACCATGATCAGGGTGGTGGCGATATTGAACGCCGCCACCAGTACAATGATCCCCAAGACGATGAACAAGCCGAGTTTTTCCAGTTTCAGGGCGGAGAGGAAGGAGCCGAACATGTCCTCCCAGGAACGCACCAGAAAGGGGAATTCGAACGTGTCCCGCAGATCAGAGACCACGCGGGAGGTATCGTCAAAACTGAGCACATCGACTTCGATGCCGGTCACCTGCCCCTCAAGGTCAAAAAAATTCTGCGCGACGGGAAGCTGAATGTAGGCATTATAGGTGTCGAGCAGGCTGCCCTTCTCGCGCATGATGCCCACCACCTGAAACGGTTTCATTTTTGGGATCATGCCGAAAGGGGTGATGGTAAACATAGGCGGTATGACATTGATGGTGTCGCCCACCGCCACCCCCAGGGTTGTCGCCGAATCGATGCTGATCAGAATGCCGGGACGCGGACCGCGGCCGTCAAAGAGAAGATCTTCAAGATCATCCCCGCCAAGGGTGATCATTTCTTGCTCAAAAGCTTTGTGTCCGCGCTCCACCCCGCGAACCTGAACGGCCGCTACGTTGCCTTGAGCCAAGAGCATGGCTTCTCGCGAAATAAAGGGAGTGACATCGCCGATACGCGGCACCTGGCGCGCCCTGGCGACCACCTCGTCGTAATCGGAAATGGAATCGCCGTATTTCTGAATCAGAATATTGGGAAGATTGCCGAGGATCTGTTGGCGCACCCCGTCGTGAAATCCGGTCATGACCGCCAGCACCACGATGAGCGCGGCGACGCCGAGCGTCACCCCACCGATGGAGATGAAGGAAATAACGGAAATAAAAGTTTGCTTACGCTTGGCCCGCAGGTAGCGCAGGCTGACGAAAAGTTCATAATTCATAGATTAGATCGCAGCGGTACCGGCGACCGGAACGCTACTTTTCAGGCCTTAGTTGGGGGAAAAGAATCACGTCGCGGATTGAAGAAGAATCGGTGAGCAGCATCACCAGACGATCTATGCCGATTCCTTCTCCCGCGGTCGGTGGCAGGCCGTATTCAAGGGCGCGGATGTAATCTTCGTCCATGGCGTGAGCTTCTTCATCACCCGCTTCTTTTTCATCCAATTGTTGAAGGAAACGCTCCTTTTGGTCAATCGGATCGTTTAACTCGGAAAATGCGTTGGCCAACTCGCGTCCGACAATGAAGAGTTCAAAACGATCGACCACCTCAGGCTGTTGATCATTTCTGCGCGATAGCGGGGAGATATCGGTCGGATATTGGGTAATGAAAGTCGGTTCCCACAGATGGGGTTCAACAACCTCATCGAAAATCTCGGCGAGAATTTTACCCAGGGGCAAACCGCGCTCGAGATCAAGACCCAGACTGCGCGCATAATCAAAAGCTTTGGCCGGATCATCCAGAATCTCGACGCCGACCTTGCCGTACTGGACAATGGCCTCTTTAAAGCTCAGCCGCTTCCAGGGCGGAGACATATCGACTTCGCGTCCGCCGTAGCTGATCTTAAGGCTGCCGCAAACTTCGTCGGTCACATGGCAGATGAGTTCCTCGGTGAAATCCATCAGGTCTTCATAGGTCGCGTAAGCCTGATAGAATTCCATCATGGTGAACTCGGGATTATGTTGGATGGAAATACCCTCGTTGCGGAAATTGCGGTTGATTTCAAAGACCCGCTCCAGTCCCCCGACCACCAGGCGCTTGAGATAGAGTTCGGGAGCAATGCGCAGAAACAGGTCCATCTTGAGGGTGTTGTGGTAGGTCTTGAAGGGCCGTGCCGTCGCGCCGCCGGCGATGGGCTGCATCATCGGCGTTTCCACCTCAAGAAAGTCGCGCTTCTGCATGAATTCGCGGATCAGACTGATGATGCGGCTGCGTTGCAGAAAAACGTCGCGTACTTGCGGATTGACCATCAGATCAAGGTAGCGCTGCCGATAGCGGGTTTCCACATCGGTGAGGCCGTGCCATTTCTCCGGCAGCGGACGCAAGGACTTGGTGAGCAGGCGCAGACCTGAAGCGCGCAGACTCAGCTCATCGGTCTTGGTGCGAAAGGGCGTGCCGGTGATGCCGATCAGGTCACCGAGATCGAGCTTGCGGAAGATCTCAAAATCTTTTTCCCCCACCTGGTCGCGGGCAATGTAAATCTGCAAGCGCCCGGCGCGGTCCTGCAACTGCACAAATGCCGCCTTGCCGAAGTCGCGGCGCGCCATGATGCGCCCGGCAATGGCGTATTCAATTGGATTCTCGCCCAGGGTTGCGGCATCCTGCTCGCCGTGGGCGGCAACGATATCGGCGGTGCTGTGACGCACGGTAAAATCGTTGGCAAAGGGGTTGACCCCCTCGTCCTGCAAGGCTTTGAGCTTATCCCGGCGCTGCAACAGAATGTCGTTAAGTTCTTCCATTAATTCCAACACCTTTCAGCCATTTTCCAAGGCAGGTACCTTACCCCCCGACCCTTCTCAAGTCAAGGGAAAAGGGGGCCGGAGAGCCTGTGCAGACTAGCTGCTGGCGAGCAGAAACGCCTCGATAAAAGCTTCAATATCTCCCCCGAGCACCGCGTCGGTATTGCCGACTTCGTATCCAGTGCGATGGTCCTTGACCATGCGGTAAGGATGCAGCACATAAGAGCGGATCTGACTGCCCCACCCAATCTCCTTTTTCTCTCCGGAAATGGCCGCGGCCTCTTCTTCTTTCTTACGCACTTCCTGCTCGTAGAGTCGCGCTCTCAACTGCTTGAGAGCAGTGGCGCGGTTTTTGTGTTGGGATCTCTCGTTCTGACAGGCGACGACAATACCCGAAGGGATATGGGTGATACGGATTGCCGAGTCGGTCTTGTTGACATGCTGACCGCCGGCGCCGCTGGAACGAAAGGTATCGACCTTGAGATCTTTTTCGTCGATTTCAATTTCAATGTCGTCTTCCAACTCGGGAAAGACGAAAATCGATGAGAAGGACGTGTGGCGGCGGGCGCTCGAATCATAAGGGGATATACGCACCAGACGATGGATACCCATTTCGGCGTGTAGATAGCCGTAGGCATACTCACCTTCCACGGTGAAGGTGGCCCCCTTAATACCGGCTTCCTCGCCCGGTTGATAATCGGTAATTTCGGTACGCCAGCCTCTGCGCTCACAGTAGCGCAAATACATGCGCAGCAACATCTCGGCCCAATCCTGGGCTTCGGTACCGCCTGCACCGGCATTGATACTGAAAATAGCGTTATTGGCATCGTGCGGCCCTGACAGCATGCGGGCCAGCTCCATCTTACGCAGGTCTGCTTCCAGAGTCGGCAATGCCTGACGCACCTCCTCCAGCGCGTCTTCGTCCTGAGACTCTTCGCCGAGTTCCACCAGAACCTTCAGATCTTCGATGCGCTGCAGGATGCCTTCGAGGGAATCAACTGTTTTCTGTAAACCTGTACGTTCACGCAACCGATCCTGAGCTTTTTCGGCCTCATCCCAGAAATCGGGGCGGGCAATCTCAGCCTCCAACTCGGCAATGCGCTCCTTTTTGCTTACAACGTCAAAGATACCTCCAAAGTTCACGGGCTTTTTCTTCGAGGTCTACCAACGCGTCTAGTTCTTCTCGAAACATGGGGATTCCTTTCAATAACCGGACAGTCCCGGAAAAATCCATCTATCAGACTGAAATTTATAAAGAATTCAGAAAAAGACAAACCAGACCAAACAAAAGAGGACCGATTATATCTGTTTCGGATCAGCCCTGCAAGAGACCCTTTTTACTGCCGCACCTTTCGTGGTACTGTTGTTCCAAACACCTCTTTTGTTAAAGGAAAACGCCATGCCGGCCAACCTCAACCTGGTACGAACTCTCACAACACTGGTGCTCACCATGACTTTGATTTCCGGGTGCGCCGCCGCGAGTCCGCAACCTTTCAGCGTACTCGAACAGGGCAGCGCCGCCATGACCACCGAAGATTTCACCTTTGCCGCCGCCCTGGAGCAACGCAAATGGGAGCAACTCTACGCACAGATTCACGCGCATCGCCTGCCTGCGCCGCAGCCACCGATGATCGACTGGGAAAAAAACCTGGTCGTATTGGTCGCCTCGGGTTGGAAGCCCAGTGCCGGATACCGGGTGAATATCAACCGGATCGAACGCCGGGGCACAAGACTGCAGGCCTTTGTCGAGGTTGACGAACCTCCCGCCGGCAGCCTGCAACTCACGGTCATGACGCAACCCTATGTCCTTGCCCTCATCGAGCGTCCGGAGCGCCTGCAGGCAATAGAGTTCGTTGATTCTTCAGGCAAGGCTCTGCGCCGCCTGGAAGTCTCACTGCCATAAAGAGAATCTATCCAGGGGCGATACATGTGTCGCACTCAAGCCTCACCCGCCCCCATGCGCCGACCTGTTCGCGCCAGCCAGAAGACTGAAATTCCAAGGAAAATCGTCGGCACCGTATCACCGATGCGACGATAGAGGCTTTCTGCGGCACCGAGGCCGACCTGAGCGGTTACCGCGGCCGATTCAAAAAGGGGTGTGGCCTCGAGCACACGGCCGGTGGGCGTGACATAGGCGGATATCCCGGTATTGGCGGCGCGCGCCAACCAGATACGATTTTCCACGGCGCGAAACCGACTCATGGCCAGATGCTGATAAGGGGCCGAAGAGCGGCCGAACCAGGCATCGTTGGTAATATTGATCAGAAGGTCGCTGCCCTGCCGCACAAAATCGCGTGCCAATCCTGGGAATATCGCCTCATAACAAACCAGGATGCCAAGATTGGCGCCATCCAGAGGAAGTGGACTGACGGTTCCCGGAGAAAAATCCCCGATTCCCACCACCAGCTTATCGACAAAGGGCAGAAATCTTTTCAGGGGAACGTATTCGCCGAACGGCACCAGATGGACCTTATCGCTGCGCCCGAGAACTTCACCGGCGGGCGACAATAAAAACGCGCTGTTCAAGTACTGATATTGGCGGTTGACCACTTCATAGGCCGGACTGCCGAACAACAAATAGGTGTTTGTTTCCTGCGCTACCTGGCGGACCTGCTGCGACAGGGGGTTGGGATCCTGAAAGTAAAAAGGGGTCGCTGCTTCGGGCCAGATGATAAGATCGGGATTTTCTCCCTGGTGCGCATGCAGGGAAAGGTCGCGGTAAATTCGCACCGTTTCTTCCTGATACGCGGGATCCCACTTGACCCCCTGATCGATATTGCCCTGGATCAAGCTCACCTGCATCCGACGCTCCCGCTCGTCCTGGGCCGGGTCAAGCCGCCAGAGTCCATAGACGATGTTGCCGCCAAAGAGCAGCGCGAAAACCAGTGCCGCCACACCGGGAACCCCTCGGGAACGGCGCAACCAGCGTATTCCTTCGGCAAGCACCACATTGCTCAAAATCAGCAGAAAACTCAGGCCATAGACACCGAACAGATCAGCGGATTGGATGAGTACCAGGCGGCTTTGCAGGGCATAGCCCAGCGATGCCCAGGGAAAGCCGGTAAAGAGAAAGGAGCGCAGAAATTCCAAAGCCACCCAGAGCACCGGCATAGTCAGCACCAGCGGATAACCGAGTTTTTCGTGCAGACGACTGGCTGCCCAGGTCGCGGCTCCGAAAAACAGGGCCAGGTAGAGCACCAGCAGCAGGTAGGCGACCATCGACAACACAGGATGCAAGCCGCCATAGGTGGTCATGACAATATTGAGCCAGTAAAGAACGGTGGCAAAAAAAGCCACCCCGGCGGTGAAGCCGCTGCGGAAAGGGCGCTTTTCCATGACCAGCAGCAATGGCACCAAGGCTACCCAGGCCAACTCGGCCAGGTCGGGGCGCGGAAATGCCAGGGCCAGAAGAAGCCCTGAAAGCACTGCGAAAGCAGTGGTTCTATCGACGCGAAGTGAGATCATGAAATCTCGGGAGAAAGGAAACTCTCACCGGCGAGGGGCGCACGCCGCACCTTGATCTGGCGAATTTTCTGATGGTCGCATTCCGTGACAGTCAGCAGCAGATCATGATCGCGAATTTCCTCACCCTCCTTGGGCACCCGTCCAAGCAGGTTGAAGACGTACCCTGCCACGGTGTCGAACTTCTCCCGCTCGACGACGGTAGAAAAATGTTCTTCAAAATCCTCGATGTTGAGGCGGCAATCCACCAGCACCGACCCATCCTCCTGAGGCTGCAGCCATTCCTCTTCAAGATCATATTCGTCCTGGATGTCGCCGACGATCTCCTCGATCAGATCTTCGATGGTAATCAGCCCCGAGGTACCGCCGTATTCGTCGACAGCGATCGCCAGATGCACGCGCCGCGAACGAAAGTCCTGCAACAGCTCCTGCACGTTTTTGGTTTCGGGTACGAAAAACGGCGTGCGCATGACCCGCGCGATGGTGATGTCCTTTTCCGGACGTCCCCAATAGCGCAGCAGATCCTTGGCATAGACGACACCGACGATGCGGTCGGCAGAGCCTTCGTAAATGGGAATGCGCGAATGACCGCTGGAGAGGATCGCGTCGAGCACCTCGCGAAAACTTGCGGTTGTCGAGCAACAGATCATGTCGGTGCGGGGCACCATGATCTCGCGCACGATGGTGTCGCCGAACTCGAAGATGGAGTGGAGCATCTCGCCCTCTCCCTCATTGATGATCCCCTCTTCCTCCGATTCGTCGATGATCTCCTGCAACTCTTCCTCGGTCAGAGCGCGGCGCTTGCCGAAAAACAGTTTCTGCAGTGCTTCTCGCCAGGAATCTTTAACATTCGCTCGGCCGTTAGGCCGTCCGCCAGAACCATCGTCTTCCAAAACAAAAATCTCCTTATGTCCGATATTTTTCAAAGCAAAAAATAGATACTCAGGGTCACCGAGATTCCCAGCAAAGCACCGGCCAGAACCTCGACCAATGAATGGATTTCCATCAGCAGGCGGCTGTGGCTGACCATGACGGCCAGCATCAGTGTGAGCAATATGACGGCCGGCGCGACACCACTGAGCGCCACGGCCGTGGCGATGGAAAATGCCACGGCACTGTGCCCACTGGGCATGCCGCCGTACAGCGGACGCCCGCGCCCGCTTAGAGCCTTGAACAGCACAACCAGAATTACGACAATCAGAATCGACACCACCGCCACCTCTCCCTTGGGAGGCTCCAGCAATCCCAATCCGCGACCGAGGGTGCCGAAAAAATGGCTGGACAAGGCCAGATAGCCGAGAACCACCGCGCCGATACACGCCATGAGTACGGCACCGGCCGCCAGATCCTTGATAATCTTTGCAAGGGGATGGTATTCGGGTGAGACCAGGTCGACGACCACCTCTATGGCGGTGTTGAACAACTCGGCGAACAGCACCAGAATCACTGCCAGGGTCAAGAGGATGAACTCCAGGGCGCTGACACGCAGGATCACCGCCGCCAGCAGCACCCCCACCGCCGCCATGAGATGGATACGCATGTGCCGTTGGGTACGCGCAGCCCAGATGATGCCCTCAATGGCGCAATTGACACTCTGATACCAGTTGCCGGGCTTGAGCTGCTTGGGTTGTTCAGGTGAGGAATTCACGGCGCACCACGGAAAAGATCTCCTGTTCGCGGCATTCCATCTCACGCGCCTGGTCAGCCGTGCCGCGCTCATGGTCATAGCCACGCAGGTGCAGCATGCCGTGAAGCAGAAGAAAATAAAGTTCGCTCTCAAAAGGTTGATCCGCCTCAGCGGCATCGCGTGCCGCCGTTTCAGCCGAAATCAAGACATCGCCCAACAACTGCGGCGCAACTCCGGCGCCCTCGCCTTCCTGCATGGCGAAAGAAATGACGTTGGTGGGGCGATCCTTACCGAGGTAGTCCCGATTGAATTCGCGGATCTGCTCATCGTCGACGATGAGCACCGACAATTCGCCGTCAGGACATTCCAAGGCGTTTAAGATCCTCTGTGCTACCTTTCGCAGGGGACGCTTCGCGATCTTTTGCTTCTTTTGTCGGTTCTCGATTTGAATCCTCACTGCTTTTTTTCTTTCCTCCATCGCGGTCACGTTCTTTGTATGCCGGCTCCGGATAATCGACCCGGTGATGAAAAATGCCGGCCAGAATGCGATTGAAACTCTTGGCAATATTGTGCATGTCTTTCAACGTCAACTCGCATTCGTCAAGTTGTCCGTCGATGAAAATGTTGTTGATGATTTTCTGCACCATCCCCTGGATGCGCGCCGGAGTCGGCTCGGTGAGGGTGCGGCTGGCGGCCTCGACGGCATCGGCGAGCATGATAAGCGCGGCTTCGCGGGTCTGAGGACGCGGGCCGGGATAGCGGTAATCGCGCTCGTCGACCTGTTGTACGCCTGGATCTTCCTTGCTTTTGGCCTTGTCGTAGAAAAATTTAATAAGGGCGGTGCCGTGATGTTGCCGGATGATATCGACCAGCGGTTGGCCGAGCTTGCTTTCACGCGCCACCTCCACGCCATCCTTGACGTGCGCCATGAGAATCAGCGCGCTCATGGAGGGTGCGAGCTTATCGTGGCGGTTGGCGGCGTTGCCGGTATTTTCGATGAAATAGAGCGGCTTTTTGATTTTACCGATATCGTGGTAATAGGCAGCCACCCGCGCCAGCAGCGGGTTGGCGTTAATTTCCTCGGCGGCGGCTTCGACCAGATTGCCGACGATGATGGAATGATGATAGGTTCCCGGCGCCTGCACCATCAACTCGCGCAATACCGGCGCATTCATGTTGGCCAGTTCCAGAAGCTTGATGTCGGTTGTGTATTTGAACAGAGACTCGACGAGGGGAATGGTTCCCGTGACGATGACCGCGCAGAGAATTCCTCCAGCAAAAGCAAAGGCGAGTTTGTGCAGCAATTGCAATTCAAAGGCGCGACCGGCGAGAAAATGCAGAGCGAACACCAGGCCCACATTGGCGAGTGAAACCCACAGGCCGGCCCGATAGAGAGTTGCGCGGGTTTTACATTGACGCACCCAATGAGCGCCGGCGACACTGCTGACGAAGGCAAAGGCGGCAATGGCAAGACTGTTGCCGAACAGAACCCCGATCAAAATCGCGCTGATCGCCGCAAAAACCAGCGCCACCTCCGAATTGAGAACCAGGCGAATCAACATCGCCCCGACCGCAAAGGGAAAGGCGTAATAATAACTGGTCGATCCGATGTAGGGAAAAGCGCTTTCCAGGGCCGTCGAAACGAAGATCCCCAGTTTCATCAGCACGAACAGTCCGATGAAAACCAGAGCCATGAACAAAAGGTCGCGGACATCGGGTCGATACTTGCGAATGTTGCGCAACGCGAAACGATGGCCGGTAAAAACCAGCAGAACACAGAACATGAACAACCCAGCCGCCATGCCCAGCAGGTTGAAATCACCGCCCAGGTCGCGCAGAGCCCGCAATTTCTTGATCTGCTCCTCGGAAATCCGTTCGCCTTCGCGGACGATCATTTCTCCCTTCTTGATCTGGAAAAAGACCGGCTTCACCGCTTCGGCGGCATCTTTACGGCGCGCCTCGGTTTCACTTTTATTGAAGGTGAGACTGGGCCGCAACATGCGCTGGGCGACATCAAACAGCAGGTTCTGCTGAGCCGCGTTCAGTTCTGGGATATTCTTCAGCCTGGCGCGCAGGAGTTCTTGCGCCTCGCCCATGCCGAGAACATTCTCAATTTTGGGAACGGCCGTCTCCTGCTGTTTCGCGAGGTCGCGAATGACAACGCCCCTGTCCGCCTCGGTCTCGAAGAGCCTGAGATTGGCAACCACCATGCGCTCAAGGGTACCCACCAGCATGGCGCGCAGAGCGTCCACCAGGGGTTCGTCCAGCTCAACCTGCGTCAAAGCAGCAAACTGCTCGTCGCTTAAGCTGATATCGAAGGCCTGCTCAACGGACTTTTTCACCGCCGGATCAAGGTTCTCCTCTTCCCCTCCCAAGGGCGCAAGAATCCTCAATCCTTTCGCGAAATGGCCGCCGATTTCCAGACCCACGCGCGCGTCAAAATCGAAAACGGGGCGCGCGGCCTCTTCAGCTTCCGCGCGGCGTTTTTCCGTCAGGGCGCGATCTTCGACCAGCATGTCGCGCGGCGCTTTGATGTCGCGCGTGGCAATATCGCCGGGGCTGAAAACATCAGCGACAATGCCACCCTTGGGAACGATGACCACCGTCAGAGCCAAACACAGAAAAAGCAGTAGAATGCAGTTCTGCTGAACCTCGTTCAACACTGTCGGCGGGCGTAATCGGCCCCAAAAACCCTTGCCCGAACGGCTTGAATCCTGTTTGCGTCCGTTTCTGGTCATAGCCGGAGCACCCGGGTGAACAGGGCGCTCAATTCTCCTTTGAATTCAGGCTCGCACGCTCATAGGCCTGAACGATCGCCTGCACGATGGGATGACGCACCACATCGGCATCGGTGAAATAGTTAAAAGTAATCCGCTCGACTCCCTTGAGTACCCGCACCGCTTCAATCAGACCGGAAACCTTGCCCACCGGCAGGTCGGTCTGGGTGACGTCTCCGGTCACCACGGCCCGACTGCCGAAACCGAGACGCGTCAAAAACATTTTCATCTGCTCCGGAGTGGTATTCTGGGCTTCATCAAGAATCACAAAGGCATCGTTGAGAGTGCGTCCGCGCATGAAAGCCAGGGGGGCGACTTCCACCACGCCCTTCTCGATAAGTCCCTGGCCTTTCTCGAACCCCAGCATATCGTAGAGCGCATCATACAGGGGGCGCAAATAAGGGTTGACCTTCTCAACCAGATCACCAGGCAAGAATCCGAGTTTTTCCCCTGCCTCAACGGCCGGGCGGACCAGCACGATACGACTGACCTCCTTTTGCATCAGAAAGGACACCGCCATGGCCATGGCCAGGTAGGTTTTCCCGGTCCCGGCCGGACCTATGCCGAACACCACGTCGTTGCCACGAATGGCATCGATGTAGGCTTTCTGCGACAAGCTTTTAGGCGAAATGATTTTTTTGCGGAAGGAGACAAAGATGGTGTCGAGAAAAACATCCTTGAGTCGTGCCCGCGAATCCGCGCTGAGAATGCGCACGGCATAGTCGATGTCGGCAGGATACAGCGGATAGCCTTCCTGCAAAAGCTCAAGCAACTGCTGCAGAAGCCGCCGCGCAAGATCCACCCGCAGAGGGTCGCCTTCGATGTAAAGATCGCTTCCGCGAGAGCCGACGCGGACCCTCAAAACCCTCTCAAGCTGCTTGAGGTTTCTGTTTTGCTGACCGAACAGCAAAGCAGCCAGGCCCTGGTCGTCAATCCGGAACCGACCGCGTGTATCGCTTTCTTCCAAGAACATCCCTCGTCAATATTTTTTAAGTCCAAATTCGGACACTAACACCGGCCAAGCAAAAAAATCAATGCCCAATGCCTTTCCGCCATGGCCGACGGCGCAGCAAAGTAGGTCTTGCAATGCCGGGGGATAATGCTATAAATGGCCAAGCGCCCGTAAAAGACAAACTTAAATACACTGGCCACACACCTTCAGCCACCCGATGCGCTCCACGATGGAGCAACGCTGAATTTATCTGAAAAGGGAGAAAGAGAGCATGAGTGAGATCAAGGACATCTACGCCCGTGAAATTCTCGATTCGCGCGGCAACCCCACGGTAGAAGTCGAAGTCTATCTCGAAAGCGGGGCCATGGGTCGCGCCGATGTGCCCAGTGGCGCCTCAACCGGCGAGCGCGAAGCCCTTGAGCTGCGCGACGGTGATAAAACCCGCTATCTCGGCAAAGGTGTACTCAAGGCAGTAGAAAACGTCAATGAAGTCATCGCCGAGGCGCTTATCGGGTGGGAAGGTTCCGACCAGGTCGGCATCGACCGCAAACTGCTGGAACTCGACGGCACTGATTTCAAGAGCAATCTCGGCGCCAACGCTCTGCTCGGCGTCTCGCTCGCCTGCGCCAAGGCGGCCGCCGAAGAATCCGGTTTGCCCCTTTACCAGTACCTCGGCGGGGCCAACGCCAAGGAACTGCCCCTGCCCATGATGAACATCATCAATGGCGGCGAACACGCCGACAACAATGTCGACATTCAGGAATTCATGATCATGCCGGTCGGCGCCGACTCTTTTAAAGAGGCCTTGCGCATGGGTGCCGAGATTTTCCATGCCCTGAAAAAAGTCCTCAAGGGCCGCGGCTACAATACCTCCGTGGGCGACGAGGGCGGCTTCGCCCCCGACCTCAAGAGCAACGAGGAAGCCCTTGAAGTGATTATGGAAGCGATCAAGGCCGCCGGCTTCCAACCTGGCGAAGATGTGGTGTTGGCTCTCGACGTGGCGGCGTCCGAACTGTTCAAAGATGGCAAATACCGCCTTGAAAACGAGAAACAGCCGGTCAAAAGCGCGGCCGAGCTCATCGATTTCTACGAAGACCTGGTCAACCGCTATCCCATCATTTCCATTGAAGACGGAATGGCCGAAAATGACTGGGACGGCTGGAAGCTGATCACCGAGCGCCTCGGCCACCGCATCCAACTGGTGGGCGACGATCTGTTCGTTACCAACACCACTATTCTTAAAGAAGGCATTGACAAGGGAATCGCCAACTCGATTCTCATCAAGGTCAACCAGATCGGCACCCTGACCGAAACCCTCGACGCCATCGAAATGGCCAAACGCGCCGGCTACACCGCCGTCATCTCGCACCGCAGCGGCGAAACCGAAGATACCACTATCGCCGATCTGGCGGTCGCCACCAATGCCGGTCAGATCAAGACCGGTTCCCTGTGCCGCACCGATCGCGTGGCCAAATACAATCAGCTGTTGCGCATCGAGGATGAACTGGAAAGCGTCGCCGTGTTCCGCGGCATGGACGTGTTTTACAACCTGCGCAAATAATTCTTCTCAAATCCCATCTGAACATGCCAAGGCCCGGCTGGAATCCCAAGATTCCCCGGGCCTTGGTCTTTATGCTCTTGCCAAATCCCGGAGTTTCACGCGCCTCATAAATCCCCTAGGGTATACATTTTGTCCATGCTATGGTTTTCCCCATGGTCACAGAACTGCTCAGTGCATCAGACCGGCAGCGGGCGCGGCAACTCATCGAAGCCGCAGGGCTGCGCTTCGAGGACGACTTCGACAACCTCATGGGGGTGTTCGAGGGGCGCGAACTGGCCGGGGTCGGCGCCCGTTGCGGCAATGTGTTCAAGATGCTGGTTGTGGCTCCGGATTTTCAGGATGGCCCGACCCTGGGCGCACTGATCACCGAACTCATGCGCGCCGCCGGCCATGCCGGTCACGACGCCTTCTTTATTTTCACTCGCCCGCAGTACGCCACCTCCTTTCAAGCACTTAACTTCACGCCGTTGGTGCAGCACCCGCAAACCACCCTGCTTGAATTCGGCGACGGCCTGCGCCACTACCTGAACGGGCACGCCGCCCTGGTCGCCCCGGGTGAGAATGGCGCCCTGGTCATGAACTGCAATCCCTTCACCCGCGGGCATCGTTATGTCATCGAGCATGCGGCGCGACAGGTCGATACCCTGTATATTTTTGTGGTGCGAGAGGATCGCTCGGCGTTTCCCTTTGCGGTTCGCAAACGTTTGGTCGAAGAAGGGACGGCGCATCTGCGCAACGTGCGGGTGCTCGACAGTTCGTGCTATGCGGTGAGCAGCCTGACTTTTCCCGCCTACTTTCTCAAGGATGCCGAGGAAGCCGGTCACGTGCAGATGGAAGTCGATGCACTTCTATTTGCCCGGAGTCTTGCTCCGTTTTTTCATATCCGCAAGCGTTTTGTCGGCAGTGAGCCCTATTGTCGAACAACCCGCTGCTATAATGAGAGTCTCAAACGATTGCTGCCCACGCAAGGCATCGCGGTGGTGGAGATCGAACGGGTTATGATCTCCGAGGACGCGGTCAGTGCCTACCGGGTGCGCGAGGCGCTGCGCAACGAGGCCTATGAAACAGTGCGCCAGATGGTGCCCGCTACGACGTTCAGATACCTGATGTCCGACGAGGCTCAGTTCCTGCGCGACAAACTCAAGAACTATCAGAGGAGGCACTGATGGAGATACGCAAGAAAGTTCAAGCCGGCACCCTGCAGTCAAGCGATCTGATGGTGTTCGTGGAACCGGCGGACACCCTGAGCATTGAGATCCAATCGACGGTAAAAAAACAATTCGAACATCTGATCCGGGCACGCATCGACGCGGTTCTCGAGCGTTTGCAGGTGAGCCGTGGCCTTATTCGTTTGAGCGATCGCGGCGCCCTTGATTATGCCATCGAGGCACGCCTGGAAGCGGCCCTGCGACGGGCGGCCATGGAGGGCTAGATGAAAGGCTTCTGGTACAAAGAATGGCAGGAAGGGCGGCGCTTCATCCTCAAGATCAAGCCGGGGCAGCGCCTCAAGCAATGTCTTTCGCAATTCGTCGCGGACCGCGGCATCAAGTATGCGGTCATCACCTCGGCGGTCGGATCGGTCACCCAGGTTCATTTGCGCGGCATCAAGGCCGGCGCACGCCTGCCCATCACCGAAGCGCGCATGAACCAGCACCTGATCGACGGGCCGCTGGAACTCGTCGGCCTCGAAGGCAACCTGGTGCCTGACGAAAGCGGACACATCGACTGCCATCTGCACATTCTGGTGGCCAAGTCCTCGGGCGAAGTCCTCGGCGGCCACCTCTTCGACGCTGAAGTTTTCGCCAGTTGCGAAATTCTGCTGAGCGAAGCGCTGGTCGACGGCATCGAGCGCCAAGCCTCGAAGAGCGGCGGAGTGCCGACAATCTTTATTCAGGATGAGGAGAGTCAGCCATGAGCGATCTGCAACTGCGTCGCACCCTGCTCTACGTGCCCGGCAACATGCCGTCCATGCTGCAGAATATTCCCATCTTTCAGTGCGACGGGGTAATCATTGATCTGGAAGATGCCGTGCCCCTCTCTGAAAAAGATGCGGCGCGCATTCTGGTGCGGCGATTTCTCGATACCTACCCGCAGCGCAACAAGGAAATCCTCATACGCATCAACCCTCTCGACAGCAAATGGGGCATCGAGGATCTGCGCGCGGTCTTGCCCGCCTTGCCCGACGGCATCCGCCTGCCCAAGGCCGACACGCCGGAGATCGTTGAACGGCTGGATACCCTGCTCACCGAGTTTGAGGAAGAGCTGGGCATCGAGATCGGTCGCTTCAAGATTCTGCCTTCTATCGAAAGCGCGGCCGGGGTCATCAATTCGATCAAAATTGCGCGCTGTTCACAACGGGTCTTCGCTCTGGCCTTTGGCGCCGAAGATTACACGGCGAGCCTGGAGATCGAGCGAACCAAAACCGGCGAGGAACTCTTTCACGCCCGCACCCGCGTCATCTGGGCGGCGCGCGCCGCCGGCATCCAGGCCATCGACAGCATATTTGCCGATGTCGGCGACATGGAGGGCCTGCGCCGCGAGACCGAGTTGATCAAGCGTCTCGGCTTTACCGGAAAATCCCTGGTCAATCCGCGCCAGATCGAGGTGGTGCACGAGGTTTTCGCGCCCAAGCGCGAGGAGATCGACTACGCCCTGCAGGTGGTTGAGGCCATTCAAAAGGCCCGCGAAATGGGCACCGGGGTTATTTCCCTGGGCGGCAAGATGGTCGATGCGCCGGTGGTCAAGCGCGCCCTGCGGGTGCTCAAAACCGCCCGCGCCCACAATCTGATCGATATGGAGATCGATGATGAGGTGATTTATGGTCAGGAATAGCCTCGGCCGCTGGTTGCCGGAGACCTTCAACGGTAAAAAACTTACTCCCTACAGCGATCCTTTTGCCCTGCAACCGCAGGGCCTGCGCGCCAGCCGCCCTCTGACGCGGGTTAATCCCGGCAACTCCAAGGTTCTCGGCAGTCTGCGCGAGGCCATTGAAGCCTCTGGATTACGCGACGGCATGTGCATCTCAACCCATCACAGCCTGCGCAACGGCGATGTGCTCCTTGGGCAACTGGTGCGCGAGATCGATGCCCTGGGCATCCGCGGCATCACCATCGCCTCAAGCTCCATCCACCCGGTGCATGCCGAACTCATCCCTTACATTGAAAAAGGGGTGATCGTCGCCTTTGAGTGCGGCGTCAACGGTCCCATCGGCGAGCAGATCTCGCGCGGGCAGCTCAAATGCCCGGTGGTGGTACGCACCCACGGCGGTCGTGCCCGCGCCCTGGTGGCAGGTCAGGTTTCGGTTGATGTGGCCTTTATCGCCGCTCCGGCCTGCGATGAGTACGGCAACCTGAGCGGCAGCAGCGGCCCCGCGGCCTGCGGCAGTCTCGGTTATGCGCAGGTGGATGCAGAGCACGCGCGGACCGTGGTGGCGGTCACCGACAACCTGCAGCCTTATCCCGTGGCGCCGGTGTCCATCCCGCAAACTTTGGTGGATTATGTGGTGTGCGTACCGACCCTGGGCGACCCAAAGAAAATCGTCTCCACCACCACCCGCATCACCACCGATCCCGTCGGCTTGCAGATCGCCCAGTACGCGGCGCGCGTCATCGAAGTGTCGGGACTGCTTCGCGACGGCTTCTCCTTTCAGACCGGCTCGGGCGGCATTTCCCTGGCGGTGGCCAATCATGTGCGCACCCTGATGCGCCACAACCAGATCAAGGGCAGCTTCGGCTGCGGCGGCATCACCGGCTATTTCGTCGACATGCTCGAAGAGGGACTGTTCCAAACCCTGTTCGACGTGCAATGCTTTGACCTAAAGGCTGTTGAATCCATCGGTCGCAACCTGCATCACGTCGAAATCAGCGCCGACATGTACGCCAACCCTTTCAACGCCGGTGCCGTCGTCAACCGTCTCGACGCGGTGATCCTCGGTGCCACGGAAATCGATACCCGCTTCAACGTCAACACCGAGTCCAACGGCTACCTGCTGCACAACACCGGCGGGCACAGCGACACCGCCGCCGGCGCCAAACTGTCGATCATCGTCGCGCCGTCCATGCGCGGCCGGCTGCCCATCATCCGCGATGAACTGACAACCATCACCACGCCGGGCGAAACAGTCGACGTAATCGTCACCGAGCGCGGCATCGCCGTCAATGAACGGCACACCGACCTCAAGCGCGAACTGCTGCGTTGCAACCTGCCGGTCAAGGACATCGGGCAGATCCAGGAAGAAATCACCCAGATCACCGGGCGACCCAAGCCGCTGGAATTTTCTGATGAGGTCGTGGCCCTTATCGAATACCGCGATGGAAGCATCATTGATGTTGTGCGACGCGTTTCAGACTGATCTGCTGGCGGCGCGCGACCTGCGCCAGACGCAAATCGATGGGGCTCTCGCGGTGGGACGGCCCTGGGTGGGAAGCTTGTGTCTGGCGTTGCCCGGTGAGGAAAAAACTCCACCGGGTGCCCTCGACCTGTTCGCCTGGGGGAGACACCTGCTTGAGGTGGCAATGCCCGGGTTTGAGCCATTACAAGAACAGATCGATCCCCTCGGCTCCTGGCTGTTGGTCAGCGCAAAAACCGATGCCTTGAGCGCCAAGCGCATTGGCATCGCCCTGGAAAACCGCCATCCCGCCGCGCGGTTATTTGATTTCGACATTTATCTGCCCCGCAGCGGCCCTCTGAGTCGCGCGTCCCTGGGCATGGATGAAAGACCCTGCCTGCTGTGCCGAAGAGCAGCGCGCAACTGCATCCGGCTTAAGCGCCATCACCCTGAAGAGGTCGTTCGTGCCGCCCATGCACTCATCGCTTGCTTTCGAAATTCATCGCCTGGCCGACTGTCTGACTGAAGGGCTGCGCCGGGAGTTGTTTCTCACCCCCAAACCAGGGCTGGTGGATCTGCTCGATGCCGGCTCGCACCCCGATCTGTCTCTCTCCCTCATGCTGGAGTCCATCGAGTTCGTTGCGCAAGGCTACCGAACCTTTGCCGCAGCACTGGTCAGGGGTTGTTGCGCCGCGGATCTGGTACCTGTGGGACGCGCGCTCGAAAACCGTTTACTCAGCACCTTTGGCACCAACACCCACAAAGGCGCTATTTTTCTCGGCGGGCTGTTGCTCTGTGCCCTGGCCCACAACGGCGGCCGGAGCCACCATTTACAAAAGGCTGTCAGCGCTGTGGCCGCTCAGATTCTGCCGCAACACCACACCGGCGCGACTCATGGTGCCGCGCTTCGCAACCAAAAGGCCGCCACGGGAATCCTCGGTGAAGCCCGCCGCGGCCTGCCCGCCCTGTTCGAGGACGCCTTGCCGGCCCTCGCGGCCGCGCGCGCTGGCGGCTGGGACCATTCCCAGGCGGGACTGGCCGCCATGGCGCGGCTAATGCAGAAAGTCGAGGACACGACCGCTCTGCACCGCTGCGGACCGTCCGGTCTGGAGCGCCTGCGCAGCGACGGCGCACGTCTCGAGGTTTTTTTGCTCCAGAAAGTCGATCCCGCGCCATTCCTTCTTGCCGCCAACCGCGATTACATGCGTCTGCGTCTGACCATGGGGGGAGTCGCCGACCTGCTGGCCATGGCTTTCGGCCTGAGTGCCTTTCACCACCGCCGGTCCTGCCATGCCTCAACCGCTGAGGTCACTGCGGCCTGATTTTCTTTTTGGCCATACCTGACCCCTGTGCTATTTTTTCAAGGATACTTGTCCGAATCTTTGTTTTGGGAGTCAACAAGCCATGCCAGTCACGCCCCATGTAAGAATCCTCGGCACCGGTCATGCCGTTCCCGAAAAAATCCTGACCAATGCCGACCTGGAAAAAATGGTCGATACCTCCGACCAATGGATCGTTGAACGCACCGGCATCCGTACCCGCCACATCGCCGAACCCGGCAGCGGCGTCGCACAACTCGCCACGGCGGCGGCGCGACGCGCCCTTGCCGATGCCGGTCTCGAGCCCGGCCGGATCGACCTGATCATCGTCGGCACCGTCAGCGGCGATTACAAATTTCCCGCCACCGCCTGTCTGGTGCAAGAGCAACTCGGTATCGAAAACGCCGCGGCTTTTGACGTATCGGCCGCCTGCTCGGGCTTTCTTTACAGCCTGCGGCTGGCCGAAAGCCTTATCCGCACCGGAGACTTTCGTCATGCCTTGGTCATCGGCGGCGAGGTGTTGACTTCAATGGTCGATTGGAGTGACCGCAACACCTGTACCCTGTTCGGCGACGGCGCGGGCGCCGCCGTCATCGGTCCGAGCCAGGACGCGCGCGGCATTCTCGCCATGCATCTGGCCAGCGATGGGCGCCATTCCTCGCTGCTCATCAATCCCGGCTGCGGCAGCGCCAATCCGCCTCGCCCTGACAATCTGCACCTGCACAGTATCCGCATGGAAGGACGCGAGGTGTTTCGCCATGCGGTGGCCGCCATGAGTGAGGGTTTGGGGAAAGTTCTTGAGAAATCCGCAATGCAACTGGCGGATATCGATCTGCTCATCCCCCACCAGGCCAATCTGCGCATCATCCAGGCAGTGGGGAAAAAGGTGGGAATCGCTGAAGAAAAAGTTTATGTCAATGTGGATCGCTTCGGTAACACCTCAGCGGCGTCCATCCCCATCGCCATCGACGAAGCGCGCCGCAACGGGCGCATCGCACCGGGCCAGCTGGTGGCAGCCGTGACCTTCGGCGCCGGCTTTACCTGGGCGGCAGGCCTGATACGTTTCTGAACCGGCTAAAGTCCTCAGGGGTCATGACCGATAAGCAGAAATGCATTCACCCCCTTGCAGGAGTTTTCAATGTTTCTTCGTCGTTGGTTGTTCTTCTGTGCGCTTCTCGCTCTGCTACCGGCCTGCAGTCCGTCCCTCGAATCGGGCGCGCGTCAGCTAAACGCCGCAAACCTCGGCAACAGCCTGGTGCATGGTCAAACCAGCCGCCAGGACGTTTACAATCATCTCGGCCCACCCCAGTCGATCATCCACCCCGGCGACAGTTCTCGCCCTTTTTTGAGGCCTGACGCCGGGCGCCACCCCTTGTTTCCCGACGCGGAAGTCTGGACGTACAGCGGTCGCAGCATCGCTCATGCCAAGGCCCTCGACCCACGCCCCATCGTTCACCGTCACACCACTCTGCGGATCTTCTTTGACCAAAACGGCATTCTACAAGACTATTCTCTGCGCGAGACGCAGAACTAAATCCGACCCCTGACACAAAAAAAAGGCCTGCCAAAAGGCAGGCCAAACGCCAGGGGAGAAAAGATTGCTGTTCTGGTTTGCGGGAACCGCGGATTCACCCTATGAAGTGAATGATTGCGGCACCAAAGGCGGCACAACTTGCGGCGATCAAGACAATCTGTACAGCGAAATAACTCGTCTTTTTTTGATTCTCCATAGCCCTACCTCCTTGTATATAACGTTGTTATACTTGTATCAGCTTTTCCTGTCAAGGCCTGCGTCTATATATTTTCGATTTCTTAAATAAAAAAAACACTGTTCTCCATTTTACCCGCCCATCGGAGTCGCGCCGACCTCAACCCATGTCACCCTCATCACCCGCACTGAGACCGAGAATTTCATCGACACGCTTTCGATCAAGGGATTCTTCCTCCATCAAAGTTTCCGCCAATTTATCCAATAACGGCCTCCGCTCTTCGACGATACGGTCGGCAGCAGTTTCTCCGGCCTTAAGTATATTTTCGATTTCCTGGTCGATGAGCCACGCCATCTGCTCGCTGAAGGTCTTGTCGCTGGCAAGTTTTCGACCGAGGAAGGGGTGCTCCTCGCCGCGACTGAAGACCATGGGGCCGATGCGCTCGCTCATACCCCACTGGCAGACCATCTTCTCGGCCAACTCCGTCGCCTGCTTGAGATCGTTTTGGGCCCCGGTTGAGACCTCGCCGAACTGGGCTCTTTCCGCCGCGCGCCCACCCAGGCTGACGGCGATACGGGCATCGAGATAGGAACGCGGATAATGATAGCGATCATCCTGGGGAAGTTGTTGAGTCACGCCCAGCGCCTGTCCGCGCGGGATAATGGAAACCTTGTGCAACGGATCGGCCCCAGGGGTGAACCTGGCCACCAAAGCGTGACCCGCCTCATGATAGGCCGTGATGCATTTTTCCCTTTCGGTGAGGATGAGCTTGCGCTCGGCGCCCATGAGAATACGGTCCTTGGCCCGTTCCAGGTGGATCATGGCCACTTCGGTGGCGTTTTCACGGGCGGCGATGAGTGCAGCCTCGTTGATCAGGCTTTCCAGATCGGCACCGCACATACCGGGGGTACCGCGAGCGATGACCAGAAGATCCACATCCTTGGCCAGGGGAACATGGCGACTATGAACCTTGAGAATCTCTTCGCGCGCCCGCCAATCGGGTCGATCCACCACCACCTGGCGGTCAAAGCGCCCGGGACGTAGCAGAGCTGAATCAATGACATCGGGGCGGTTGGTGGCGGCCATGACCACCACTTCGGAATGGGGCTCAAAACCATCGAGTTCAGAGAGCAACTGATTAAGGGTTTGTTCGCGCTCGTCGCTGCCGCCGCCCATGCCCGTACCGCGGGAGCGGCCCACCGCGTCGAGCTCGTCGATAAAGATGATGCTTGGTGCGTTTTTCTTAGCATTGGTGAACAGATCGCGCACACGGCTGGCGCCGACCCCGACGAACATTTCGATGAATTGAGAGGCCGAGATAGAGAAAAACGGCACTCCAGCCTCCCCCGCCACGGCCCGTGCCATCAGGGTTTTTCCCGTGCCCGGCGGACCCACCAACAGAACCCCACGCGGTACTTTTCCGCCGATGCGCTTAAACTTTCCAGGCTCGCGCAGAAAATCAACAATTTCTCTGAGTTCCTGCTTCGCTTCGAGTAAACCTGCGACATCGTCAAAACTAATTTTAGAGGTTTCTTGCGTGTAGAGCTTGGCGCCGGATTTGGAAAAATTGCTCATGAATCCGCTTGGCCCGCCCTTGCCGCGCATGCTGCGAAAAACAAACCACCAGACTCCCAAAATCAGGATCCAGGGCAAGAGATAAATCCAAGCCGTCGCCCACGGCGAAGGTTCCTCTTCGGGTTTGACATGGACCTGCACCCCGGCCTCTTCGAGATCATCCATCAGGCGCGGATCCTGGAAAGGAGGCAGGGTCGTGTGGAACTCCTCATGCCATATCGGCTCACCTTCAGCCGAGAGCAGATCCTGATCTGAAACCGGATCACGAAAGCGCCCCGTCACCGAGTCGCCCTGCACGGTGACCTCGACGACATTGCCCTCCTTCAATCCCTGCTTGAAGCGGCTGTAACTGATTTCGAGAGGCCCGACGGGTGGGGGAACAGACGCGACGTAAAAGATATTGAACGCCACCAGAAGAAGCAAAAGGACGAGGAGTTGTTTCCAGAGGCCTTTATTCATTGCATATTCCTATGGGGACAACAAAAAATGTTTGATCCGCAGGCGCGTTTTTGCCGTATGCGATGCCGCCGCACCCTGCGGTGCATGCTGAGCAGGTACCTTCTTTTTAAAACGACAAACCCCCACCGAGGCCTAGCAAACCTCGGCAGGGGCGCAAGATACGCTCACATCGATGAAGAACCTCAGCCGGTTTTGCTGTCTTCCTCGGCCTGGAACCAGCGCTGAAACCAGGTTCGGTGATCCTTTTCAGCGAGAATCTGCAAATCCTTGGGTCCGAGCCATACGCCCCCGCAGCCGGGACATTTATCGAGAGGAACCTCGCGGAAAACCATCTTCTGCAAGGCTTCGCCGCATTTGGGACAGCGATTATAGCAACATTCGCGCACCAACCGCTCTTTCGACGCTTCCCGTAAACCGGAAACCTTCTCCTCTTCCAGCTTGCGAAAATACTGGTTTTCGAGAGCTTTTTTTCTTTCCTCCCAGAGATCGGTCATGAATTCACCCCCTTGAATTTACTAATCTTTATATCATTATACTGGGCTCTATTGAATAGGCAAGCTGTCAAGAATCCAACCGATAGCAGCCGGCCCCATAAGCCGCGCCCTTGCCCAACTGCAACAGAGAGCCGATCCGCAACAGCCATCCGATTTCGGCCAATCCCTCACCAGCAAGAATCAGCCTGCCACTCACGCCACCGATATCCTGTGCTCCGCCATCACCTTCAAGGGTTCGCCAGTCTTTCCAAAACAGCTCATTGACAAGGGTTTCGACACCTTGTGCCGCAAGTTGCAGAGGCTTTGGATCATCAAAGAGTTCTATCCCCCCGCAGTGCGCATGGACCATGGACGATACGCGTCTTAGAATGAACGGAAAAAGAGTCGCAAAGGTGGGTCTGAACAGGGGGCGGCCCTGGGATAACAGACGGGCGGGCGTCACAAAATCCATGGTCGCCCGATCCTCCAGAGGCGGCAGGGAGTCGAGCCACCAGGCCACGGAAACGACGGGTGGCGCAAGTTGCTGTGGCAATTGCCCCCCGCTCCAAAGGCGCACCTGCGCCCCCGAGGGATTGCGGGCCGACACCTGCAGCAGATCAAAGCGCCCTTCACCATGATTAAGACCATTGGCGCCGAGCGATTGCAGGGTATGGGCGAATTCGGTCAAACCCTGAATACCGCGGCCCCAGAAAAGTACATCCATATCAAAGCAATCACCGCTGTCGTAATATCCGCATCTTTCAGGGTCCGGACGCACCACGAAGGACGGTCCGGGTCGCTGAAAACGCTTAAGGGCAACCGGATCCTGCGTCAGGGGCGGATCAAACAGGGTGCGGTAGGCCTCCTCGTCCCCCAGGGTGAGAAGCGCGGCCGCGCGCAAATCGCGTCGCAAACGCAGCATGCGGCCCTCATCCAAATCAAAAGGCTCCTGAAACTCCAGGGTGAAGACGACCCGGACAAAATCAAGGGAGTCAAAAATGTCAGAAACAGAATTCTGCATCGCCAAGTCAAATTGCCTTTAACAGGCCTTTCTGTTATGGTACCGGGCCGACAAGGAACATCAGCGACCGTGTCGCGATCACCGCTGACATGGGGCCGTTATTGCCATCCCCGGAGATAAATTCCATCCATGTTTCAATTTGAATTGCTGCATACCGACCGCACCAGTCGCGCCCGTCGCGGACGCCTGAGCACTCCCCACGGGGTGATCGAAACACCGATTTTCATGCCCGTCGGCACCCATGGCGCCCTCAAGGCCATGACCACCGCGCAGGTGGAAGAGACCGGCGCCCAGATCATTCTCAGCAATACCTATCATCTGCATTTGCGCCCCGGCGAGGGACTTGTGGAAAAAGCCGGCGGCCTGCATCGCTTCATGAATTGGTCAAAACCGATCCTCACGGACAGCGGCGGCTTTCAGGTCTTTTCATTGCCGAAGAAAAAAATCACTGACGACGGTGTTTTCTTTCGCCATGAGGTCAGCGGCAATGAAATTTTCCTCGGCCCTCAGGAGGCAACGCGCATTCAGAATGCTCTGGGAGCCGATATCATCATGGCTTTCGACGAGTGCATTCCCTACCCTTCAACCCATGCCTACGCGGCTCAGTCCATCAAGAAAACCCTGCGCTGGGCCGAACTGTGCCTGAAGTCGCACAGCCGTTCCGACCAGGCACTGTTCGCCATTGTGCAGGGCAGCGTCTATGCGGATCTGCGACGCGACTGCGCCCAGGCCTTGGTGGATCTTGATTTTCCGGGCTATGCGGTAGGCGGAGTCAGTGTCGGCGAGGGACTGGAACTGCTGAAGAAGGTGGTGGACGATACGGCTCCCTATCTGCCGGAAAACAAGCCGCGTTACCTCATGGGCGTGGGACTTCCCGAGGACATTCTGGAAAGCATCGAACGCGGCATGGACATGTTCGACTGTGTCATACCTACCCGCTATGCCCGTAGTGCCACCCTGTTCACCAGCCACGGCCGGCTGCGCCTGACCCATCGCCGCTACCGGCGCGATTTCTTCCCCGTTGATCCGGCCTGCGAGTGTTACTGCTGTCGCAACTTCACCCGCGCCTACCTGCATCACCTGTACAACGCCAACGAGATCCTCTCGGCAACCCTGGCGGCCATACACAATGTACACTTCTATCTGAACCTCACGACCCAGGCCCGCAAGGCCATCGAGCAGGATGAATTCCAGGCGTTCAAGCAGGATTTCCTGGGCCGCTACCAGAGCCAGGGAAAGGATGAACAACCGTAACTGTTCAGCATGCACCGCAGGATACGGCGGCATCACGTGCGGCAAAAACTCACCTGCGGCTCAAACATTTGACGCAGCACTCAACCGCCGCACCCTGCGGTACTGTCGGACGTTGCCGCTGAATAGTTACGAATAACCTTACTCGGCCGCAATAACGAAGCTGCCGGAATACCCCTGGGACTCAAACCGCAGCTTCGCCGCATCGGCCGATGCCAGGGTTGGATATTTTCCGGCCCGCACACGGTAAAAAAGCTGTCCCCCCACATACCCCTGGTGAATGCTCGAATGGCCCTCCTGGCGTTGCATCTGATCGGCAAGGCGCTGGGCATTCTCCCGAATGGTAAAGGCGCCGAGTTGCACGGAATAGCTGCCCACCTCCCAATTCTGAGGCTGTGCATAGCTGACCTGCCCGGATGAGTCGACCTGGCGGTAACCCAAAGCTTCAACCCGCACAGGGGCCGTACCCGGCCTCACCACGTCAAGTTTCTTGGCTGCCGTATAGGACAGATCGATGATGCGTCCCTTGACAAAGGGTCCGCGATCATTGAGCCGCAGAATGGTTTCGCTGCCGTTGTCGAGGTTGGTTACCTTGACGTGGATGCCCAGGGGCAGAGTCTTGTGCGCCGCCGTCATGGCATACATGTCGTAGATTTCTCCGTTGCTGGTCTTTTTGCCATGAAAATCCTGGCCGTACCAACTGGCAAAACCTTCCTCGACAAAACCCTCATGGCTGAGCAGAGGATGATAGCGCTCTCCAAAAACCTCATAAGGCCGCTCCCAGCCCCTGAGTTCACGCGGCTGCGAGACATCTCCCGCTCGCTGCGGCGAAGCAACCTCGGGGGAGGCTGAAGTGACGGCCGGCGCCGGTGAACGCGGCGGCGCGCAGGCGGCCACCACCGCAACACACAACACGCAAAGAAACAGGCGCGAATACGCATACCATGCGGAGCCCATCATTACCCCTCAGCCACCAGGGTCATGGCGCGAAACTTCTGATAGCGCTGCTCTACCAGTTCTTCCCCGGAAAGCTCTCGTAATTCGGCCAGATGTTTTTTGAGTGATTTCTTGACCTGAACCGCAGCACCAACGGGATCGGTATGGGCCCCGCCGACGGGCTCGGCAATCACCTCATCGATGACGCACCCGAGCGAGGCGATATCGCTCGCCGTCAGCTTGAGCGCCTCGGCGGCAACGGGCCCCTTGGTGCCGTCGTTCCACAGAATGGCTGCACAGCCTTCAGGGGAAATAACGGCATAAACCGAATACTCCATCATTAAAACCCGATTGCCCACGGCAACAGCCAACGCCCCCCCAGAGCCCCCTTCACCGGTTACGGTTACAATGACCGGCACGCTCAGCGCCGCCATCTCCCGCAGGTTACGGGCAATGGCCTCGGCCTGGCCACGCTCTTCGGCGCCGATGCCGGGAAAAGCGCCTGGCGTGTCGACAAAACAGAAAATCGGCAGACCGAACTGCTCCGCCATCTTCATCACCCGCAGGGCCTTGCGATAACCTTCGGGATTAGGCATGCCGAAATTGCGATAGACTTTTTCCTTGGTATCGCGGCCCTTCTGGTGGCCGATTACGGCGCAGGGCTCACCGTCGAGTCGGGCGAAACCGCAGATCAGGGCCGGATCGTCTCGAAAGTTGCGATCACCATGCACCTCGAACCAGTCCGTGAAAATATTGTTCACATAGTCCAGGGTGTAGGGACGGTTGGTATGCCGGGCAAGCTGGGTGCGCTGCCAGCGATTGAGGTTGGAAAAAATATCGTCGCGCAGCTTGGCGGCTTTTTTTTCAAGCTTCTTGATGTCGCTTGAAAAATCGACATTTTCGGTAGAAAATTCGCGCAATTCTTTGATCTTGCGCTCCAGTTCAACAATTGGTTTTTCAAAATCGAGGTAAAATTGCATAGATTTGTCTCCATTAAAGAGAAAAGCTTTCAGTAACCGGCATCATTCAAACGTGACAACCTGGTAGCCGAAAAGCTTTTCCGTGGCCTCCATCAATTCATCGCTGGCTGCGACATTGAGAATATCGGGCAGTCCGACCACAGCCTCGCACTCGTTGGGAACGACAACATGAATAAATGATCCGCAACGGCCGGGAAACTGTTTCAGAATGTTCTTCAGCCCACGCAGGTGTTCTTCGTCCAACCCGGGCGAACTCAGGCGGAAATGCACATTTTTTGTTTGCCGCTCTTGCACGTCGCGCAGAGAAATCACCTCTGCGACCATCAGTTTGCAGGTTTCTTCGCCGACGTCAAGGGATCCGCTGACCAGAATCGGCTCTTCCCCCTTGATTAGATCGGAACTGGCCTGGTAAACCTCGGGAAAGAGTACCATTTCGACCAACCCGCTGAGATCTTCGAGGGTCGCAAAGGCCATGCGATCGCCTTTTTTGGTGGTCAGTTCTTTCACCGCCGAGACAATACCGCACACCTTGACTTCTTCCTTGTCGGAACGCTCGCCTAAAGCGGCGGCGTCACAGGTGGCAAAACGTTTGATGGTGTCGCGGTAGCGCGCCAGAGGATGCCCGGTGATGAAAAATCCCAGAGCCTCCTTCTCAAAACTGAGCAGCACCTTCTCCGGCCATTCCTCCACATCAGGCAGTTTGCCGTGGCCATTGCCACCGGCGCTGACGATTTCTTCCATCCCAAACAGGGATTCCTGCCCCAGAGCGCGTTCGCGCTGCAAGCTCTGGCCGGCCTCCATGGCATCTTCCAGCGCCGCCATGAACTGGGCGCGGCGCCCGCCCAGGGAGTCAAACGCGCCGCACTTGATCAGCGCCTCGATAACCTTTTTATTCACCTTCTGCAAAGTAACCCGCTCGCAGAAATCGTGCAGTGAGCTGAACGGTGTTTCGCGGCGGACCTCGGTTATCACCTCCAGGGCCGCGCCCCCGACCCCCTTAACCGCGCCGAGGCCGAAACGGATGGCGTTGTCATGCACGGTGAAACTGCGCTCCGAGGCATTGATATCGGGAGGCAGAACTTCGATGCCCATGGAACGGACCTCAGCGATATTTTTCACCACCTTATCCGTATTTTCCATGTCCTCGGTGAGCAGGGCCGCCATAAATTCAACGGGATAGTGGGCCTTGAGATAGGCGGTGTGATAGGCCACCAGCGCGTAGGCCGCCGAGTGCGATTTGTTGAAACCGTATGCGGCGAACATTTCCATGAGATCGAAAACCGCCCCGGCTTTTTTTGCATCGAGGTTGTTGTCACGGGCGCCCGCAAGGAACTTTTCGCGTTCCTTGGCCATCTCCTCGACCTTTTTCTTACCCATGGCGCGCCGCAGAAGATCCGCGCCTCCCAGGCTGTAGTTGGCCAGCACCTGGGCGATGAGCATGACCTGCTCCTGGTACACGATAACGCCGTAGGTATCCTTGAGAATCGGCTCGAGCTGGGGAAAATCGTAGGTGATCTTCTTCTTGCCGTGTTTGCGCTGAATGAAGTCATCGACCATGCCTGATCCCAGCGGACCGGGGCGATAAAGAGCGCACACCGCAACGATGTCCTCGAAGCAGGAGGGCTTGAGTTTGACCAAGAGTTCCTTCATGCCCGAGGATTCCAACTGAAAAACTCCGGTTGTTTCCCCGCGGGACAGCAGCTCGTAAGTCTTGGCATCATCGTCACCGATGAGATTCAGATCGAAGTCGGGATTTTTCCCCGCGCGAATCAGACGCACGGCATTGTCGATGACGGTGAGGGTTTTAAGTCCCAGAAAATCGAACTTGACCAGACCGATTTTTTCCACATAGTTCATGGAAAACTGCGTCACCTGGCCGCCCGCCTTGGGGTCGACGTAAAGCGGCAGATACTCGGTGAGATCATTAGGCGTCACCACCACCCCCGCGGCATGGGTCGAGGCGTGGCGGGTCAGACCCTCCAAGGCCAGAGCAGTGTTGAAGAGCTGCTTGACCTTGGCGTCTTTATCGACCAGGTCGCGCAGCTTGGGCTCCTGCTTGAGGGCCTCTCCAAGGGTAATGTTGAGAACTCCCGGAACCAGTTTGGCGATCTTGTCCACCTCACCGTAAGGCAGGCCCATGGCACGCCCCACGTCGCGGATGACACCCTTAGCCGCCATGGTACCGAAGGTGATGATCTGCGCCACGTTGGCCGCACCGTATTTCTGTCGCACATACTCGATGACGTCTTCACGTCCCCTGATACAGAAGTCGACGTCGATATCGGGCATGGACACGCGCTCAGGATTGAGAAAGCGCTCAAACAGCAGATTGTAGGGGATGGGATCGATATCGGTAATGCGAATCGCGTAAGCCACCAGGGAGCCTGCGGCCGAACCGCGCCCAGGTCCGACGGGGATGTTCTGATCCTTGGCCCAGTTGATGAAATCGGCGACGATCAGGAAATATCCGGGAAATCCCATGGAATTGATGCAGTCGAGTTCCGTTTCAAGCCGTTCACGGTAGACTTTTTCATCTTCTGCGCTCACCGGACGGACCTTGCGGATTTCGGCCAGCCGCTCATCCAGGCCGCGCCGTGAATCTTCACGCAGCACATCCTCCAGGGACTTTTCGGCGGGCTTTTCATACTGGGGGAAATGATAGGTCTTCAGGTCGAGGTCAACCTCGCAGCGATCGGCAATACGCAGGGTGTTGCTGATCGCTTCCGGCACATCCTCAAAAAGCGCAGCCATCTCCTGAGGCGTCTTGACGTAAAATTCGTCGTTGGGAAAACGCATGCGCGTGGGATCATCCATGGTCTTGCCGGTCTGGATGCATAGCAGAACTTCGTGGGCATGGGCCTGGTCGCGCGTGAGATAATGGCAATCGTTGGTGGCCACCAGAGGCAGACCGAGATCACGCGCTATCTCCTTGAGGCCGCGATTGACCCGCGTCTGTTCGGGGATGAGATTCTCCTGCAATTCCAGGTAAAACCGCTCGTTGTCAAAAATTTCAGACATCTCGGCGCAGCGGCGGCGGGCGTCGTCCATCTTGCCCTGCTCGATCAGAGTGGGGATTTCGCCGCCCAGACAAGCGGTGAGGGCAATCAGACCCTGATTGCATTCCTGCAGCAGAGTCCAGTCGACACGCGGCTTGTAATAAAAGCCTTCCCGATACCCGGCTGAAACCAGGCGACAGAGATTGCGGTAACCTTCAAGATTTTCAGCCAGAAGCACCAGATGGTGCGAGGCGTCGGAGGAGGTGCGGGCATTGCTTTTGGCAAAGCGTGAAGCGGTGGCGACATATACTTCGCAACCAAAAATCGGTTTAACGTCGGCCGCCTTGGCCGCAAGATAAAATTCAACGGCACCGAACATGTTGCCATGGTCGGTAATGGCCAGTGCCGGCATCCGCTGTTCCTTAGCGCGCTTGACGAGGTCGCCGATTTTGATGGCGCCGTCCAGCAAGCTGTATTGGGAATGCAGATGCAAATGAACGAAGGGGGTGTCGCTCATGATTGTGGAATCCGCTGAAGACAGGCTTTCGATTTAACGAAAAACGGTTATTTTGTAGACACTTAAACGGATCGGTCGAAGGGTTCTAGGCTTTAGCCTTTTGAAAAACCGTCAACAGTTTCGCTAAAAATCCAAGGGATTATTATCGCACAGGGGGTTTCAGAGGGTCAACGAACTTTCAGCACGAATCAAAGGAATCCTCAGAGAATCTCGACCCCGAAATGTTCCAGCATTTCGGTCACACGAATTAACGGCAAGCCGATGAGAGAGGTGAAATCATCGCCTTGCATTTTTTCCATTAATGCAATCCCCAAACCCTCGATTTTGAATGATCCTGCGCAATCGACAGGATTTTCGCGTCGCACATAGCGATGAATCTGGTCGCGGGTCAGACTGCGCAGGGTCACGCGATAAGTGGTGTAATCGGTCAGGGATTGGCCACCGGCACTGTCATAAACACAGACCCCGGTATAAAAGACATGAGACCTGCCGGCCATCTGCCGCAACTGCTCTTCGGCCTGCTCGAAATTGCCCGGCTTACCGAGAATGCGCCCGCGGGCATCCATGAACACCTGATCGGCACCTATGATCAGCGCGTCGGGATATTTCGCGCCCAAACTCAACGCTTTTTGCGAGGCAAGATACTTGACCTGAAGTTCCGGCGCCACCTGCTGATCGATGCTTTCAGTCACCTGCGGTGCAGCCACCTGAAAGGGAAAACCAAGCTGCCGCAGCAACTGCAGCCGATATGGGCTGGTTGAAGCGAGCACGATGTCGCGGGCGGGTGTGGAATTTTTTTCTTTCGGCATGATTTTATTTTTCTCTAAATTAATATAAGAGTTTGGCCCGCGGGGTCGGACCAAGTCAACTCACTGATATCTATATACAATAATATAAAAAATGGGCATTTTCTACCGCCATGGGCCGATTTTTTAGGGTGAAATTGACTCCATAGCTCTGCCCTTGCCATCCACCCCCTCGCCTCCCGCGCTGATTTTACCCTCAAAAATCGGCCCATGGCCTGATTTTATGGGGTACTTCAAAAACCTTTTCGTTTATTTCCGGCTACTTAGCTTGGTCCGACCCTGCGAACTTAAATACTTACTGACATTCGGTCGGGAATGGTAAGGGTAAAGCGGGCGCCGTCACGGGTGGCTGCTGCCGTAATGGTGCCGCGCAGGCGTGATTCAACGATCAATTTGGCAATATAAAGCCCCATCCCCGTTCCGGGCTGCCGCTTGCCGCTGACAAACGGGTCAAATAACCGTGACGCAGGGGAGAGAGTGATTCCGCCGCCGTTGTCACACACGGTAATGGTCACCGACATGTCTGCCGCCTGAGATAGTGAAATATTGATTTCGGGGTTGCTGATTCTTCGCTCTCGCATAATGTCGCAGGCATTTTCGATGAGGGTGAGGATCACTTGGGTCAGTGCGAAAGGGTAATTGAGGATCGGCTTAAGATCTTCGGGACGGTGTCGGAGGGTCCGCAAGGGTGCCGGAAGCTCTGTTCCCGATACCACCGACAAGGCCTGAGCCACAGAACAGTCCGGGTTGAAACGCAGCAATTTGTCATTTTCGCTGAACAGGGCTTCAAACTCCTGGCGGGTTTTTTCCATCTGCTCGACATTGTCGCGCATCCTGGGCAGCAGCACCGCGGTAAAGCGTTCAAGATCCTGTCGCGCTTGGCTGTTTCGCGTCAGGCGCAGTTTTGTTTCCATCACCATAGCAGCCTGACGAGCCAGAGGTGCTCGCCATTGATGGATGACCATCCCGACCATTTTGCCGAAGGAGCTTTCGCGGGAACGTTGTTCAAATTCTCGTCGACGTTGGTGAATTTCTTTTTTGATGGCGCTGAGCCTCAGGCTCATTGCCTGGGCCAGAAAAACGATGTCCAGCGTGGCGCCGACAGGAATGACGAAATCAAGAATTTCCTGACGTTGCAGCAGGCCGAATTGACCAAGTAGCTGAAACTGAAGGCTCAGGAAGAAACTTCCCTGCCCCAGCAGGTAGTAACCACTGCCACTTATCCCTCGCCGCAGACCCACTAGGCCGACACCCGTCAATACAATCCCCGTCAGAAAGGTTGTCCCGCCCAACAGAGCCGTGTAGCGATAAAGTAGAGGATACCACGGCGCGGCCAGCCACGCCGCCGTCAATACCAGATTCACACCCAGAAGCAAGGCCAGCCACCGGTGCAGCAGCGGCAGCGTCTCCTTGGTGGCAAAAAATACCATGGCAAAAACGATCATCGTCACCGGCATCAGGTTACTGAAAACCCAGCTGCTGTAAACTCCTAGGCTGTTTAAGGCCGGATAGGGTGTCAGGGGAATCAGTCCTTTGACCGTCACTATGGCCAACAGGGAGGTAAGGGCAATGGCGGCGTAGGCAAGAACCAGCCGTTGACGAAAACCGTGCCAGATAATCAGACTGCTGAGCACAACGGCAATCATCATGCCGCAAATCGCGCCCCAGATCAGATGTTCCCGAGTATCCTGATGCAGGATGTCCGCCGCACTACTGATGCGTGAGCCGACCTCAATCGGACCAATGCAATAAATCCGAGTCAGCAAGGTGACCGGCCGGCCGGATTCAAGGTGAAGCGGGAGAACCGGAAAGCGGTAGCGGATTGCAGCGGGGTCGAGGACTTGTCGGTGCCCCAGTTGATAATGTACGACCTGCGTCTCTGGATGGATCAGGTAGAGATCGATCAGAGCCATGCGCTTGAGCTGTAGCAGCACGTCCATCGGCTCCGCTTCTGCCGCCAGGGTTACGCGGGTCCAGACCGGATATCCGAGATAGCCGAAGTTGAGCTGCTGCAGGGGTTGCCAGTCGGCACTTTCAAGAGCTTCTTCCGGGGTCATTCGCGCGTCTGGATCGAGGAGATAGTCCATCCGCCCATGCAAGTCCTGGGGCAGATCAGCAGCGACGAGGATTGTCGGGGCCGGATTTAAGATGACGGACTGAGCCGCCATGGCACAGGGCAAGGCTGCCGGCAGCAACATCAAGATCAACAGCAACCTAATCATGGCCGGAACGCTGTTCGGTGGAGGCATTAACCAACAATTCACGGACATCGTTTACGGTCCGGTGAATGTCGCGCAGATTATTCTCCAGTCGTGGTATCAGGGCGAGGCGCAGATAGTCAAAATCGCTGCCAGGGTTAGGCGGTGATGAGCCGGAAAGTCTTTCGTCAGCCTCATCCAGTATTTTTCTGAGCTGAATCAGGGGCCTGTCCCATTGTTCCTGGGAAGCTTTAACGTTTTTGCCAAATGCGGAAAACCGTCGTTGATCCCGCAGCATGTTTTCACGCGCGTGGTGTTCCCGGCGAGTGCGTGCCAGCCGCCTGGCAAACGACGTCGCCAGAAGAATCACCTCAAGCAATACGGCAAGCGGCAAAAGTATGCCTGTCGAGGTGACTTTGTCGGCCCAGTCCGCGCCCGCGAACAGAAGCAGTCCGGCTACAAAGAGTGTGAGCCCATGGCCCGCCAGATAAAAACCGGCGTCAGTGACGCCGCGCCGTAGCGCCAGGGTCCCGGCTCCGACAAGCAGACCGATGTGCAACACCAGGGTCAGATTCCACCAGACCGCGATCGGACCCTGTGGATAGCCATCCCACCCTGACTGAGCCGAAAGCACCAGGCCAACGGACGAGAAAAAAGGAATCCACAACCACTTGTGAGCCCCCGGCATGGTATTGCCGGTGTCCAGAAACAATTGGGAAAAAAGAATGGAAGAGAAGATCCAGAAGGGCAAAAGTACCAGCACCACCTGCGTCATGAACTGAGGTGGAAAAGGAAGAAGCGAGCCGTAGCCGAAGTGAATGAACATTAGTACGAACAGAGTTGTCGCCTTTAAACCGTAGCAGAACAGGATTTTCCGCTGTGTCAGAACTCCCAGGGTCAGGATGTACACCAACAAAACCAAAATCATTCCGCCGTACATTCCCCAAAAAAGTTGTTCGGAAAAAGCTTGACGCAACTGGTTGCCGAAATTGTCGGTCGACCCCTTTGCCTGTGCAGGACTAAGGGGATCGGCAAATGGCTTGTGCTCCTCCGCCAGGGGTGTCGAGGGAATCTGTGGCCGCTCCGAGAGTCCAAAACCATCCGGTTCGGCCGAAACGGAAACACTCGTGGCCGAGTACGTGGTTTCGGGGTGAGCGGTCAACGGTGAAGGCTCGAAAAGTGGCGGCGAGGCGGCATCCAGCAGTGTCGGCACTGACAGCCAATGCAGCAGCAGGGCGACGATGAGAGGGATGCGAAGGCGCTGGAATGAAACCGCGGATGAGAACATAAAATCAGGGGATCAGGTAGCCGAGGTCTTTTTGGCTGACAATGACATCCTTGCCCAGTTTGCGACGTAACCTGTGGATCAGGTTGCGCAACCCCTGGCAGCTCATGATGTCCGGATTGTCACGGGAGATTTCGTTGCAGATACGGTCACTGTCGATGAGTTGCCCACGCCGCGCAAGCATCAGCTCAAGAAATTTTTTTTCATTGCGCGATAGAATATGTCGGGCGCCGGCAGGATCGTGGACCTCCCCCAGAATCGGATCAAAAACGGCACCGCTCTCAAAAATCATCCGGTATCTGCCGTGGCGTGCCAACAAGTCGGCGCCCTGGCGGAAGAACTGATCAAGGGTTTCAAGATCCACCGGTTTGACCATAAAACTCAACAACCGCAGGGGGAATGCCGCAAGCATATTTTCGCGGCTGTCGTGACCCGTCATCAGGGCAATGGGGAGATCGGGATCTTCGCGGCAGATGCGGCGAGCGACCTCCAGGCCGTCACATCCCGGCATGGCCAGATCGAGAATGACCAGATCGGGACGATGCTCCTGGTACAAGGACCAGGCCGCTTCGCCATGGGTCGCGGTGATCACATGGGAGACGTACTCCCGAAAAATCTCCACCATCGACTCCATCAACACAGTGTCGTCGTCAGCATACAGCAACGTCAGGTGGGACAATTGGGCCAGGGTGTCGGACATGTTAACCTCTGCATCCAACACGACAAGATCGGTTAGAGCCTGCCGGTGCGGGCGTCAATAGGTTGAAGTCGAGGATCTTCAGACATGAAGACCGAACTTTTAAATTAAAATAAAATAATACTACGTGAAACAGCAATGAAATTTCCAGATGTTAAGTTTTTTAAACCTATCGAAAGTCGTTGCAAAATGCAATGAAAGTTGCCTTAGATTTGACTTTCGCTGATTTCATTCGCTGGGGCGGATTAACGCTCCGGCACGGCAAGACAATCGCAAAAGTTGAAGTTTTCGGCGAAAAATAGCCGGAGAAAACAATTTCAGCGCCTTGTAAAGAGCAAACCTGAAGCAATTCAGGGACGCAAAGCCACGGATCCTTCGGGATGGCCGGGTTGCCAAGGGTGGATGCGAGTTTTCACGCCATCCCTGCTCTCGGGGATGGCTTTTTTGTTGNCAGGGACGCAAAGCCACGGATCCTTCGGGATGGCCGGGTTGCCAAGGGTGG
This sequence comes from Geoalkalibacter ferrihydriticus DSM 17813, assembly GCF_000820505.1. Taxonomy (NCBI): domain Bacteria; kingdom Pseudomonadati; phylum Thermodesulfobacteriota; class Desulfuromonadia; order Desulfuromonadales; family Geoalkalibacteraceae; genus Geoalkalibacter; species Geoalkalibacter ferrihydriticus. Next base: position 3,998 of record NZ_JWJD01000007.1, on the reverse strand, counting down.
ATGCGAGTTTTCACGCCATCCCTGCTCTCGGGGATGGCTTTTTTGTTGGAAAATATGTCATTAAAAAAATCTGTTCTGAAGTTCTGGATAGATAGAAACCAATCGCGATGGGAACACTTTTGTCTGCCTGAGGTATGTTGTGAATAAAATTTTTCGCCTGATCTGGAACGACACTTTTGGAACCTTGGTCGCCGTGGCTGAAATCGTTTCAAGTCGCGGCAGAGGAGCCGGCAAGCGCTGCCGGTTGCGTTTGCCGGCCATGGCCTTGCTGCTCAGTTTGTGGATCTGTGTTGGTACGGCGGCGGCCGGCACCTTGCCTACCGGCGGCAATATCGTCGCCGGTTCCGGTGCCATTAACAGCAGCGGCAACACCCTGACCGTCACGCAAGACACCCAGCGCATGGCGGCGGATTGGACTTCTTTCTCCATAGGACAGAACAACACCGTCAATTTCAACCAGCCTTCCAGCAGCGCCGTGGCCCTCAACCGCGTGACCGGCGCAGATGCCTCGGTGATTCAGGGGGCGCTCAACGCCAACGGTCAGGTCTTTCTGGTCAACCCCAACGGCGTACTCTTCTCCTCTGGCGCCCAGGTCAATGTCGGCGGCTTCGTCGCATCGACCCTCGACATCAGCAATGACGACTTCATGGCGGGCAACTACCGCTTTGCAGGCACCAGCAGCAACGCCATCGTCAATCAGGGCAACATCACGGCCCACAATGGCGGCTCCATCGCTCTGATCGCCGCGCGGATTGAAAACAGCGGCACTCTCACTGCCAACGGCGGCAACGTGTTGATGGGCGCCGGCAGCAAGGTCACGCTCGATCTGGGTGGTCCGGTCAAGATCGAGGTGGAAGAGGCCGCTATTGACGCCCTCATTGAGCAGGGCGGAGCGATCAGGGCCGATGGCGGACTGGTGTACCTCACCGCCAGAGCAGCGGGTGAATTGACCAGCACGGTCATCAACCACACCGGCATCACCGAAGCCCAGTCACTGGCGACGGGGGAAAACGGTGAAATCTACCTGATGGGGGATATGGAGCATGGCCGCATCGAGGTTGCCGGTACCCTGGATGCCTCAGCCCCCCATGGCGGCGATGGCGGGTTTGTTGAGACCAGCGCGGCGGTGGTCGATATCAAGCCTGATCTGCAGGTAACCACCTACGCACCGGAGGGCAAAACGGGCGAATGGCTGATTGATCCAACGAATATTGAAATCGTCGCAGGAGACGGGGGGAGCTTTATTGAAAACGTCAGCACCAGTTCCTCTATCGGTGCCGATACTCTGGTCAGCAATCTCACTAACAACAACATTACCGTGCAAACACCGGCTGCCGGCGATGACCCCGGCAATATTACCGTCAGCGCCGACCTCGTTTGGGATACGAATACCCAACTCACACTTGATGCTCACAACAACATCAACGTCAACGCCACAATCGAGAACACCAATGCAACGGGTGGCGGAGTGTATTTCGATGCAGTTAATAACAGAACGGCTGTCCAATTTAATGAAAATGGCAAAGTTGTCATCCACAATATTGAGCAGTTGCAGTGGATGAATACCGCCCTCAATGGAACCTATGAGTTGGGCGCTGATATTGACGCATTAGCCACCTCGAATTGGAACCCAGATGGTGAAAGCTATCTTGGTTTTACCCCGATCGGCACTTTCGCTGCTCACTTTACCGGGACCTTTGACGGCCTGGGGCATGAAATCACTGACCTGACCATCAATCGCCCTGGCACCGATTATGTTGGGCTTTTGGGTTGGGTCAACTCTGGTGGTACCGTAAAAAATATCGGTCTGACTGATGTGTTTATATCAGGTCGACACTACGTTGGAGGGCTGATCGGTTATGCCACGCAAGGTAGCGTCACCAACAGCTATGTGACCGGGTCGGTGAAGGGCGGCGGCAACCAGGTTGGCGGGTTAATCGGTCAGTTCTCAGGCAGCAGCGTTACCAACAGCTATGCTACCGGATCGGTGGAAGGCAAAAACTTCGTTGGCGGGCTGATCGGTTATAACGAGGGCACCATTGATACAAACTATTCCACAGCGGTGGTACAGGGCAGCTACGCCACTGGTGGGCTGGTTGGTTATGCCAAGCCAGGCAGTATAACCAACAGCTATGCCACTGGACTGGTGGAAGGCGGCTACGCCACTGGTGGGTTGATCGGTTATAACGAGGGCACCGTAGCTAATAATTTCGCCAATGGAGCGGTGTTGGGTGAAGAGGCAACTGGCGGTCTGATCGGTGAGAACTCTGGTGGCAGTATTTTCTACAGTTTCTGGGATATGCACACAAGCGGCATAAATACCAGCGCCGGTGGAACAGGGAAAACTACGACGGAAATGCATATGCCCTCCACCTTCAGCGATTGGAATGAAGATGATTCACTTTGGACATTGACTGCCGGTGGTGAATCAGAGGCTGGTTATGAGGTGGTACTACCCTACTTGACCAATGTGACCCGTGAAGAAGATCGCATGATGAGCACGTTGTTCGCCGGTGGTTGGGGTAATGGCGAAAATCCCTACACCATTACCGATTGGAATCAGTTGCAGAATATCAATGCGGTTGCTGGTGAGGACTTCAGTTTTAAATTGTTGAACATTCTCAATGCCTCGACGGCAGGCTATGATTTACAGGTCAACGGTGGCGAAGCATTGGCCAATGACGGCAAGGGTTGGGCACCCATTGGCTCTTGGTCAAACTCAGTACCATATGCCGGAACTTTTGACGGTAATGATAAAAAGATTTCCGGTTTGATTATCGACCGCCCAGGTGAATACGACATAGGGCTTTTTGGCACAGTGGTGGATACCACCATCAGCAACCTGACGCTTTCCGATGTTGATATCCTTGGAGGCTACTCAGTAGGTTCGGTTGTGGGTCTCGCCGGCAATAATACGCATCTGGAAAATATCAACGTAACAGATGGCGCAGTGGCAGGTACTTACGACGTTGGAGGGCTCGTCGGTGTGATGACGGAGAGCCTGCGAACGATTGTCGATAGTCATGCCAACGTCAGTGTTTCAGGAAATGCTGTTGTCGGTGGGTTGGTCGGTTCCTTGTACGGCTCCTCCATCATCAATAGTTCCGCAAGTGGCTCGGNCAACGTCAGTGTTTCAGGAAATGCTGTTGTCGGTGGGTTGGTCGGTTCCTTGTACGGCTCCTCCATCATCAATAGTTCCGCAAGTGGCTCGGTCAATGGATTGTCTCGTGAAGTCGGTGGGCTTGTCGGGGAAGCTCGAAGTGGAGCTCAAATCATCGGCTCTCATGCCACCGGCGATGTGGCATCAGGTGCTGGAGAAGAAGCCGACAGTAGAAATTTCGGTGGCCTGGTGGGACTCGCCGACGACAACGTGCATATCGAAAACTCCTACGCAACCGGAANCAAAACAATACAGAGAAGCTATGCCACGGGCGATGTCATGGGCACTGAGGGCGTTGGTGGGCTTGTGGGCTTCCTTGATTCTTCCACCATCAGCGAAAGCTACGCCACAGGTGATGTCACCGGTATTCTGGGCGTAGGTGGGCTGGTGGGGGGGCTTCTTTATTCTACTGTCAATGAAAGCTACGCTGCGGGTAATGTCACTGGCAACATTGCTGTCGGCGGTCTTGCTGGAGAAATTGCATTCTCAACGGTGGAGAAAAGTTTCTATGGCCCAGGTACTGTTGCAGGCAACTTTTATGTCGGTGGTTTGGTGGGGGGGGTAATGGAATCAACCATTGACAACTCCTATGCTCAAGCAACCATTGTAGAGGCTGACAGGGAGGGGATAGTGCTTCCTGAAGAAGTCGGTTTTGATGCTGATGATGCTGACCTTGCCATTGGTGGACTCGTCGGTATCTTGCTTGATTCAACTGTATCAAATTCCTACGCAGCTGGGCAGATTTCCCATGCCGACGATGCTCAGGATGTTGGGGGATTGATCGGGCTTAACGCGGTGTTTGGGGAGGACTACCAATTTGTGCCCCGTCCAACCAACG